>CAZMRE010000156.1:0-5430 GCA_964568545.1 uncultured Deferribacteres bacterium | reverse complement strand
TGGCATTTTGGTCGCCATTGCTGGTTTTGGAGCTTTGGGTGGAAACAAATAAATTCGCCAGAATCAAAAATACTGTAGTCTACGAAAGCCTCTCATTCGGGAGGCTTTTGTTTTCTTATGCATAAGTGAGTTTAGTCCAAAAAGGATATCTCCCTCTAATTTCAGCAATTGTCACGAATTGATTTTACTAAACCTGGATTTATAAAATGAGCCAAAGGTCCTTCAAATTGCTATGGCCCGCCGTAAATGAAGGGCCTAACGCGGGAAGCACCGTAAATGGTGCTTAAACAAATGGCGCTTCAGCATCCTTCCCAGCATTAACCCTATTACCACAGGGTTAAGAGGGAATGCACCCCCATCTGGGCCCATATTTTGGCCAAAAATCTGGATTTTCCGAATCTGGGATAAAATTAATTAAATAGCTAAAAATAGCAACGATAGATTTATTAAAGCCAATCGCATCTAAATCCGCATAATTTGTACAAATATTGGTTTTGGAAATGTACTCTTGCATGCAAGATATTTTAAAAGGCGGAAACGAATTATGAATTCAATTCTACCACCCTTCAATTCAAAGTGATCATTCAAATTCCCATCGATTGACTTTTCCTCAGTTTTTGCTTGAATCCCGCTTATTTTTTTCTTAAATTGAATGCACAAATATGCAATAATAAAGGAGAAATGATGCCAAAAAGAATGCGAATGTCGAATCCCGGAAGCCGGTTTTTTATGGCTTTAGCTTGTGATCAGAGAATCAAAATTTTGGAATTGCTTCGCCACAAGGAGATGTGCTCCTGCGAATTGGTGCCAGAATTGGAAATAGATCAGAGTGTGGTTTCCCGACATCTCTCGCAGCTTCGGGAAGTCGGTATGATTGAAGGCCGCAAGCAGGGCATCAATATCTATTATTCGATCGCCGATAAGCGGGTATTGGAAATCCTGGATTTGGCCAAGGAAATGCTGCAAGAGTTTTTTAAAAAGCGGCAGCAGTTTTTTTCCGCCTAAGTGCGGCAAATTGCGGGACAAAAAATAGTGCCCTAAAGTTTTCGCGAATTGGAGTTGGTTGTTTGTTTTGGGCATTGTTGCCTGGAATTCATTTGTGATTTAGTGGCTGGAATTTAGAATTTTCATTGAATTGTGCAGACGATTTTATTTTTCCACAGGTTAATTCAGGACTTGTTTAGATGGGTTTTTTTCATAAAAAAGAATCAGACGAAAAACTCCAGGTCTTTGGTGAGAAATTGGTGCAGGACCGCGAGATCCAAAAAAATATGGAACGAATCGCCAATCGTCTCGTTATTTTCAGCGGAAAGGGCGGTGTTGGGAAATCAACGGTCACGGTGAATCTTAGCGTTGGGCTGGTTCAAAAGAAATTTTCGGCGGGTCTGCTCGATGCCGACATTACTGGCCCCAATATTCCAAAGATGTTTGGATTGAACGAAGCACCTCAGGGTGAAAATGGTAAAATTCTTCCTCTGCTTAAATTCGGGGTTAAGGTGATTTCGATCGGCTTTCTGATTGACGAAACCACGCCGGTCGTCTGGCGAGGTCCCCTGCGGAGCAATTTGATCCTGCAATTTTTGTCGGATGTGGAATGGGGCGATTTGGACTTTCTTCTGGCAGATTTACCACCCGGCACTGGCGACGAGGTGCTAACGCTGGCAGAAAAAATGCATCCGACCCTGGCCATTGTGGTTACAACACCCCAGGAGGTTGCTGTTGAAGATGCCCGCCGTGCGATTATGATGGCACGATCACTAAAGATACCAAAAATTGCCGTGGTTGAAAATATGTCCGGTTTTCTGTGTCCCGAAAGCGGGCGCGTGTACGACATTTTTGGCAGTGGCGGAGGTGAAAAATTAGCCCGGGCTCTTAAGGTTGATTTTCTTGGAAGCCTGCCCATCGATTTGGAGGTTCGTAAGAAAAGTGATACCGGAGAACCCTCTGTTCTCTCGAATAACGAGCAAGGAGATCCTTTTTCGGTATTAATCGATCGTTTACTGGAGGTAACAAATAAATGATTTTTGCGCAAGACCCGGTTAAGGTGCTGGAGGTCAAGGGGGACAAAGTTAAAATTCAGGCGGCGCGTCTTTCTGCCTGCAGCACCTGCACAGTACCGGGACATATTGAAAAACCCGACTTTTTCGAGGTCTGGATAGACACCCAAACCGACGCCAAACCCGGCGATTTGCTGAAAGTGGGCATGAGCACCAGAAAATTGTATCTTGCCATGGGCATGATTTTTTTCTTTCCAATTATATTTTTTATCGGCGGATATTTCGGTTTTCAATATTTGTGGGAGACATTTTCCAGTTCTTCCAGCCCTGTTCTTTTCGATTCCCTGGGTGCCGTGATTGGACTTGGCTTTGCCCTGGGCGTGCTTCGGCTTTTCAATAATTACACCGTTCACTCCAAAGGCTTCCTTCCGGAAGCCATCAAAAAGGTTCGGATTCGCAAGGACTATTTTGATCTTGACAAAATCGAAGCAGACTTTTAAAATGTTAAATTCTTTAAATAGTGTCTGAACGAAAAGACTTGAAAAATGTAAGGCAAGCATCTTGCTTGCATTAATTTACTTTTAGAAACAGGAAATTAGCTAAATCAGATTTCACAAGCCGGAAGCTTGTGTTAGGTTTTTGTTCAGACACGAAATAATAATCAAATTCAAAGGAGAGTGTTTAATGAAGATTGCCATTGTTACGAACGACGGAAATTTTGTAAGCCAACATTTTGGGCGTTCTCGGTATTATTCAGTGTACACAATTGAAAATGGTCAGGTTGTCGGTAAAGAAATGCGCGACCGGACCGTGGGTCATTACGACCCCAACCGCGATCCCGCCAAGGAATCCAATGAGCAGCATTTGGATGCACAGGGACGGCATGGCTACGGCGGAGATGCTATGGACCGTCACCAATCCATGGCCGCAGCTATTTCAGATTGTGACGTTTTGATTGCAGGCGGAATGGGATCCGGTGCCGTAGAGGCTTTTCGAGGCGCCGGATTACAGGTTGTTTTAACGGACATCCCTGCCGTGGAAGTGGCCGCAACTGCCTTTGCCGAAGGGAAAATCAGAGATCTCACTGCCGAACGGGCTGACTAATTCAAAATTGAGGAGAGTCTGAAAATCGAGAAAGAAGCGATTTTAGATAGCGACCTGAAAAATCTGCTGCTGGAATTTCAACGCGAAGAAATTACCGAACACCATGTTTACGCCAAATTGGCGCGGCGTGCCAAGGGAAAAAATCAAGAGGTCTTGCGGCAGATTTCCGAGGAAGAATTGGGGCATTACCGTACTTGGGGAAAATACACGGGCGTGAACGTCAAACCCAATTGGATCAAGGTTAGCTTTTACGCCCTGTTGCAGAAAATTTTTGGCCTGACTTTCGCCGTAAAACTCATGGAAATGGGTGAGGTTCACGCGCAGGACGATTACCAGAAAATTGTGGATCGCTTGCCTGAAACGGCAGGCATTGTGAGCGATGAGGACCGGCACGAAAAGTACCTGCTCAATTTAATTGAGGAGGAAAAACTCAATTACGTGGGTTCCATTGTTCTGGGGTTGAACGACGCCCTGGTGGAGCTAACGGGTGCTCTGGCAGGGCTGACGTTTGCCCTGGGAAAATCCCGGCTAATTGCCCTCGCGGGGCTAATTACGGGCATTGCGGCGTCACTTTCAATGATGACCTCCGAATATCTGTCAAAGAAGGCGGAGGGGGAAGCCAATCCCCTGCGGGCTTCGGTTTACACCGGAATCGCCTACATTTTCACAGTTTTTCTGCTGGTGGCGCCCTACTTTATTTTTGGCAGCCCCTACACGGCACTACCGATCACATTGTCTATTGGCATCGGCATTATTCTCATTTTCACATTTTTTGTGTCGGTGACAAAGGATCAGCCTTTCTGGAAGCGTTTTCTGGAAATGGCAATTATTAGCTTGGGCGTGGCTTTTATCTCATTTGGAATCGGCTATTTTTTAAATAAATGGATTGGCGTGTAAAAAAATTTGCGGTAAAAAAACTTCCTAACTTTCTTTTGCTTAGAAACCGCAGCGAAAAAATATCGCATTTTTTCATGAGGTCTTCGAAACCGCTGAAGCGGTTCTATTTTTTTGTTTTTCCGCTGGCCCACGACCTAAGTCGTGGGCTTCTGAGGCAGAAAAAGACAAAAACCATTTCAATGGTTTTGAATCATCACATAACTTTGGTATACGTCCCCAAGTCAAATCCTGCCTGAAAAATTTAACCGAAACCTGATTTTTGCAAATATTATTTGCATTATTGTGCATATTGTTATTATATTTTTTAAATGAATTGAGAATTATTCTGATTAGGTTTTGTTTTCTTTGGCTGAAATATTAACCCAGCCGGATTAAAAATCCGCGGGAATTCAAAAAATTGCTTTTAGAGAGTTTACATCGATAGGAGAATAAAATGGATGGTCATCTCGGAACTCTGCTTATTTACCTGATTATTATTATGCTGACAGCCTGGGCCGGTGGTGCTATTCCTTTGTTTTTCCGTTGGCGTTCGCTCGTCATTCACCTTTTCATTAGTTTCGGAGCAGGCATTTTATTGGGTGCCGCTTTTTTACACATGATTCCCGATTCGTCGGAATATATTGGCTCCAAATTAGGTGTGCCAGCCCTATTGGGATTTTTGCTCCTCTACATACTTGAAAAATTTATAATGATCCATCCTTGTCCCGCTGATCATTGCGAATATCATCATGTTGGACTTGCTGCTTTTTTCGGTCTTTCGCTACATAGCCTTATTACGGGAATCTCACTGGGAGCTGGTATTATGATTCCGAGGCTTGGCCTGGTCGTTTTTCTGGCGGTATTGCTTCACAAATTACCTGCATCCTTATCACTGTCCAGTATTCTGGTTAAGGAAAACTACGGAATCAATTCCATTGTTTTGATTATCCTTATTTTTTCACTTATGATTCCGGTGGGAGCATTGGGAACCTTCTTTTTTGCAGCGCACACTTCCACCACAATAATTGGTTATCTCATTGCATTTTCTTCAGGTACTTTTTTGCATGTGGCTGCAGATGATCTCTTGCCCGAAGTCCACAGCCGATTTAAGCACCGAAAGGAGAGTCTTTTGGTTTTTCTGGCAGGTTTGTTTGTCATGTGGCTCGTCACCATTTTTGAATAGAAACCCTAAATCGGTTTCTATTATAAAGACAAACTTTATTTATTATTTTGGGTTGCAGAAAACACAAGCGGGATGCTATTTTTAATTAACAACAGGGAAATATTCTTCCCGGTCGTTGAGCGATTTGCCGGTTGGCGGATCGTATCGAAACGACCGCTTTTTGTCGGGGTCGCCTCGATACGTCTGTGTTTTGACGAAACTCAACAACCACCTGTAGGCGGTCACTCGGTGAGTGGATGCTGTGAATCTTTTCGTGTGATGTACCGAAAG
>CAZMRE010000155.1:0-5487 GCA_964568545.1 uncultured Deferribacteres bacterium | reverse complement strand
TACAACAAAAAATTGGTGCCCGTTCCCCCAAAAACGACGGATGAACTCATTGAAATGGGGAAGAAGCTTACGAAAGATTTCGATGGAGATGGGCGAATCGATCAGTACGCTTTGGCCTGGAATTACATTGAACCGTACTTTTTTGTTCCTTTTTTGGGGGGATTTGGAGGCTGGGTGATGGATAGTCTGAACCGCCCCACATTGGACACGCCCGCAACCGTAGCGGCCTGCCAGTTTATTCTTGATTTGAGGAACAAATACAAAATCGTTCCTCTGGAATGCGACTACGACATGGCTGACGCGCTTTTCAAACAGGGGCATTCTGCCATGATTATTAACGGTCCCTGGTCATGGGGAGGTTACAAAAAGGCAGGCATCGATTTTGATCTGGCACGAATTCCAAAGGTGAGCCAGACGGGATTATGGCCGACGCCGATGTTTTCTCCCAAGGGATATTCGGTGAATGTGAATGCGCACGGTCTGAAATTAAAACGTGTGATTGATTTGTTGAAGTATCTCACATCGCCAGAGGTGGAGCTGCGTTTTTCGGTTGATCTGAATACCATTCCTTCACGAAAAGAGGCACGGGAGAGTTCTTTGGTGAAAAATAATCATCTCATTCAGCGTTCCCTTGACCAACTGTCTGTTGCGCGTCCCATGCCAATCGAACCGGAAATGCGGGCCATCTGGGATGCCATGCGGCCGGCTTACCAGTCCCTTTTTGCCGGCACGCTTACACCCAAACAGGCTGCCAAGCAAATGCAGGAAAATGCAATCCAGAAAATCCGGGAGATGAAAAAATAAAATGGCAACCATTGTCGCAACCATTCAGGATTATTTGTATGATCTGAAAAAGAACCGCACAGCGTATTATTACACACTTCCGGCTTTTCTGGTGATGGGCTTCGTCATTCTCTACCCGTTTTTATACAATATTGTTTTGTCGCTTTCCAACATGAGTTTAATGCATTTTCGGGACTGGAGAATCATTGGTTTCAGGCAATATGTTACCGTCTTTTCCGAGCCACTGTTCTATTGGGTTCTTTTAAAAACAATTATTTGGACCGGCGTTAATGTTTTTTTCCACGTCACGATTGGTGTCAGTTTGGCGCTTTTGTTGAATCGGCCGCTTTTCGGTCGTTCCATTATTCGCACGCTTCTCATTCTTCCCTGGGCGGTGCCCCAATACATTACGGCACTTACCTGGCGCGGCATGTTTCACTACCGGTACGGGGCTATTAATCTGATTCTGGTGAAGTATTTTGGCGTTCATCAGATTCAGTGGCTGTCGACGCCAATCGGAGCATTTGCGGCGGTTATCATCACAAATATCTGGCTGGGATTTCCATTCATGATGGTGATTGCCCTGGGAGGGCTTCAGAGCATTCCCAGGGAACTGTACGAGGCAGCCGAGGTGGATGGGGCCGGACGATTGCAGCAATTGAAAAAAATCACCTTGCCGCTTTTGAAACCGGTGATGATTCCCGCCATTTCTCTGGGAATTATATGGACCTTCAACAATTTCAATGTGATCTGGCTGGTTTCCAACGGGGGACAACCGGCGGACAGCACGCACATTTTGGTGTCGTACGTGTACAAAGCGGTGTTCAATTATTACCGTTACGGATATGCGGCGGCGCTGTCGATGGTGATTTTTGGAATTTTGCTGCTGTTCAGCGTAAAGTTTATCAAACAAACCAAAGGGACAAAAGGAGTGTATTGATGGCAAAAGGTGGCCTGAAAAAAGATCCCTGGTGGATGACGACGCTCATCTACGCAATTTTGCTAATTTTTACCGTGATTGCTGTGTACCCGATTTTGCGTGTGATTTCCATTTCCCTGCGGCCGGGGAATCTCCTGCACACAACATCGCTTCGTTTAATTCCGAAGAACGCCACGCTGGAATCCTACAGAATTTTGTTCACCCAAAAGCCTTTCTTGCGATGGCTTTTCAACAGTACGATTGTTTCGGGAATGGTGACCATACTGGGAGTCGGGCTGGCTTCGACAGCCGGGTACGCTTTTTCCCGCTTCAATTTTAAGTGGCGGGAATTCGGGATGATTTCAGTGATTACAACGCAAATGTTTCCCGTAACCATGCTGCTCATTCCGCTTTTTGTGATGCTGATTCATTTGCACCTGTACGACACGTTTTTGGGATTGGTGATTGCCTATTCGGCAACGGTTTTGCCGTTCTGTATCTGGCAAATGAAAGGCTACTACGACACGATTCCTGTGAGTCTGGAGGAGGCAGCGCGGATCGATGGCTCGTCACAATTCGGGGCATTTTATCGGATTGTCCTGCCATTGGCGTCGCCTGCGCTGGCAATTACCGCGCTGTTTTCGTTTATGGGTTCCTGGTCGGAGTACCTGGTGGCGGCCGTTATTTTGAATGACCGAAGGCTATTTACCCTGCCTCTGGGACTCAAACAATTTCAATCGAATTTTGATACGGAATGGGGACTCTACGCTGCCGGCGCCGTTGTGGTAAGCATTCCTGTCATTATTTTGTTCCTATTTTTGAGCCGTTGGTTGATTTCAGGACTCACCCTTGGAAGTGTTAAGGGTTAAAAAAACAAAGGGATTTTGCAAAAATGATTGAAAAAATTGTAACAGTCATGAAAGAATTGGGTTTTACGGCTTACGAAGCGAAAACCTACATCTATCTTTTAAAAAATAATCCTGCAACCCGGTACGAGTTGAGCAAATATTCAGGTGTTCCGCGATCGGCCATTTATAATGTGATCCGAAGACTGGAAGAAGAGGGCTTCGTCAATGCCATTCACTCGGAGCCCAAGCGCTACATTCCTCTTCCGCCGGAACAATTGTTTCGCATCCTTGAAAATCGCTTTCAAAAGAAGATTGAAGAGCTGAAGGTTTTGCTTAGTTCTCTTGAATCAAACCAGCAAATGGATCATTTGTGGAACATAGTGGGTTATGAGAATTTAATCCTGAAGGCGAAAGAATTGATTCAGGAAGCCAGAGAATCCATTTACCTGTCCGTTTGGCGGCGGGAAGCCCTTCTGCTGAAAAAAGATCTTCAGGAGGCCGAAAAACGTGGGGTCAAAATTGTTATTTTTTCATTTACGGAGATTCCTTTCTCAGTTGGCCGTATGCTGGATTATAATCTGAAGGAAAAGGACCTTGAGCAAATCTGGGATCACAAAATCATCCTTTGTGTGGATCAAAAAGAGCTTATTATGGGTGAAGCCGATGTGGATCACCCCAAAAAGGTTGCCTGGACGCGTAATAAAGCCCTAATTGCCATTGCCCTTAATCACATTGTTTTGGATATCACCGTTTTTGGTCAGCGGTACGGTGTGAATATTGACGACTGTGTCATTGAGATGAAACCCGGCGAGCTGGAGACTTTGGGGCATCTTTTGTCCGAGAAGAAGGAAAGAGATCTGGCGAAAATAAATCACACAATTGTGAATTGATTGAAGTGGAAAAAAATAAAACAGAGGAAAAAATGAAGGTCAAAACAGGCTTAATTTTGATAATCTTAACCGGCATAATCATTTGGATACAATCCTGTTCGAATACGCCCAAGGGAACCCTGTATTTGAATCTTGTTTGGCATCAACATCAGCCCTCGTATTACAATGCCGACAAAGATGAATTGATTGGCCCCTGGGTGCGGACGCATTCCACAAAGGATTATTTCGATATGGCCTACACATTAAAACAGTATCCGGATGTGCACGCCACAATCAATCTCACACCGGTTCTTCTTCACCAGATTCTTGACTATTACATTGTCAGACTCAGTCGATTCGTAAATACGGCAGAAAATACCATCGATGTTCCGAAATTTTGGGCTGAATGGAAAGGGCACACCGATCCCTGGATTGATCTGGCTTTGAAAAATGCCAAGGACTACAATTCCAGCGATCTGGATTATCTTTACAACAAGAGTGGAAAGCAGGTCTGGAATTGCTTTTCTATTTCGGAGCCAATCATCAGACGATTTCCACAGTACCGGGAGCTAATTCCAAAAGGAATGAAAATTGGCTCGTTGACCGGGACAAAGGACCCGTCCACCTACACGCTTCAGGATTTAAGGCGGATCAAATTTTTCTTTTATCTTGCTAATTTTGATCCCCGGTTTCTAAAAGGTCCCATTAAGATGCCCTTGCGGAATACCTACGCCAATGAAATGACTGTCGATCTTTCGGATTTTGTTCGCTACGATGATAATGGTACACCCAACGACGATTCGGACGATCGCTTCATCCTAAAGCACGATATTTCGGAAAAAGATTGTCAACGAATGGTGGTGGAAGCCTTCAAGGTTATGATGAATATCGTGGCCATTCACCAAAAAGTGATGTACCATCCCGAAGTACCCAAGGGCCAGGTGGAAATTATTACCACCCCATTTTATCATCCGATCTTGCCCTTGATCTACGATTCCGATCTGGCAAAGATTTGCCAGCCGAATGATTCCCTGCCAACCCGGTTTAACTATCCGCAGGATGCGCTGGCGCAGGTGTTAAAAGGGAAACATTATTATAAGCGCCTTTTCCACGACAATCTTTACGGAATGTGGCCTGCGGAGGGAGCTGTCGCTCAGGCTGTGGTTCCGATATTTGCGGAATCGGGCATTCTCTGGATTGCCACGGGACCTCATGTGCTCATGAAATCGCTGGGAAAGGATTCTCTGGCGCAACTTACGCAGGATCAATTGTTTCGCCCCTACAAATTAGCGGACCGGAAAACGGGGAAGCAATTGGCTATTTTCTTCAGGGATTGGAGGCTATCTGATCAGGTGGCTTTTGATTACGCCCATCGAACCGCGCAGAAAAATGTGGACGCTTTTTTCAACGTACTTAAGTCCTGTCAGCCGAAAAAAGGCGAACGCATTCTTTCAATGATAATGGATGGCGAAAACGCCTGGGAGTGGTTTACCAAAGATAACGACGGTGTTCGTTTTCAGAATCTGCTGTACCAACGGATCTCAGACGAGCAAAAAAAAGGCTGGCTCATTTCCGTGACGCCCAGCGAATACATTCTTGGGAACAAGTACCGGCATATTCCCGCGCACCCCATAAAAGCCATGACGGCCATCGATACGCTTTATCCCGGTTGCTGGTTTTCTCCGGATTTTGAAACCTGGATTGGGGAGCCTGAAGAAAATCGGGCATGGGATATGCTGGGACGCGTGCGGCGCGATCTGGAAAATAGCGGTATTCGCCCACCCGATCCCGCAAAAGAGTTACCTCTGGAGGCCTCTCCGCGGGTAAAAGCCGTTTACACTGCCTGGAATGAGATGTACGCAGCGGAGGGCTCGGATTGGTTCTGGTGGTACGGGCAGGATCAGAATTCCGGAGCAGATCCGATTTTTGATGAAAATTTTGTGACCCATTTAAGAGCTGTTTATCGAAATTTGCGGAAAGCTGGCGTGGCTATTCGAACGCCCGATCTGAAACCTATTATTCAGCAAGAGAAAAATAAAAGCGGGGCAGGGGGTGTCCAGCATCGGGT
>CAZMRE010000154.1:0-5497 GCA_964568545.1 uncultured Deferribacteres bacterium | reverse complement strand
GGTTTCTATTTACAAATGCCGTTTTGACGGCAAGGGAGGCTTTGGCCTGGCGGTACAGGATTCGGCCGGCGCTGAGGTAAACATCAATGAGTGCTCTTTTGTCAATACAGCTCTGGGATTTTGGGTGAGCAATCAGCTTCTTGCCTGGAGTGACTTTACATGGAATTACTGGGGTGGCTCCCGAGGGCCCCATATTTTTCAGTTTGATGAATCCACGTCGGTGTACTTCCCCGGTTACAACTTCAACGAAAGACGTCCGTCCGACGGCGTCATTCTGGCCATTCACACGACGCCCAATCCGGACTACACCATTCCTTTCGAGCCCTACATTTCGATCGATCCCAATGACGAAGAAGCGGACGCCGACTTGGACGGATTGATCAATAGTCAGGAAGATGTCTGGGGAACCGACCGTCTCAATCCGGATACGGATGGTGACGGAATTTTGGACGGAACCGAAGTGCTAAATGGTACCAATCCTCTGGATCCTTTGGATCCCGGGTACAAACATCCCGAAGTGACGCGGGAGGATTCGCTCTTGCAGGATGCTGCCGCATCGGACATTTTGGACGCCATCTCACCCGAGGCGGCGGACACCGTGGGGCAAAAGCTCCAGGGCGCTTCCCCGGAGGCCAAGGCCAAACTGTTTCGGCGGTTTTTTGGGCAAATTGCCGCCCAGGGAATTCTTTCCTCACTGGCTGGCGCTTTTGGGGACAACAGCGATCTCATGAATTGGCTGAACTCCGGTTCGGATCCCCAATGGCTAATCAACACCCAATTGGACGGCCTCATTCAAACCGATTACGACTCGGCCACATTTGCTGCGCGAATGAATCAATTAGTGGCCACGCCTCCTGACACGCTGAACGATCTTCTCCGGGAAAAGCATTGCCCTTCGCCCCCGGTGGATTTCCAGCTGAGCAAGGCCCAAAATGGGGTGGCTATTTACAAATCGCCGGGGCAAAGCAAGGCGGGGGTGCTTTTCACACAAAAAGATGTGCGAAAAGATCCACCGCTGCTTGGCGAGCAGGAAAAGGGAGCCATTAACGCAATGGATGGTGTGGGGAAATTGATTGAAAAGGTGGACCAAACTGGAATTGTCAGCAAAATTTACAGCACAGACCTGATTACGGGAACACTGAAAGCAGGAATCAAAAATGTGAAAAAAGCGATTTCGGCACAGGGCCAGCTTTACCGTGTCCGGAAAGACAACACCACCTAC
Source organism: uncultured Deferribacteres bacterium (assembly GCA_964568545.1). Classification (GTDB taxonomy): domain Bacteria; phylum Zhuqueibacterota; class JdFR-76; order JdFR-76; family BMS3Abin05; genus BMS3Abin05. Next base: position 4,275 of record CAZMRE010000154.1, on the reverse strand, counting down.
GTACCCAACCCCCCTGAAGCCCGTACGGATCTCTGGATTATTAAAGACCGTGTAATTACGGTGGAGGGCGTGGGGCAGATTAGCACCGTTCTTGAGGATGAGACCGGGCAAAATAAATACATTGTGGTGAGCGGCAAGGTGTTCGCCAAGGATTCCAAAAATTGGAGCTGGTTCCGACGCTCGTGGACGTCCAAATTTGTGGGAGGCATTCCCGACCAGATTATTCCTCTTGTGCCGGTGGATAGAAACAAGGGCATTTACAAAGTCGACGCCTCCAAAATTCCACCGTCCATTGGCGGAGGACATCTGCTGTGCAAGAAGACGGCGACGGACAGCACGAAGGCCTTTTTTGCCTTGAGCGACCCGGACAGCGACGGCGTGGCGGAAGTGCTTCTGCTGGACTCCAACGAAGACAAGGTGTTTGATACATTCCTCTATGCCGCGAGTGGCGATTCAATGGGCTACAATTTGGTCAAGGTGGATTCCAACGAGGATGGGAAAATCGACCTGATTCTCAGCGATCTGGACGGCGATGGTACGCCGGATGCCGCCGACCTCAACGCCGACGGAAAGTACGACGCCTTTGACACCAACGGCGACGGCGTGTTCGATCGGATTGATATGGATTTTGACGGCAAATTTGACGCCCTGGATGTGAATCTGGATGGCCAACTGGATTTGTTTTTCCTTTCCGGTTCAGAGAATCTTGGGATTTCACAAGAGAAAAAACAACTCCCCAGAAGTTTTGCGTGTTCTCCGGTGTATCCCAACCCGGCATTATTCAGTCAGGAACTTTCATTTTCGTACGATCTGGCCTGTCCGGCGGATGTAAAAATCGCGGTTTACAATGTTCTCGGTCAGAAACTGTCGGAGTGGAATCTGAAGCAAAAGCCTGCTGGGCAATATCGATTTGATTGGAATGGAATGAACAAGACTGGCATTCGATTGCCGGGAGGTCTCTACTTTATTCGTTTCTCTGCGAATGGAGGCCGAACATTTCGAGCGGTACGGAAAGTGGTGCTAATACGCTGATTGTTCTTTTTCCCAATTCACCCGGCAGTAGTTTTAAAATTGCCGGGTTTTTTATTTCCCAAAGCAATTTCAAAAAACATTTCTTTGAGAGTCGATTTCATTTTATAAAAGAGTTGCAATTTCCTTAAAATTTTCATTAATTACAGCCATGCAATTTAACTGGCAATTTTTTAAAAAATTCAAGGATTTCACCCGCGAGCAAAAGCTTATTGAACCGGAAGACGCTCTCTTGGTGGCCGTTTCCGGCGGTGTGGATTCGGTGGTTTTGTTGGACCTGCTGCGTCGGGTCCAATCCGAGTGGAAACTGCGCCTGAAAATTATTCATCTGAACCACGGCATTCGGGGCACGGAAGCCGATCAGGATGAAGCATTTGTACGGAAGCTGACTCAAACCCTGCAGATGGAGGCTATTTTTGAAAAGCGGGATGTTCCGGCCTATCAAGACGAGCACCAGCTTGGGTTGGAAGAAGCCGCGCGCGAGGTTCGGTACCAGTTCTATGAATGGGCTTTGACTCAAACCGGATTTAAAAAAGTGGCTCTCGGCCACCAGAAAAACGATCAGGCAGAAACCATTCTTGCCGATTTTTTGCGGGGTGCCGGAATGAAAGGCTTAAGTGGAATCCCCGTAAAAAGAGGGCCGTTCATTCGGCCGCTGCTCTGGGCCTCGCGCGAAGAAATTCTTCGTTACGCAAATGAAAAAGGACTTGAATTTCGGCAGGATTCCACAAATGCAGATGTAGGCTATCGGCGAAATCGCATTCGCCACGAGCTACTTCCTTATCTGGAGGAACATTTCAATACGGAAATTGTGGAACACGCCAGCCGCATGGGAACGGTCTTTTCAGAAATCGAGTCTTACCTGATTGCAATGGCTCGCGAGTCTACGCAAGACTGTATTCTTTTACAAAATCAATCAAAAATTATCCTTGATATTGGTAAATTTTCAAAGTATTTTAATATAATAAAGAAATATATTTTGAGAGAGTGTTTGACCAAAATGGGGATTACAAATTCGTATCTGACATTTGATATGTACGATGCTCTGTTATCACTGGCAGCGAAAGGTAAAAAGGGACGGAAAATTCCGGTTAGCTCAACTGTCACCGTTTTGATTGACCATTCTGGATTGGTTATTCAAAAGAATCAGCCGACGCTGGAATTGCGATTAGCCGTTGAGCCGGAACGAAAATACACACTGAGTGACTATGGTGTCATTTTTTGGACACAGTTCAGTTCTGATCCGCAAGAATTTCACCACTTTGTTAGGGATACGACAGTTGAATGGGTAGATTGGAAGTTGCTTCAAGGTAAGGACTTGTTTCTCCGGCCCTGGCGTGAAGGCGATCGGTTTTTTCCTCTTGGAATGAGGGGGCAAAAAAAAGTCTCTGACTTTTTAATTGATAAAAAGATTCCTTTTCATGAAAGAGACCGCATTCTGGTGCTTACAGCGGATGGCGAAATTGTTTGGATTTGCGGGCATCGATTGGACAATCGCTTCAGGGTGACAAACGCTACCACAAAAAGCCTTAAGTTAACAGTTGAAAAAATAGGGTTTTAATATGCGAAACGAACAAAATTTGTTGCAAGACGTTTTAAAAAAGGAAGAGTTCGAAGTCTATATTTCGGAAGAAGGCATTCGTCAGCGTACCAAAGAATTGGGGCGTCAAATCGCCGAAGATTACGATGGCCGCGTGCCCATTTTTGTTGGGGTTCTGAATGGCAGCTTCATTTTTTTGGCTGATTTGATTCGTGAAGTTCCTATCGATTGTGAGATCGACTTTCTTAAAATTTCGAGTTACGGAGATGAAAAAATTTCCAGCGGGAATGTTTCCTTGCTCAAGGCATTGGATTGCGAGATCAAAGACAGGGATCTAATTGTCGTGGAAGATATTGTGGATTCAGGTCTTTCCATCCAATACATGCGGAAAATGATTACGGCAATGAAACCGCGGTCTCTGAAATTTGTGACGCTCTTATTGAAAAAACGGGATAATTCCATTGCCGCACCAATTGACTATGTGGGATTTGAAATTCCCGATAAATTCGTTATTGGCTACGGATTGGATTACAAACAAAAGCTGCGCAATTTGCGCGCTATTTACATTGAAAAAGAAAGCAAAGTGGAGTGATATAGATGTTTAATCATTTTGAAACAATTGAGTTAAAAACCGATAAACCGAGTAGAAAAACGACACCTAAACGTCCGACGCTTCCCAAGCGACCGAAAAATCAGAAGGGAAATGCGCCAGGCGGGAACAATGCCCCCAATGACGAAAATGGCGGGTGGAAACGCTACTCACGATCCATTACAATCTGGATTTTAATTATTCTGGGTTCAATCTTGTTTGCGCAAGCTTTCAGCAATCTGGGGCGAAAAGGTGAACAAGGGATTAGCTACAGCGAATACATACATTTGCTGGAGGCCAATGAAATCGAACGTGCTGTCATAAAAGACCACGAATTTCATGGCATTTTAAAGCATGAGAACGCCACCAAAGAAGGCGGACGGGTTGTTAATTTTAAACGATTTAAGGTTATGCTTCCCTTTGTAAATAAGGACATGTTGAGTCAATGGGACAAGGCCGGAATCAAATACGATTTTCGTGAGAAGTCAATGGATTGGCTGGGCTATTTGCTCAATCTGCTTCCCTGGATTGCCCTGGCAGCCATCTGGTTCTATTTGTTGAAGCGGATGCAGGGTGGTGGAAGCAAGGGCATCTTTTCTTTTGGGAAATCCCGTGCCAAGCTCATGATGCAGGACAAGCTGCGGATTACGTTTGATGACGTGGCTGGTGCCGAGGAGGCCAAGCAGGAATTGCGGGAAATAATTGATTTTCTGAAAGATCCGGGAAAGTTCCAGCGATTGGGAGGCCGCATCCCCAAGGGAGCGCTTTTGTTAGGGCCTCCTGGAACCGGAAAAACTCTGCTGGCGAAAGCAGTTGCCGGTGAGGCGGGCGTCCCATTTTTCAGTATCAGTGGCGCCGATTTTGTAGAAATGTTCGTTGGTGTGGGTGCTTCGCGTGTGCGGGATTTATTTGAACAGGGCAAGAAAAGTGCTCCCTGCATTATTTTTATCGATGAAATTGACGCCGTCGGTCGGCATCGGGGCGCCGGATTGGGCGGCGGCCACGATGAACGGGAACAAACCCTGAACCAGCTTCTGGTTGAAATGGATGGTTTCGATTCCAACGAGGGCGTCATTCTGATCGCGGCCACGAACCGCCCGGATGTTCTGGATCAGGC
>CAZMRE010000153.1:0-5520 GCA_964568545.1 uncultured Deferribacteres bacterium | reverse complement strand
ATTTGAGCCTCTGTCTCGGTCGAACGCTTCTTCAGGCGCTCGATAAGTGCTTCAACCGACGGTGGTTTCAAAAAAATTAGAAGCGATTGATCCGAATAGAGCTTCTTAATGGACATCCCTCCCTCGACATCGATGTCCAATAAGACAATCTTTCCTTCGTTTATTTTTGATTCTATGGATTCGCGCGGGGTTCCGTACAAATGCCCGTGCACCTCCGCCCATTCAACAAAACCACCCTTTTTTATTTTTTCTTTGAATTCCTTTTCGCTCAAAAAAAAATAATCTTTTCCGTCAATTTCATGGCCTCGTCTGGGCCGCGTTGTTGCCGAAATCGAATACGTGTATTCGGGTCTTCTTCTCAAAACTTCCTGAATCACCGATGTCTTTCCGCCACCCGAAGGCGACGACAGTACACAGAGTAACCCTTTCCCCACAAAGTCCCTCACGAATTTTTGTGATTCATATCCCGAATGCGCTGGGACAATGTATCCGTGGAATTCGTCGAAAGAATCACATGGTCACTGTCCGTAATAATAACGGACTTTGTGCGTTTCCCCAACGTTGCATCAACCAGCTTACCTTTTTCCCTTGCCTGAAGAATCAAATTCTTAACCGGTCTTGAATTTGGAGAGACAATGGCAATAATTCTGTTTCTGGCAACAATATTTTTGTACCCCACACTAATCATTTGATAATCCAAATCACAACTCCTATTCTATTCAATATTTTGAACCTGCTCTCTGATTTTTTCTATTTCTTCCTTCATAAATACGGCACGGTGCGAAATCTCGGCGCAATTGGATTTTGACCCAATCGTGTTTACCTCGCGGTTCATTTCCTGCAACAAAAAATTGAGTTTTCGTCCCACAAGCTCTTCCGAATTCACTAAATCCAAAAACATGCCCGTGTGACTTTTGAATCGCACACATTCCTCCGTTACATCCAATCTGTCGGACAGAAGGGCGATCTCCGTTTCCAAACGACTGCTGTCAATTTCCGGTGATTCCAGTATTTCTTTAAGCCGGTCTTTCATGGCTGCGTATTCTTCAGGAATATGCTGCTTGGAGATAATTTCAATTTCCTCAATGTAATTATTCAATTTTGAAATTCGCTTCTTCATGTCCTTTTCAAGCGTTTCCCCCTCTTTTTTCCGCATTTCATTCAAACTCTCCAGAGCACTTCCGAGAGCCTTCTGGGTGCAAAGCCAGATTTCAGGAGATTCCTCTTCTGTTTCCTCAACTGCAAAAATATCCGAAAATTGCGTCAGGTGTTCAATCCGAATAGGCTCGTCAATTTGGGCCGCATCTTTTAAATCTTCCAAAAGCTTTTTGTAGGCACGAACCAAATCGTGATCCAATTGAATGCCAAGATTTTCAGGGTTTACGGATTTTACCGACACGTAAATTCCAATCCGCCCCCTGGAAATGTATTTTCGGGTCACGTCTTTAATTGCCTGCTCATGGGCTGAAAGCGATTTGGGTGATCGAAGCGTCACATCCCAGAATCGATTATTTACCGATCGAACCTCAACTGAAACTTCCAATTCCTTGTTTTTACAATCCCCCCTGCCAAATCCCGTCATACTAACAATCATTAAAAAACCGTTCCTTTATTTTCGCTTAAATTTTGAATCCTCAAGAGTGAGCGACAGTGAAATTTGATGGGTTTCTCCTAAAACTTTGTGCGACAAAAAAGCGTAATCGATATTTAAGCGGGGCAGGTGAAATCCGGCTCCCAATGCCAGGTGCCCGCGATCGCTGCCAACACGAAAAGCGAACAATTGCTTGTAGGAAAGTTCCGCTCCCTCGTGAAAATCGAAACTTACGGCTCCTACATTAGCCTGCGCCCCGTAACGAATACCCTCAAACTGCGTGTTTACATCAAATGCAGGCGTGATTTTAATTTTATAAAAATGAAGGCGATAGGCAAGTCCCCATTTCAGCGTTGGCACAATCAATTCGGTGCGTCCCGTATCCCAGGCTAAAAACGTGGTGGTTGCATCCTGAAGATTTGCTCCAAGCCAAAGATTCTTCCAGGGATTGTTCAACACACTTACGTCAAAGCCAAGCCCCCAAGCCGAGTGATCAGCTGCCCCTTTGTAGGCAATTTTGACATTGCCGCCCAGAAACCATTTTTCTTTCCAGGTTCGGGCATACGAAACATAGGCAACATAATCGACATATTTCGTCCACTTTTTCACAAACACCCAATTTCGAACCAGGTTTCCCTGCGCGTCCTCGTAGGCAGCCCCCACCGGCAGGTTTGGATTTCGCAACGCGGTAATCGGAATGTCGTCCACGCCCGTGCGTGCCAGGCTGAATGCCAGTGTGGACGTTTCGCCGAAGGGTTTTGAAATTCCCAGAAAATCGTATTTCACAATTCCGCTGAAACGCTCCACGTGCATTAAGCTGATCTGCGGATAATTCATTCGAGCCAAACCGGCCGGATTCCAATATGCCGAAATCTCTCCCTCCGCCACGGCCACATAACTCCCCCCCATTCCCAGGGCCCTTGCCCCCACGCCATTGGACATAAAATCACCGGCATATTTCGCAACCGTGATCTCACCTGCCTCTAACGCCTTCAATCCCCCAAAAACGAAAAGCACTCCCAAAAGAATTGCCCATTTACGCTTCATCCAAACACCTATTATTTTCAATATTTTTTAATAGTTATATAAATTTATGATAATTCCCCCGAATTGTCAATAGAAAACTCAACTATTCTTGTTGTTTTGTCCGTCGATGAGCGATTTCAGCTCATTTAATTTCAGAAGAGCTTGCAAAGGCGTCAACTGATTCACATCAACGGACTCAAGCGCCTTTTTGATTTCACGATTTTCCGTCTGAAATAAATCCATTTGCAATGCCGCATTTCGTGCGGACGGCCGTTGGTGTCGGGCGATCTTAGGCTCACGATTAGGAGTGAGCACGTCAGACTCCAGATTTGTCAGCACCTCTTTCGCCCGCGAGATCACTTCTTTGGGCAGTCCCGCCAGCCTGGCCACCTGAATGCCGTAGCTTTGGTCACTGCCTCCGGGAATAATTTTCCGCAAAAAGATAATTTTATCCCCCCACTCTTTTACGGAAACATTGTAGTTTTTTACACGGGGTAAAATCAATTCAAGTTCCGTTAATTCGTGATAATGCGTTGCAAAAAGTGTTTTTGCCGCTACCTCCGGTGTGTTGTGCAGAAACTCCACAATGCTCCAGGCAATGGACAACCCGTCGAATGTGCTGGTACCCCGGCCAATTTCATCCAACAAAAGCAAGCTTCGGGAGGTGGCATTGTTCAGAATATTGGCCATTTCGTTCATTTCCACAAGGAAGGTGCTTTCTCCGCCGGCCAGATTATCAGATGCTCCCACCCGGGTGAAAATGCGATCGACTACACCAATTTCAGCGGAATCTGCCGGAACAAAGCTGCCCATTTGTGCCAGCAAAACAATGAGTCCCACCTGCCGAATGTAAGTGGATTTCCCGGCCATATTCGGCCCGGTGATGACCAGAATTTGCTGCTCGTGATTGTCGATTTCGGTGTCATTCGGAATGAAGGTTTCCCCGATGGGCAGAAGTGTTTCCACCACCGGATGGCGTCCGTTCCGAATGACAATTCGGTCGGATTCGTTAATCATCGGTTTTTTGTACTTTTGCGCTTCCGCCACATTTGCCAGGGACAAAAGCGTATCTAGTTCCGCAATGAGCCGGGCATTCCGCTGGATAATTTCCGCCTGTTGTGCCACCTTTACCCGAAGCTCGTCAAACAGCTCGTACTCCAGCGAGGCTATTTTCTCCTCGGCGCCGACAATTTTTTCCTCGTACTCCTTCAATTCCGGCGTAATGAATCGCTCGGCATTGACCAGCGTTTGCTTTCGAATGTACTCGGCAGGAACTTTTGAAAGGTGGGGTTTTGTCACCTCAATGTAGTAGCCGAAAACCTTGTTGTAACCAATTTTAAGAGAAGTGATTCCCGTGCGTTCACGTTCCAGATTTCGCAGATTGGCAATCCATTTTTTCCCGGAAGAAGAAATTTCGCGCAGTTCATCCAATCCCGCGTGATAGCCTTTGCGAATAATTCCCCCATCCGTAATGGCCAGAGGCGGATTGTCGGCAAGCGCTTTCGCCAGCACTTCGGTCAGTTTCGGAAGCGGATCCAGATTTTCTCGAATATCCTTGAGTTTCAACGCTTCAACTTCCGAAAGAATGTCTCCAATTTCCGGAAGGGCTTCCAGAGAAAAACGAATGGCCACCAGATCCTTTGCATTGGCGCGGTGGGTACTTGCCCGGGAAACCAGACGTTCCAAATCATTAATTTCTTTCAGAATTGATTCCAATTTTTGCCGTACTTTTGAGTGGCTCAACAGCTCTTCCACACCGTCCAGACGTTCTTGAATTTTGCGAACATCCCGAAGCGGATTTTGAACCCACTGCCGCAGCAATCGCCCGCCCATTGGCGTAATGGTTCGATCAATAACAGCAAATAAACTTCCCTCGCGCCCTCCATCCGAAAGTGTTTCCAGAATCTCCAGATTTCGAAGTGTGGCCGGATCCAGGATCATGAATTCGCCTGGGTTGTACAGTTGGATTTTACGAATGTGATCCAGCTCATTTTTCTGGTTTTCTTTCAGATAATGCAACACGGCGCCAGCCGCGCTAATGCCTTCGGACAAGGAATCAATTCCAAATCCTTTTAGCGAATTGGTTTTAAAGTGATCGATGAGCGTTTCGTAGGCATATTGGCGGGAAAAAAGCCAGTCCTCCAGGGGGGTAATGGTAAAGCCAAGAATATTTCGCACGTGTTTTTTAAAATAGTCAGCGTGCTCTTCGGAAAGAACCACCTCCGACGGCCGGGCATTGAGAACCTGTTCCTCCATTGCCGCAAGCGGAAACTCCGCCACAACAAACTCACCCGTGGAAAGATCTACCTTAGAAAAGCCGCAGGTGTTTTTTCTGAAATAAACACCAATCAGGTAATTGTTACGTTTGCTCTCCAAAAGGTTGTTGGTTAGAATGGTACCCGGCGTCACAATTTCAGTGACTTCCCGCTTGACCAGCTTTTTGGCTTTCTTTGGATCCTCCACCTGATCGCAGATGGCAACTTTGTAGCCCGCGCGAATCATCTTAGATAGGTAGTTCTCCAGTGCATGGTGTGGAAATCCTGCCAGAGGAACATCGCCCGCGGCGCCGTGCCCCCGGGAGGTCAGGGTGAGTCCAAGCACCTTTGAAGCCGTTCTGGCATCGTCGTAAAAAAGCTCGTAGAAATCCCCCATTCTGAAAAAGAGGATTTCATTTTTATGCTGGTTTTTGACCGACCAGTATTGTTCCATTAAGGGTGTATTTTCTGCCATATCGTCTATTTACGGTTAAAAAAATCGTTCATTACCACCAAGTCGACATGTAATTCATTTAGGATCTTCTTGCGTGTTTCGCGGAATAACAGTAAGATTCTTCAGCCTCCGCCAACTAGCGGATCCTTGAGAATGACAATGCGGCGGTCGTCGAGTGAGACGCCGTTAGGCGG
>CAZMRE010000152.1:0-5530 GCA_964568545.1 uncultured Deferribacteres bacterium | reverse complement strand
AACGACACCTTTCCGCTCTGGTATCTCCAGTATGTGAAAAATATCCGATCCGATGTGCGACTTGTAAATCTCTCTCTCCTGAATACGCCGTGGTACATTAAGCAATTAAAACATCGAGAGCCACGAGTTCCGATTTCACTCACCGATCAGGAAATTGAGCGCATTGGCCTTTATCCCTGGGATAAGCCGCAAACAGTTGAAATTGGAGTCCCGGACACGGTTTATCAAAATGAAATTGCTGACATGAAAAAATATGACGAGCTTCCAAACAAACCGCTGGATCAAAGTGGGAAGATCAAATTTACGGTAAAACCAACCGTGGCTAAACGCGCCCTTCGTGTTCAGGACTTAATGGTTTTGAATATCATGATGACCGATAATTGGCGAAAACCTGTCTATTTCGCCGTCACCGTTTCGGATCAAAATAAAATCGGTCTCAATCCTTACCTCCGCATGGACGGGATGGCTTTTAAGGTCGTTCCTTTTAAGGGGATCGAAATTAGTGCGCATCGCTTGTGGGAAAATCTTTTTCATAAATTCCTTTTCAGAAATCTTAATAATCCAAGGGTTTATCTGGATGATAAAACCAAGGGACTGCTCATTAACTATCGATCGGCTTTTCTCCGTCTGGCGGCCTATTATCGAATGAAAAAGCAGATGAACAAGGTCATTCAGGTTTTGGATCGAATGGAATATCTCATGCCAGAAAATCTGATTCCGATTCGGGATGATCGAGTTGTTCTTTCCATCGGGAAAATGTATTGGGATGCCGGAAAGCCGGAGGAGTTTGAAAAGCGGGCAAAGGCCATTATTGCCAAAAAACCGGACAGCGTGGAAGCCTACGTCTGGCTTCTGGATTATTACCGCAGCCTTAAGCGTTATGCGGATGGAATTAATCTCATGCAAAGTTGGTTGGAACGCCACCCGAATGATAAACAGGCGCAATCCATTATTCGCAATTTGAAAAGAGAACTTGCGAAAACCAGCAAGGATTCAATTGCTGGTGGGGCAGTGAAGCTGCCTCTTCAACCTAAAAAATAGACGGGATTTAGAACGGCAGAAGAAATAAAAACATTTGTCACAATCATTATTCCACATATTGGGCAGAGCGATATTCTTTATGCGTGCCTGCGCTCTTTGAAAAATGAAAAAAGGGTGCCGTTTCGAGTGCTCATCGTCGACAATGGTTCCGATCTTTCCGCCGAAAAGGTTGGGGCAATCTTGTCGGATTCCGATTGTGAGATTGTGAAAAATGATCGGAATCTGGGATTTGCCGGGGGCTGCAACGTGGGGCTTCGACGGGTTGAAACGCCCTACGCCGTGTTGTTAAATAACGACACGGAAGTGAGCGAAAACTGGCTACAGCCGCTGGTGGCGTGCATGGAGGATTACCCGGATGCGGCGGCCTGTCAGCCCAAAATTCTTTCCATGCGGTTTCCCGGAAAGTTTGATTACGCCGGCGGGATGGGAGGGCTGATTGACCGTTTTGGCTATCCCTTTGCCATTGGGCGCATTTTTGACGATCTGGAAACGGATGCCGGGCAGTACGAGGGACGCTTTCGGATTTTCTGGGCGTCCGGTACGGCGATGATGATTCGAACCGCCGTTCTTCGTCAATCGGGGTTGCTGGACGAAGATTTTTTCGCTCACATGGAAGAAATCGATCTGAATTGGCGGTTTCACCTTCTGGGGTATCGAGTTATCTCCGATTCAAGAAGTGCCGTGTACCACTATTCGGGCTATTCATTGGGGCACGAAGCGCACAGAAAAATGTATTTGAATCATCGAAATAACTGGATGATGCTGCTGAAAAATTATTCGTCAAGAACCCTTTTGTGGCTCGTTCCAACTCGAATCGTTTTTGAGGGAATTACCTTTCTGGTTTCGGTTGGCAAACTGGATTTCAAGCGGGCATGGGCGGTTTTTCGGGCAGGAGCATTCGTTTTGATGCACAGTGCAAGAATAGCCCGGAAGCATCGGGAGGTGCAAAAAATTCGCAGGGTCTCGGACAAACTAATTTTTTCGCAAATGTTCCGGGGAAGCATTGTTTTGAATTATTTTCTGCGTGGTGTAAGAAGGGTGCGTGATTTGGAAGGGTTACCCACTTGGATCGAGTGAGATTTGAACAGGCAAATTGTCCCATTTGTGGTGCTGAATCGGCCACTTTTTTTTTAGACACATTTGATCGTTATGTATTTCCGTATGCGAAAAATTATCGATTGGAAAAATGCGAATCGTGTGGAACGTTATTTGTGAATCCCCGTCCGGTGCCTGAAGATCAGGATGAATTCTATCCAACGGATATTTTGAATCCATTTTTGGAATTTGAAGCCAATCATCAGGATTTTTTTCAGAAATTGTATGCCTTTGTGCATCCGTACGCGATTTCGTGGAAGAGAAAACAAGTGGAAAAAATATCCGGTGTCGGAAGAATTCTGGATGTTTCTTGTGGAAATGGGGATTTTCTTTTTTCAATGCGCCGCCATTTGTGGGAAGTAACAGGGATTGAGCGGATCCCAAAATATGCCAATTTTGCGCACCAGACCCTCGGCCTGTCGGTTTTCGATACCCTGGATCGTCTTCCGGAGGATAAGTTTGATTTTTTTGATGCCGTTACATTCTGGCATTCCTTTTCTCGGTTTCAAAATCCGATAGAAATTCTAAAAAAAATCCACGCTTATTTAAAGGACAATGGACACGTGTTCATTGGCATTCCAAATATTCGATCGCTGGATTTTTATTTCTACAGAGGAGATTGGGCGGCTCTGGACATTCCGCGGCGGCTGTTTCACATTTCTCCAAAACAAATGCGGCAGGCAGCTCGTACTGCGGGATGGAAAATTATTCTGGAAAAACCCATTGGATTGGATTACTTTTACAACGCGCTTCTCAGCGAAAAAATCAGAATGCGGCGGCTGCGCGTTTCAAAACTGGTTTATCCTTTTCGCTATTTGCGGGGATTTCTAATTGCCTTGCTGTCACGAATAATTGGAATTACCGGAAACGGTTCGGGAATGCTGTATGTTTTGCAAAAGAGGGCGGTGTGAACAAGAAAACGCTTTTCTTTTTTCTCAAGATCTTTGTCAGTAGCGCGCTTCTTTATTATTTGTTCACCAAAATTGGTGTTGAGAACTTTATTAATCAGTTGTCAACAGCCAATGTGTGGTGGGTGCTGGTCGGAATTGGATCGTTCCTGATCAGCAATTTTTTGGGATCCTTGCAGTGGTACCTGCTCATGCGGCAGAGCGGAATGAAGCTAACGTACCGAAAAACGGTGGAATTTTATTTTATCGGTCTTTTCTTTAACAATTTCTTTATCAGTAATTTAGGCGGCGATGTGTTTCGCATTTACTACGCTTCCCGATCCACAGAAAAAACAGCCGGAGCCATTTCAACCGTTTTTCTCGATCGGTTCATTGGTTTTACCATGCTAACCCTTTTGTCGCTGATCGGGGGACTTCTGATTCTGAAAGAAAATTATTTACAGACCATTTTGCCGGTACTGTTCATCACGCTTTTCTTTTGGATTTTAATCTTTGCACTGTTTTTTAATCGCCCCCTGGCAAAAAAGTTTCACCCGTTTTTTGCCTGGCTTTTTCCCGAATCTGTTGTGCAAAAAATGATCGATCTGTACGAGGTGGTGCATCAATTTAAAAATGCCAAACTGGTCTTGTTGAAATTAATGGGCATTGGATTTTTTGTTCAGCTTTTCAGGGTGGGCATCCACTATTTTGCCGGATTGGCATTGAATATTCACGTAGGATTTCAAACATTCATGTTGTTTATTCCTTTGATTGCCCTGTTGGCAAGTTTACCAATTTCTATTGGAGGATTGGGTGTTCGCGAGCAATCGGGTGTGATGCTTTTTGCAAGGGCAGGCATTTCGGCAGGATTGGCCGCCTCGATGGAATTTCTGGCCTATTTGATGACCATTGCCGGATCATTGCCGGGCGCCATTTTGTTTTTATTCGCCGGAAAAAAGGCAGGAGGAGAAAATGAAAATTAAAAGATATGGCCTTGTGGTGATTCTTGTTCTTTCCCTTTTTGCCGCAAGTTGTTATCGTAGGGAAGTGGGGAGGGAACCGGAACAGGATATTTTTGTTTTTGCACCGGCATCAGTTTGGAATGCTTTGCAGAAGCCTCTTGAAGATGCATTCAGTGCGGGGATTGAGACGCCTCAGCCCGAAAAATATTTTCGTTTGAAGTACATTCCAAATCCGGATGATCTGGACAAGTATACGCTCCATCGAAACCTGATGTTTGTTGCCACGCTTGATTCGAAGGGGCCAATCGCAGACCTGGTCAGAAAAAGCATCTCTTCACCGGAAACAATGGCAGGTGTAAAAGAAGGGAAGAATTTTCTCTTCAAAAAAGAAAATCAATGGGTCGAAGATCAGACAATTCTGCTTCTCGTTTCCGTGAATACAGATTCGCTGGCAAAGAAAATTGAAGCGTTCAAGCAGCAGATATTTTCCATCTACAACAGTCATTATGTGAAACAATTGACCAAGGAAATGTTTGCCAGTCACGAGAATAAAAAGTTAGAAGAAGAGTTTCTTAATAAATATCAGTGGACGATTCGCATACAGCACGATTACTTTCTGGCGTGGGAGTCGCCCGACACCGGTTTTGTCTTCTTGCGCCGAATGTACCCGGAACGCTGGCTCTACGTTCGCTGGATCGAAACGGACAATCCATCGCTTATTAACAAGGATTGGATCGTCAATGAAAGAGATTCCGTTGGAACGTGGTTTTACGGCGGAGATACCGTAAACCGAAAATATGTGAAATTTAATGTCATTAATTTTAACGGCAGGCGGGCGTACCAGGTGGATGGATTGTGGGAAAATAACAAAAAAGTTGCTGGCGGCCCATTTCGGGAATATGTTTTTTATGACGAACCCACCAGTCGAATTTACATAATCGATTGTGCCGTTTTTGATCCGAAGGATCTGTACGGAAAAATGCCTTACATGCGGCAATTGGACGTGATCGCACGATCATTTAAAACATTGGTAGACATTCAAAAAGGAAAGTAGAAGTGAGCAAGGGTTACCTGGTCAGCATTGTTGTGGGAAGCTTGTCCGATGAAGAAATGGCTGCGTACACAAAAAAGTATCTGGAATATTTTGGAATTCCTTACGATTTTCAAATATTATCCGCTCATCGGGATGCAGCAGCCCTTTCCGCCTATTTGAAAAAAGCGGAAGCTCAGGGCGTGCAGGTTTTTATTGCTCAGGCGGGAATGGCGGCTCACCTGCCCGGGGCGATAGCCGCCCAAACGTCACGGCCGGTGATTGGCGTTCCATTGCCCAATTCCGCATTGAATGGGCTGGATGCCCTTTTGTCGGAGGTGCAGATGCCGTCAGGCATTCCTGTGGCAACGATGGCCATCGGAAAGGCGGGAGCCATTAATGCGGCGGTACTTGCTGTGGAAATACTGGCGTTGTCCCATTCCGGTTTGCAGGAAAAGCTTGTTGAATTTCGCAAAAACGGATCTAAATTATAAATTTTGGGTTTAGTACCTTGA
>CAZMRE010000151.1:0-5618 GCA_964568545.1 uncultured Deferribacteres bacterium | reverse complement strand
TCAATCAGGAAGTTGCCCTTGAGCAAATTTTTGTGAAAGCAACTCAGAGCTTGACCGAAAATTTCTCGTTCCCTTTTGCCTGGCTTGCTACCAAGGATTTGGAAACCGAAAAAATTCAGATTCGCAGTTGGAGCGGCGGCGGAGAAAAATTAATTCGACTACTCCTTAATGATGGCGATCTTTCCGAATGCCTCGACGAAATTTTATTATCCTGCGTTCACAATAAAACTCCACTTCCTATTCAGAATCTTGAAAATTGTTTCTGCGAAAAACATCAAGAAATTGGCCGGGAATTGGGCTACAAATCCGCCATTTTTCTGCCAATCATAATCAAAAATCAGATTCCATTAGGATTCATTGCGCTCTACAACACGAAAAGCGAAAGATTTTCCAATGAAGACCTTGCCTACCTGCAAACCTTTTTGAGTTTAACGAGCATCTCCATTGAACGGGCGCTTTATTTCGCTGAAATCAAAGAATCCGAGCAAAAATACGCCACGTTGGTCGAACATGCTTCCGATGGAATTATCATTGTTCAGGACGGTATGTTCAAATTTGTTAACCCTCAACTAGCGCAGATGCTGGGTTACAAACAGAATGAAATGTTAAACAAGTCCTTTATTCCTTTTATTAGTCCAGAATCTTTGCCAACAGTGAATAATTACTACAAAAGACGGATGGCGGGTGAGTCCGCGCCTGCCATGTATGCGATTAATGCTGTGCATAAAGACGGCAGGGAAATTCCAATCGAGCTCTCGGTAAGTCAAATTACATTTAATGGGCGGACGGCATTACTGGATATTGTACGGGATCTTTCGTTTCGGCAAAAGGCAGAGCAAACTCTCAAGAAATCCGAAGCCAGATACCGACATCTCTTTCAAAATGCTCTCGTTGGAATCACACAGTTTTTTCCGGATGGCTCTTTTTTAACCGTCAATCCCACCTTTTATCACATGTTGGGATATTCGAGTGTCGATCAACTTCTCCGAATGAATGTCAGGCATTTGTTTAAGAACCCGGACAAATTCAACCGGCTTTTATATCAATTAAAAGAATCGGGCCGAGTTACAAATTTTGAAGCCACATTCTTGTGCGGCGATCAATCTGAAATTATTGTTCAATCAAATTTCCGTGTGGAATCCGACAAAAATGGCAATTGGCTGTACATCGAAGGGATTCATCAGGATATTTCGCAGCGAAAGCATCTGGAACAACAATTGATGCAGGCGCAAAAAATGGAAAGCATTGGTATTCTGGCGGGTGGCATTGCTCACGATTTCAACAATATTTTGACCGGAATCATTGGCAGCGCCAATTTCATGCTTGAGGATCTCTCACCGGAGCATCCCTCCTATCAGGATGCCCAGCAAATTGTACAGCTTGGCGATCGGGCTGCCCGGCTCATTCACCAACTATTGACTTTCAGCCGCAAAGACAATGTTACCAAAGAAGTACTAAATCTTAATCATTTTGTTAGCGAATCAATCAAGCTTTTCCAACGAACATTTCAGGAAAATATTACGTTCCGGTTAAAGCTCCAACCGGATATCGGCAACATTATGGCAAATCCGGAACAAATTCACCAAATTCTATTGAATCTTTCCATAAACGCCAGAGATGCCATGCCAAAGGGGGGAACCATTACATTTAAAACCAAATCGATCTCCATTTCCAAGGCTTACCAGGCATTTCATACATACGCCCAACCTGGTAACTACGCTCTGCTGAGTGTTTCAGACACGGGGACTGGAATTCCCCAGAAATTCATTGACAAGATTTTTGACCCTTTCTTTACAACTAAGAAAATCGGCAAGGGAACAGGACTCGGGCTTTCTGTAGTGTACGGAATCGTGAAATCGCACAATGGTTTTATTCACGTGTACTCTGATCCCAAACAAGGCACCACCTTTAAAATCTATTTCCCGGTTATTCAGGGCGAAGGTAAGGAATTCCTCCACAAAAGCGCCAAAAACCACGTTTCGGGAAATGAACGCATTCTTTTTGTTGAGGATGAGGATTTTGTCCGGAAAACGGCCATGCGGATTCTTGGGACAAAAGGCTACACCGTTATTCCTGCAACAGATGGTGTCGAAGCCCTCAAAATCTTCCGGAAGGAAATGGAGCAAATTGACCTTGTGGTTTCCGATGTGGTGATGCCCCAAATGGGCGGCCCCCAGCTTATTCAAGAGGTTCTCCAACTCAAACCATCACAGAAATTTTTCTTTATCTCTGGATACAGTGCGGGACGAGTTACGCTTGAAAATTACAGCGGGAAAATAGAAATCGTACCAAAGCCCTTTGAAAGCAAAGAATTCCTTCAAAAGGTTCGAGATTTACTGGATTCCAACGGGAGACATTCCTCTTAATACAGTCATCACGAGACAATTGACAGGATTAACAGAATTATTGGAATTCCCACAGCTCAAATAGATGCTTAGGCCCTTCAGTAAAATGAACCTTTGATGGAACGAATCACGCCGCTTTTGGGGGTAAAAACAAAGGATGCGTTTTGCCAACAAATTTAAAAAATTCTGTTAATCCTGTCACAAATCATGGTGATTCGTTGAATCCCAACCAAACACTCAGTTCACACACTCATCTCCAGCATCATTCTCCGTCCGGCCTCCACGTGATTTTCAAACCAGGCGGCAACACTCTCATCCTTCGTAAAAAGAATCACCTGATTTTTATGCGATAATTTGTCTAAAAATTCCAGCATATTTTCCAATCGCTGGTGATCAAAATGCACAAAGGGATCATCCAAAATGAGAGGCAGCGGTTCGGCATTTTCGCTTAGCACTCTTGCAATGGCTACACGGAGCAGCAAATAAATTTGTTCCTGTGTGCCGAGGCTGAGTTTCTCCGACGGCTGGATGTCGCCAGTTTCGGGCACAGTAAGATTCACGCTAAATGTTTCCGGATCAATTCGAACCTCACGGTATCGATCCCCTGTAACGGCGCGGATACCTTCTCCAACGTGTTGATTGAGCAGCGGCGCCAGATCCCGATGGTAGCTTTCCATGACCTCCCGCAGGGTATTTCGGGCTTTCTCCAGGGCATGGCGCACATTCAGAAGCTGCCGAACCTCGCGGTCAGCCTGGGCCAATTCTTCCTCAATTTCCGCCTGCGGCCGGTGCGATGTAAGAACGGTTTGTACAGTTGCTTCGAGGCGTTCAATCTGTTTTTCGATTTCCTGCCGCTTTTCGTCCAGCGTCTCGTATTCCCGAAGGAGTCTTTGGGATGACCAATTGGAAGAAATCCCCTTCAATTCCGGGTGATGTGCTACCAGGGTATCCCGCTTCTGCTGCCACTCCTGCCGCTGCTGCTGTAATTCGGCTTCCGATTTCCCAGAAAAAAGGCCGTCCAGTTCCGACTGCAATTTCTCCATTTCCCGCTGAAGGCGGTCTTTTTCCTTTCGCTTTTCCAGCAGTTCCTTAAATTTTTGAAGCGCTTTTTCCATGTTCTTCTCGTCAATTCCAGCCTCTTGCAGGCGTTCCACAAGCGATTCGTGGGTCAGTTCCAGGCGATCCTGCGTACGCACAAGGTCTTTGCGCGTTTCGTCCAAAAGCCGCTTCTCCCGATCAAATTGTTCCTTCAAACCAAAATAAGATTTAAACTGACCGCCAATCCTCCTTAATTCTTTTTCAGAGAGAGACTGAACGCCGATCGACCCGAGATATTTCAAGAGCTGAAATTCTACTGAGTCCAATTCCTCCCGCGCCCGCTTACGAGCGTCCGTTTTCCGGGATAAACTCTCAAATTGAAGACGTTTCTCCAGCAAATCTCTAAAGTTTTGTACCCCCAAAGAATTCAGTTGAGATTTGTGAACGGATTCGATTTCATTTTTTTGATCGATTAAATCATTTAGATCAGACGTTAGGCCATCCAGATCTTTTTGGTGGCGCTTTTGTTTTTGTGAATAAATGAAAAAGCCTGCTGCCACGGCAACCAGCAAAACAGAGCCGGAAACAGTCCCCCACAGCGAAAAATGCACTAGCAACGGCATAATCGCCAACAAAGCCCCTGCCAATCCGATTCCAAAGAGTCCCCATCGAATTGTTTTTGTGAGGGGCGCTTTTTTTACTCGCTCCTTTTGTTCCCATTCCAAATTTTGAATATCCCTGGCCAGACGCTCCAAATCTTCTTCTTGCTGGCGAAGGTTCTGGGATTCCTTCGGACTCAATTGGTAGATCTGCTGTAGCCGCTCAACATCCAAATTTTCGGACGCTAGTCGTTTCACTTCTTCTTCGTACTCCTTCGCTGCGTTTCCAAAGGCCCGATTGGCTACCTCCCAGCGCGCCTGAAGTGCGGCAAATTCGTCATACGAAAGAAATCCCGCCAGCTTTTCCATGGCGGCATATTCTGACAACGCTTCACGAAGCCCTTCGACCACCGTTTGTTGTTGTGCAATTTTTTGCCGGATTTCTTCAATTTGCTCGTTTTGATTTTCCAGCGTTTGAAATTTTCGGACAATTCCTTCCCGAAGGGCATCCGAAATAGGCTCAGAGGATTTTAGCTCAGCCATTTTGGTTTGAAGGCTGTTCCTCTTCGCCCGAATATCTTCCGAACGCTTTAGATTTTGGTCAAGTTCAAAAATCTTTTTTTTGAGAATCAAATACTGGTACTGTAGCAGTTTTGTTTGATCCTTTTGAAGCGTTCGTTCCAATTCCTGCTTTTGCAGCACGGCTTCACGGAGAGATTCCCGTGCCCTCAACAGTGCTTCCCGCTCTTCCTGGATTTTCTTCAGTCGCTCCTGCGCCAGCGGAAGACGCCTAATCCGGGCGCGGTCGCTTCCAACACGGGCAATCTGCTCCTCCAAAAATGCAATCACCTCTTCTGCAGAGGCGCGGGCCGTCCCGGAATCCAGAAGACTGACAATTTCATTCACCAAACCCGATTTATTTTGAAGGGATTTCACCTCTGCCTGGCGGACAAAAACGGTAGACTCAAAGATTTCACGACTTAATCCAGTGTGCTCGCGGGCAAATGAGATATTTCCGTGGCGCCGGATTTTAAACTTCCTGGTAAGGTCTTTCCCCGTAAGTGCGTCCAGCACTTTTGTGGGAACATCCTCGTCGGCAAAATTGCGGAGAATCTGAAACTGCCGGCCGTTTTCCAGTGCGTAGGTCAATTGGAGCGCGTAGTTTGCGTGCGCCCAGGGTTTGAAACGCAGGTGCTCCTGCTTTTCAAGCGTACTCGCCCGATTCCCCCGATAAAATCCGTAAAGCGCCGCCAGAATCGCCTGTTGAAGGGTCGATTTTCCCGCTTCGTTGGGCCCCCACACCAGATTGAGCTGCGGCGAAAAATCAATTTTCAGCGATTCCAATTTGCCAAATCCCTGAACAGCCAGTTGAAGAAGTTTCATTGAATTATCCGTTTTTTTTAAAAGCCGCGAATGCGCGAATAAAAAAAATTATGTATTTCCCCTATGACACAGAAATATCCGGTAAATCCTGTCAAAATTCTTAATTACGCGAATTTAATTTCGCTAAAATCAATTCGTGAAAACTCGCGAAATTAGTTGGCAAAAGCCTTTTATAACAGACTCTGCAATCAATCGGTTACAATTTCTTTCTTTTCGAACGCCAGCAAACCAAACGTAAGGGCATCTTTGAGCA
>CAZMRE010000150.1:0-5633 GCA_964568545.1 uncultured Deferribacteres bacterium | reverse complement strand
CCAATCGCATGTGAACATTTTCCTGTTTGTGTACATCGTACACGGCATGGAAAGCTTTGGTCATTTTGTGATCCAACTGCCGGTAAACGTCTTCCAGTTCCCAGTAGTAATTGTACGTATTTTGAACCTGTTCAAAATAGGAAACCGTCACACCACCGGCATTTGCCAGAAAATCAGGAATAACGAAGACACCATTCTTAAACAGAATCTGGTCAGCAGCCGGCGTGGTTGGACCATTTGCCAATTCACAAATAATTTTTGCCTTGATCTTGTTGGCGTTGTCTTCGGTAATCACTTCTTCCAAAGCGGCCGGATAAAGTACGTCAACATTTGATTCCAA
Organism: uncultured Deferribacteres bacterium; assembly: GCA_964568545.1. GTDB lineage: Bacteria > Zhuqueibacterota > JdFR-76 > JdFR-76 > BMS3Abin05 > BMS3Abin05. The sequence continues at coordinate 5,293 of CAZMRE010000150.1, read as the reverse complement.
CAATTCTTCGTTTGTAATGGATTTGGCACCGGGGAAACCCGTAACCTTTCCGGTTTTCAGCTTGTGATCAACCAGGGCTTTGGGATCAAATCCGTTGGCATTGTACACGCCGCCACTGGAATCGCTAACGGCAACCAGTTTTCCGCCGCCCAAAATCTCCTTGTGGAGAAGGGCTGCAAACTGTCCGGCATTTCCGAATCCCTGAATGGCGTACGTGGTTTTGGACGCATCCAGACCCAGAGCTTTGGTTGCTTCACGAACGGTGTACACACCGCCGCGGGCTGTGGCATCGCCACGTCCCTGAGAACCGCCCAATTCCAACGGTTTGCCGGTAATCATTCCGGGATGGTTGTACCCCATCATGGTTTCGTATTCATCTAGCATCCAGGCCATAATTTGTGGAGTCGTGTACACATCCGGTGCAGGAACATCTTTGTTCACCGCCAGAAAATGTCCGACCTTCCGAATGTAACCGCGAGCCAGACGTTCCTTTTCGCCGTCCGACATTTCTTTCGGATTACAAACAATACCACCTTTGCTACCACCCAGCGGGATATCGACGACAGACGTTTTCCAGGTCATCCAGGCAGCTAAGGCGCGAACGGTGTCAATTGTTTCTTCGGGATGCCAACGGATACCACCCTTTGCGGGGCCCCTGGCATTGCTGTACATGACTCGAAAGCCATGAAAAATTTTGGTTGAGCCATCATCCATTTTCACAGGGATTGTCACCCAAATCTCACGGCTTGGCCAACGTAACAATTCCCGGGTTGCTTCATCCAAACCCAACCTTTCGGCAGCTTCATCCAATTGCTGCTGCGCAATCTTAAAGGGATTCAGCTTTTCCTTGGCCATAAAACAACCTCCTTAACATTTAAAAAAATTCACTGCACATAACGATTTTTGCTCTTCATTTTTGAGCACCTATAATTTATTGCTTTAAAAATAAGAGTCAAGAGAAAATTTTAATTATTGCAAAAATATAATTTTTTTTTAAGGAAAATTTAACGTCAAAAAGGCAAAGCGATTGGAAAGGCAAAACCCGGCATCGGGGAAGAATTAAAAATTTATCTCGGAGCTGTTTTTATTCTAATTTGCTAAGACCTGTTTCTTGATAAATTAGTAATCGCACCCGACTATTGGAATATCCTGTTTATTCTTTCCGAACTATATAGACAGGATTTACAGAATATCCGGTAAATCCTGACAAAAAAATTTTCGGTGGATTAGGCCTTCTTTTCGAAAATCTCAATTCCTTTTTGAGCCGTGTTCCAGGCCAAGATGGCACATTTCAAACGAGCGGGAAATTTGGTGACGCCGCGCAGAGCCTCTAACTCGCCCCAGTCAATTTCGGCTGAATCCGGTAAATCGTGCCCGGCGAGCATCTCCCGGAAATTGGCAATCAGGTGTTCGGCTTCTTCAATGGTTTTGCCTTTCAACGCCTCGGTTAGCAGGGAAGCGGACGACTGGCTGATGGAGCATCCTTGTCCCCAAAATTTCACCTCCGTCAGAACGCCGTTTTCCACTTTGGCAGAAATATCAATTTCATCTCCGCAAAGGGGATTCTTGGCGTGCTCGTGAATATCGGGATTGTCAATTTTTCCTTTATTTCGGGGGTGTTTATAGTGATCTAAAATGATTTCCTGATACAAATCTTCCAATGACATTAGGCAAAAAACTCCCGTGTTTTGTTTAGGGCATGAACCAAAATATCCACTTCTTCAAGAGTGTTGTAGAGATAAAAACTCGCTCGCGCCGTTCCGGGAACTCCGAATCGCCGCATAAGCGGCTGCGCACAGTGGTGCCCCGTGCGGATGGCAACTCCATACTGGTCCAGAATCGTTGCGATATCGTGCGGATGAATGTTGTCCAGACAAAACGAAAGCACTCCCGCACGATGGGTGTCCGGGCCAAAAATTCGAATATTGGGAACCTTTTTCAGCTCTGAAAGAGCATAGGCAGTTATTTCCTGTTCGTGACTCCACACCCGCTCCATCCCGATTGCATTCAAATAATCGACGGCAGCACCCAGACCAATGGCCTCTACAAAAGGAGGCGTGCCGGCTTCAAATTTGATAGGCAATTCATTGTACGTGGCATGATCAATCCAAACATCTGCAATCATATCGCCGCCGCCAAGAAAAGGCGGCATTTCTTCCAGGATGTCTTCCTTTCCGTAGAGTACGCCGATGCCGGTTGGTCCCAGCATTTTGTGCCCCGAAAAGGTGAAAAAATCGCAGTCCAGCGACTGAACATCAACCGGGAAATGGGGAATGCTCTGGGCGCCATCCACCAGCACTCTTGCGCCTGCGTCGTGAGCCAGTGCCACAATTTCTGCAATCGGATTTACCGTTCCCAGAACATTGGAAACGTGCGTTACGGCCACCAGCTTTGTTTTCTCCGATAGAAGCGTTTTGTACGTCTCCAAATCGAGCGTGCCGTCATCCAAAACGGGAATAACCCGCAAAACAACATTCATTTCCTGCGTTAAAATTTGCCAGGGAATGAGATTGCTGTGGTGTTCCATTTCGGTCACAAGAATCTCGTCACCGGGATTGAGGAAATGCCTGCCCCAGGAATAAGCCACCAGATTAATGGATTCCGATCCGTTTTTGGTAAAAATCACATTTTTTGTCCCGGGGGCGTGAATGAAATCCGCAATTTTCTGCCGGGAATTTTCATATTCGTCCGTTATTTGGGCACTCAACTGGTAGGCTCCCCGGTGAACATTCGCGTATTCTTCTTCGTACATCCGCTGCATTTTTTGAATAACAGAAAGAGGCTTTTGGGTAGATGCGGCATTATCCAAAAAAACAAGGGGGTGATCATTGATTTTTTGAAGCAAGATTGGGAAATCTTTGCGACAGTCGGAAATGTCCTCGGAAGACAAGGTCAAGCCGTCATTCATTTCTTCAGCATGTTTTTCCATTGCCATGATGAACTCCGCTTTTTTGAAAAATGTAAAAAATTTTTTCATCAAAAGCAATAAATAACTTTTAAAATCAAATTAAGCGCCTTCATAATATCCACCCGCTTCTGTCGATTGTTTATAATTTCACTCAATCGTTTTTCCTTTCATCAATAATGTGACTTTTTGATTTTCTGAGCGATTGCCTGACCAATAACCTCACGAAGCGATTCGAGAGGCAAAAGTGAAATCACCTCATTGAAATAGCCTTTTACAAGAAGTTCCTGCGCGATTTTGGGGGAGAGTCCTCTTGATTGAAGGTAAAATAGCTGTTCCCGATCCACCGGCCCGGCGGTGGCTCCGTGAGAACACCGCACGTCATTTGCTTCAATTTCGAGCACGGGATTCGAATCTACGTGTGCTTCGCGGCTAAGCAAAAGGTTGTTATTCAACTGGTAGGCATTTGTCTCCTGCGCCTTCGGGATAATGTGAATCACCCCCCGGTAAGCGGAATGTGCCTGTCCGCCTACGGCGCCCTTGAAAAGCAAATCGCTTTCCGTAAAACTTTTGAAATGATTTTGAACCGTGTTGAAATCCATGTGCTGGGTCGCATCCGCAAAATAGAGTCCCCGAATGTTTGCAGAAGCGCCTTCGCCGGTCAGATCGGCTTGAATATGAGTTTTGGAAAGGTGCCCGCCCAATTGAAACAAGCCCACCTGAACGGAGCTGCTGCGCTGCCCGATAGCACTAATTGAGGAATAAGCCGTTTCGCGACCGGAATTGAGGAGAAGCAGGAAATAGTCAACCTGCGCATCGTCAGCTGCAAAAATTTTTACCCTTCGATTTACAGCCAGTTTGGATGCCGGCATCTCCGAGGTAACAATTTCCAGAATCTGAACCCGGCTGTTGGAACCGGCCGTAATGACCGTCTGAGGGAAAACGCTTTCTTCCCTCCCGGAGAAGTGAGTGTGCAATAGAATGGGCTTTTGAAGTGCGGCGTCTTGGGGAATTCGAACAAAGGCACCGGCATTCCAGAAAGCTTCGTTTAACGCCTCTAACTTGTCATTCCGGCCGCTCGTTTCCACGTTATTTAAGAGCGGTTTTACCCATTCGGGGCTTTTGCGCGCAGCCGTCGGCAAATCGATTAGGAGCACATGTCCGGCTTTCGCTTCTTCCGAAAGATACCTGTACACAGGCTTTCGCCCGGTCTCTGCAAGCACTCCTGCAACCGAGGATTCCCTTCCAATCAGCCAATTCAAGACGCTGGAAAATTGAAACTCACTGTCTTCATCCGGATGGCTGAAGAAATCCTCCGGAACCGGAAAATTTTCTCCCTGAAAATGGTAAATTTTTGTTTTTCGCCACTCTTCTTCTTTCCCCGTTGGCCAGAGGATCCGACGGAAATCTTCCAGCGCTTGCAGTCGATGTTCCCGAAGCCAGCCGGGTTCCACCAATTGTTCCGACAGCCGAAGAATCGCCTGTTTAGTGATGCTTTCTTGTTTCAGCATTGTTTCCATTTTGTATGTGCCTTTTCGCTTTTTCAATCTATTTTGGGAAATATCGCCCACAAATTTACACTAATTTGCACAAATTGATTTTTTAGAAGTGAACAGGATTGCGATCCGCGTCATTTGTGTCATTAATGCTTTTTAGAGTACACTCATCTATTTGAGAAGATTTTGCCCGCGAATTTCGCGAATCTTCACAGTTCGGTTTAAGGTACATATTTTTCTATTGATTCGGAAATTTTCTTGTCTTTTTCCAATTTTGCAATTTACCCCACGGAGCCTTCCATCTGCAGCTCGATCAGACGATTCAATTCGACTGCGTATTCCATGGGCAGTTCTTTGACAACTGGTTCCACAAAACCCCGCACAATGAGGGCCATGGCTTCGGTTTCTTCCAGCCCACGGCTTTGCAGATAAAACAATTGCTCTTCCCCGATTTTACTAACGGTCGCCTCGTGGCCAATCGTGGCCGTGGGATTGTCGATGTCCATGTACGGGTACGTGTCCGAGCGGGACTGATCGTCCAGAATCAGAGCATCGCAGCGGACGTTGGATTTGACATTTTCCGCATTTGGCGCCACTTTCACCAGTCCCCGGTAGCCCGCGCGACCGCCCTTGCTGCTAATTGATTTTGAAATAATGGTGGACGATGTGTCCGGTGCCAGATGAATGGCTTTGGCCCCGGCATCCTGATGCTGGCCCTTCCCGGCGTACGCCATCGAAAGAATTTCGCCGCGTGCACCGCGTCCCTTGAGGATCACCGACGGATATTTCATCGTCAATTTACTGCCGATATTGCCATCCACCCATTCCATCGTGCCCTCTTCGTAAACAACAGCCCGCTGCGTAACCAGATTGTAGATGTTCGGCGCCCAGT
>CAZMRE010000149.1:0-5676 GCA_964568545.1 uncultured Deferribacteres bacterium | reverse complement strand
CAAGCGAAGCCGGTCAGGCGGCCAAACACTTCAACACAGGGAAAAAACATTCGACGAGCACTTGAAGGAAATCGGTGAAATATTTTCTTTGGAAAAATACGAACAGGCATATCAGATGATAAGCGAAATTCAAATAGTTCCGGCAGACAAGGAAATTGAATATCTCTTTTTGAAAGCGCGTATTTTGTCCAATTTGTCCAAATTGGATGAAGCCAGCCATACGGTTAATCTTATTCTTTCAAAAAATGCGTTGGATAAAGAGGCTTACTTTTTGAAAGCCCTAATTCTTTTTAAATCGAATAACATAATCGGATCCATTGAAAATTTTAAAAAGGCGTTGTATGTGGATCCAGACTATGTTTTGGCCAGATTGTATCTTGGCGATTTATATCGCATGAGTGGTAAGTCCAAATTGGCCCAACGGCAATATCGAAATGCATTGATCACATTGGAAAAAAATCCTCAAATCGATTTGGGCCCCTTTGCGGCTGGTTTTTCCCCGGAAATTCTGGCCCAAACCTTTATTAACAAAATAAAAAATCTGGAAAAATCACATGAAACGTATGGGAATAAGCAAATGGCTGTTTCCGGGAGGTAAAAAATGGCAGGACAAAAAATTTTGGTGGTAGATGATGAACCCTTTATCAGGCGCTCGCTGGAATTTGTTTTGAAAAAACAGGGATATGATGTGGATACGGCAACCAATGGAGAAGAAGCTCTTGAATTGCTAAGAAATGCAGGCGGAAAGAAACCGGATTTGATGTTTTTGGATGTCATGATGCCAAAAGTGAACGGATTCCAGGTGGTTGAAGCCGTGAAAAGTGATCCTGATTTGAAAAATATTTATGTGATTCTATTAACAGCAAAAGGGCAGGAAGCCGACCGGGAAAAGGGCTTCAAGTTAGGCGCCAATGATTTTATGATCAAGCCTTTTAGCCCGTCAAAATTGCTGGAGAAAGTGGAAATAGTATTTTCTGATGAAGGATAATAATGGAAGCAGCTCTGCAACATGTTGTAAATAGGATAACGAATCTTCCAACCCTGCCGCAGGTCGTGGAATCGGTTATGAGCATGGTTGAGGATCCGAACACCACGGCCAGTCAATTGGCGGCGGTTATTTCAAAGGACCAGGCACTGATGGCAAAGGTGTTGAAGGTTGTAAACTCCGCTTATTACGGAATGCCGCGCAAAATCACAACGCTCAATCAGGCTACGGTTATTCTGGGATTTAGTACAATCAGGAACCTGGTTTTAAGTGCGTCTATTTTTGGGGCATTTGACGATCGCTATTCTAACCCGCGCTTCAATCGGGTAAAATTCTGGGAACATTCCATTGGAACGGCTGTGGGAGCACGTGTTCTTTCGAAACGCACCGGACTGGGAAACCCTGAGGAATTATTCGTAGCCGGACTGGTGCACGATATTGGAAAGGTCGCCATTGACGAATATCTTCACGATGATTTTCTCAAAATATTGGATGTTATTGAAGCACGGAATGTGCGCATTCTGGATGCCGAAAAAGAGGTTCTCAATTTTGATCACACAACTCTTGGAGAATGGGTTGCAACGAAGTGGAATTTACCTCAGAATTTGGTAACGGCCATTGCCTACCATCACACGCCGAGCCTTGCGAATGATTATAAAAAGATGGTTTCTATTGTTCATCTGGCCGACGCCATTTCCCGAATCGAAGGAATCGGTTACGGAGGCGATTCCCTAACGCCTGTTATTGATCCCAAAAGCTGGGAAATCCTTCAGATCCCAGCCGAGGAGTTGGGTGAATTAATTGTAATAATTAAGGAAGAATTTAAAAAAGCCGCCGTTTTTTTAGCAATGGCAGATTAGGTTTTCATTTTTTGAGTATCGTCGGATGCGACATATTTATGGTAATTAGGATGCCTTCTTGATTTAGGCACTGGGGCGCGGCATTTTAACAGATAAAATATTAACTGGTTATCTTTGCTTTTGTAACAATTAAGTGGACGTCAGTTATCGGCGGCAAACCGGATACGATAAGATGAATATGCTCACAGCAACAAAACATCATTCCGAAGCGGAAACCCTGAAAACGGTCTACGATGACTACAAGCGTCTTTACGACCTTTCCACGACTTTTTATGAATCTCATAATATTTCTGTTGTTATGGATCGGGTATTGGATGCTTTTAGAGAAATTGTCGATTTTTCGGGAGCGGCTCTTTACCTGATAGATCAACCATCGAAAAAGATTCGGTTGTATGAGAGCCGGGACATTTCTCCGTCCGCTAACCGAAAATTGAAGGATTTTGAGAAAAATGGCTTCCTAGAATGGTCTCTTGAAAATGATCGAATTATTCTTATGCCGGACGAGACTGTGGAATCCGAAGAATCAACACTCTTTATCCCTCTTGTTGTCAATGCCATTCCTTTGGGAATTCTGGTGATTCTTGTTGAGTCGAGTGAGGAAGAGGTCACCTCCAAATTGATGGATCAATTTGTTCTGCTGGCCATGCAGGGATCCATGGCCATTGTAAATGCCAAACTCTACCAGGATTTACAGCAAAAGAATCGGGCGGTCTCCGAAATCAGAAATTTTCTTACCAATATTTTGAGCAGTATGGCCGATCCGCTGATTGCCTCCAATGAAAGGCAAGAAATTGTGGTTTTTAATCCGGCTGCTGAGGAATTGTTTCGGCTGACGGCAAATGACGTTCTTCACAAGAAATATGAGGCCGTTTTGCCCAAAGCCCTTTCAGGGCTGTTTGAAAAGGCCTTTCAATTGGCTCGGAACGGCGAAAGTCTTCAGAAAGATGATATTCTTTTTCCGAAAGATGGACGCTCCATTCCGCTGGGCATTCACACATCCCCAATAAAATCGCCATTGGGTGACTTTGGGGGAGCGATTATGTCAATTCGCGATCTGTCAGAGGCCAGAGAATTAATGAATTTGCGACGAATCGATCAATTGAAGGATGAATTCATATCGTCAATTTCCCATGAATTGCGCACCCCCTTAACGGCTATTCAATCATTTACGGAAATTCTTCTGGATTTTGATGAAAGCAACCCCGAAACCCGAAGGGAATTTCTGCAAGTGATTCAAAGCCAGTCGAATCGATTGCTAACCATTATTGACAATATTTTGATGGTTACTGAAATCGATCGCAATGGGCTATCCGTATCAAAATCCCGTGTTTCTTTACCGAAATTGGTGCTCGAAACGACGGATCTGTTTCGGAAAAAATTGGTGGAAAAGTCAATGAAGCTGAAGCAGTCCATTAAAGAAGGCCTTTTGGAAGTGGAGACCGATCCGCGATATGTGAGGCAGGTGCTTGTGAATTTAATTGACAACGCGATCAAATTTACCCCCAAAGGCGGTACAATTGAAATTAAGGCACTGAAAACCCTCGACCAGAAATTGCAAATTTTTGTGAAGGACTCTGGAAAGGGTATTCCACCGGAAAGCACACAGATCATTTTTGAGCGATTCAAACAATTGGGAAACACATTAACCGACAAGCCGGATGGTACTGGTCTGGGGCTTTATATCGCCAAAAACCTGGTGGAGAAATTAGGGGGAAAAATCTGGGTTGAAAGTCAAAGGGGCGCCGGCGCCACATTTTTTGTTCTCCTGCCGCTTACGGAAAAAGAGGAATCTTCCAAAAATGTGTGAAGAAAGCACCAAAACACTGGACATTCTTTTGTTTGCCTCCGGAAATTACTTGTGGGGTGTTGATATTCATTTTGTTCAGCTTGTGAAATGGGGAATACGGGGAGGCGATTTAAGGCGCCTGAAAGAAAAGAAACCCGCGAGCATTCTCGGCATTCTTCCGGAATTTGGCGTGGAAGATGCCGGTCAACTCTTTCCTGCCATTTTTTTGGTTGGAACAGCCGACATTGTTGACTATGAGTCCTTTTATGGGGCCACCATTTTTTTGGGGCATGATCAGAAAGATTTTGCCGTGCTTGCCAATGAAATTATTGGAACGGAGGCACTTAAAATTACGGAGCAAATTCGATTGCTGCCGAAACATCTCAAGACAGTGTTTTCAGGAAAGAATATTTGGGCAGCGGCAGAAGTTCGGGAAAATTTAGCCTATTTGTTTGAACCCCCATCCACTCGAGGTTAAACCCTAGGGTGAAGTTCGGGCAAGGGTCCCGGAGGATGCTTTAGGGTTGCTCAACGGGTAAATGCAGGATTCTTCGGAATGCGTACTTGGTTTAGCCATAAGGCTCACCTTGGGGCGAATGGGGGCAAAGCTATTTTAATAAAACAGGAATGAAACGCTCAAATATCATTATGGAACAAGCACAAAACAATAATTACCGGAATAAACGCCTCGGTGAAATTCTAATTGAAAAGGAACTGATTTCCCCGAAAGATCTTGAAAAGGCCTTTCGGATTCAGAAAAAAACGGGACAGCGCCTGGGTGAAATTTTGGTGGAGCAGGGCATTTTAAGTGAGGAGGACTTATTAAAAGCTCTAAGCCTAAAACTAAATATCCCTACGGCGGAAATTGATTCGTATGCCATTGATCCGGCTGTTGTAGAAATTATCTCCCGGGATATTGCTGAGAAGCACAAAATTATTCCCTTGTTTAAAGTGAATAACACTCTAACGCTTGCCATGGCCGATCCTCTCGACGTCTATGTAATTGACTATTTGCGCCACAAAACGGGCCTGAACATTCAAACCGTGCTGGCGTCAGAATCGGATATTCAAAAGGCCATTGAAAAATACTATCGTGTGCAGAATTCTCTGGACAGAGTCATCCAAGATATTCAGATTGATGACACCGCTCTGGAGGGGCCTTCGCGGGAAATGTTTGAAGATACAACGGAAGAAGGATCGTCCATTGTCAAGGTGGTCAATCTTATTCTCACCCAGGCCATTCACGATGGGGGAAGTGATATTCATATCGAGCCGGACGAGAAAATTATGCGGATTCGCTACCGCATCGATGGAATTTTGCACGAGGCATTTACCTTGCCGCTAAAGTTTCATTCAATGGTTGTGTCGCGAATAAAAATTATGTCGAATTTGGATGTGTCCGAAAAGCGAATTCCGCAAGACGGCCGGTTTCAATACAAGGCCGGTGAGAAAATTGTGGATTTGCGAGTGTCCATCTTGCCGACGGTCAAGGGCGAAAAGGTCGTGATGCGAATTCTAGATAAGGCCGGTTTCATTCTGGATCTTTCCCGAATGGGATTTTCTCAGGATGTTGCGAAAACATGGGATCATCTGATTCATCGGCCGCAGGGCCTCATTTTGATCACCGGCCCCACCGGAAGCGGAAAAACCTCCACGCTGTACGCTTCACTTAATGAAATTAACACGCCCGATAAAAATATCATCACCGTTGAAAATCCTGTAGAATATAATTTTCCGCTCATTAACCAGGTTCAAGTAAATCCAAAAGCCGGATTGACGTTTGCGGCGGGACTTCGTTCAATTCTACGCCAGGATCCGGATGTGATTATGATTGGCGAAATTCGGGACCCCGAATCGGCGGAGATCGCTCTTCGGGCGGCACTTACCGGTCACCTTGTTTTGAGTACACTTCATACAAATGATGCGCCAAGCGCCGTCACCCGATTGGTGGATATGGGATTGGAACCCTTTTTGGTGGCTTCTTCGCTTTTGGGCGTGCTTGCACAACGCCTTGCAAGGCGATTGTGTAATGCCTGCAAATCGGA
>CAZMRE010000148.1:0-5778 GCA_964568545.1 uncultured Deferribacteres bacterium | reverse complement strand
TGCTTTGCATCAGCGGAAAAGATGAAAATGTGTTTGATATTCGCCAGGGCGTGGCGATTGCTGTGTTTATAAAAAAAAAGCCAAAGAATCTCAGGTATTTCATACTGATTTATATGGTTTACGTGAAAAAAAATATGATTGGCTGGATAATAATGATTTCCTGAAAGGAAATTATGTAAAAATCGAGCCCCAAAAGCGGAGAAGGAACTTGTTGAGTTTTGAAAATAAATATCAACAAAGTAAGAGACCCCATCACCATCGGTCGCATTTGCTGGCCGGGATAGAGCGATTTTTGGAGGCTATTAGGCTTAATTATGTTTAGGGGGCTTATCAAGTTTGCGCAAATCCATTTTATACGCCTAGTGGTGGTATTCTTTTTTGCTTAGCCACAAATGCCAATATGGTTGTAGCGGTTGGATTTTGTGCTTCGGATTTGTTTCTCCGGTCAATTCGGCTTCGCTTAGTGACTGTTTTTTGCTTCGCGTCTTTGCGGCGGATTTTTTGTTTTAGTGATTTGAATTTCGGATTTTAAATTTGTTTCGGATTTCGGTTTTTGTGTTTCGGATTTGTTTCTCCGGTCACTTTGGCTTCGCTTAGTGACTTTTGCTGAGTGACTGTTTTTTGCCTTTCGTCTGTGCGTCCTTGTGGTGGCTCTTTTTCTGTTCATAACGGAAATAATTGCTGAATTTTTAAAAAAAATCTTGCATTAAAAACATTTTTGTTTTATATTGTTAGCCATAACTAACAAAAGTAGAAAGTTCAAATAAGAGATCGAAAATGGATGCTCTAACGCACAGTGCCGAAAATTATCTTCGGGCAATTCTGGAAATCTCGCTTGAGAGTAAGGTTGTTCGGATCAAAGATATTGCCAAACGTATGAAGGTAAAAATGCCAAGCGTTGTGGCAGCGATTCAGGCTCTGGACAGAAAGGGGTATTTAGTTCACGAGAAATACGGCTATCTGGAACTCACCGAAGAAGGGTTGGAAGCAGCACGAGCCGTTTACAATCGGCACCGCCTCATTTTCAAATTTCTTTATGATTTTTTAAAGGTTGATTCACAAACCGCCATGAACGAGGCCTGTAAGCTGGAACATAATTTGAGTGATAAAACATTGCGGAAATTGACCGGACTAATGGATTATGTAGCGGCCATAGGGAAAAATCATCCCGAAGAATTGGCAGAATTTACATCATTCTTGGAAGGGAAACGGAATAAAAAAGCGACCGTTTACCCGGTTGAGGAAACTGGAAAAACCGTGCTTTTGAAGGAGATTGCTATTGGAAACTCGGCAAAAGTTGTGCGAATTCTTGGGGATTCTGCTTTGAAGCGCCGTTTGTTGGATATGGGGTTGGTACCGGGGACAGTGGTCATCGTTTCAACGATTGCTCCTCTTGGCGATCCAATTGATATTGTCTTAAAAGGTTACCATTTGTCTTTGAGAAAAGAAGAAGCCGCTCAAATTATGGTTCTTCCAACGAAAGGGGAAGCATAATCGCCGATGAATGCCGCTGCTTTGAAAAAACAGATTGAAAAGGCCGAAAGCGCATTGACGATTGCCCTGGTTGGAAATCCCAATTCGGGAAAGACAACGCTTTTCAATACATTGACGGGAAGCAATCAGCATGTGGGCAATTGGCCAGGTGTGACGATTGATGTGCTTCTGGGGGAAGCCAACTTCCGAGGGGATCCTGTCATGATAGCCGATTTGCCGGGGGCTTACAGCTTATCTCCCTATCAGCCGGACGAACGGATTGTGAGAGATTTTCTGCTGCAGGTTCAGCCGGATGTCGTGATCGTCGTAGTGGACGCCTCCCGTCTGGAGCGGGAGCTTCACATTCTGGTGGAATTGCTGGAATTGGGGTTTCGGGTGGTTCTTGATTTGAATATGATGGATTTGGCGCGGCGAAAGGGCCTGCAAATCCGCGCGAAGAAGATGTCGCAACTGCTGGGGATTCCGGTGGTTCAAACGATCGGGCGTCACTTGATTGAGCAAAATAAGCTTCTTGAGGCAGCCGATGCCGCTGCCCGTTTGTCCGTTCCAAATTTTCGACTTGATTACGGAGAAGCGGTTGAAGAGGCGGTGATAAACCTGATTGAATTACTGAAAACAGCTCCCGATTCATTGGAAAAATATCCGCCGCGATGGCTGGCGTTGAAATTCCTGGAGGGGGATGTCTCCGTTGTTCAGGGTTTGCGTGCCTTGCCGAATTATGAAGCCATTCAGGAGCAGGCTCTGGAGAGTTCGGTTCATCTGGAAAAGAAATTTGGTTACGATGTGGAGACCGTTCTGATCGAAAAGCAGTACGGTTTTATTTCCGGTCTGCTGAAGGAGATTGTTTCTCGAAAGCCCTTGCCTTTGAAACGCCGGGAAATCTCGGAAAAAATTGATAAAATTGCCCTTCATCCTTTGCTGGGATTTCCCCTGTTCCTGGTGATTTTGGCGGTTTTGTTTGAATTAACCTTTAAGGCAGCCGAACCGTTTGTTTTTTTGATTTCGGCCTTTTTTACAGAGGCAGGAAGAGGCATTGTGGCTGCAGGAACGGCATTGCACATCCCTGCTGTGCTCATTTCTTTTTTGGTGAATGGACTCATTGGGGGATTAGGCGCTATTTTTTCATTTCTTCCCAATCTGATTTTTCTGTTTTCTGGAATTGCTTTTCTGGAGGATTCCGGATACCTTGCCAGAGGAGCCTTCATCGCCGACCGGATGATGCGAAAAATCAATCTTCACGGAAAATCGCTCATCCCGCTCATCCTGGGATTTGGATGCAACATCCCGGCGGTTTTGGCCACACGCACGCTGCCGACCCGCAAGGATCGCATCTTGACGATGATGGCTATCCCATTTATTTCCTGCGCGGCCAGATTACCCATCTACGCCCTGTTTGCCAGCATTTTCTTCACGCGCTACCAGGGCCTGGTGGTGCTGTCCATTTATTTGATTGGTATTCTGGTAGCCATTGGACTGGTGAAATTGACGGCGCCTGTTTTTTTCAAGAATGAACAATCGGTCCTCGTCATGGAACTGCCGCCCTATCGACTGCCGACGTTCTATTCAATTTACCGAAACACCTGGCGGAGAAGTCTGATCTTTCTAAAAAAGGCAGGGAAAATCATTTTTGGGGCGGTGCTTTTGATTTGGTTTTTAGCCAGTTTTCCGGCTGGGAGTGCCTACGCCGGACACGAGAGTTTTATTGGCCAAATGGGTTCATTCCTAGCACCGCTACTCCATCCGGCTGGATTTGGATATTGGCAGGCGGCAGTGGCCTTTATTTTCGGATTCTTGGCAAAAGAGGTTATCCTTGGAACGCTGGGAACGCTTTACGCCGCAACGGGAGCCGGTTTGCGCGATGTGTTGATGCAGCAATTCACGCCTTTATCGGCGTACACTTTTATGGTGTTTTCATTGCTCTACATGCCCTGTGTGGGCACGCTTGCCGCCATCAAAAAGGAAACCCGTTCCTGGAAGTGGCCGCTTATAATTGTCGGATCAGGATTGACGATTGCATTTGTTTTGTCCACATTGATTTATCAGATAGGAAGGTTCATCGGGTTGGGATAAAAATTTTTTATCTAATAAGTTAGTTAACTCTAACAAACATCATAAAATAAAACAATAGTAAGGAGTGCGTGGAATGGGTTTTAAACGAGCAATAATTTTAATCCTGATGAGTATGGTGATTTCAACGGCCTGTTATGCAGAAACAGTGAGACCTAACGAAACAAACCGTCCCAAATATGTGAGCGGTATCAAAGGAGTCGTAAAGGATGCTACTACAAGGGAACCATTGCCTGGTGCAAATGTAACTTTGGAAGGAACCCAAATGGGAGCTGCCACAAATGTGAACGGCAAATTTCGGATATCCGGTGTTCCCTACGGCCGGTATATTGTGAAGGCCACAATGATGGGATATGAACCCCGGGAAGTGGAAGTTCTTTTAAATGTAAGCCAATACACAGAAATTCAATTTCGCCTGAAGCCGATGGCCGTCAAAGGAAAGGCGGTTGTCGTTACGGGAACACGTGTGCCTCGCTATTTAAAAGATACACCCGTTCGAACAAATGTGATCACAAAGGAGGAAATCAAACGCCGGAATCCGGTAAATGTGCTGAATGCCACAAAATATGTCGTTGGGGTCGATCCGCAAATTGAATGTTCAATTTGCAATGCATCGTCCATTTCCATCCAGGGATTGCCCGGGCGTTACACGCAGGTGCTGATTGACGGCATGCCCATTTTTAGCAGTCTCGGGCAGACCTACGGCTACATGGAGTTGCCCGCGAGCATCATTGACCAGATTGAAATTGTGAAAGGGGCCAGCTCCGTTCTTTACGGTACGGACGCCATTGCAGGAATCGTGAATATTCGTACCAGCAATCCGTCCCCCTTCCCTGCGATTAATCTGGAGTCGCAAATCGGACAGTATGGTGAAAAGCGAATGACGGGAGCGGCTTCGTACAAACGCAAAGCCATCGGATTGTTGGTCAATGGCGAATATTATCACATGAATCCTGTTGATCGCAATGGTGATGGTATTTCCGAATTTACAGGGACCACGCGCGCCTATATGAGCGGCAAATTGGTTATTCAAAATAGTCTGAATACTGATCTAAAATTGCGCATATCGGGTCTAACTGAAGAACGCCAGGGAGGAGCTTTGTCGGTGAGCCGATCATTTATTGAGGTACTTGATCAGCCGGCTCTTCGGGCCTTCTCGGAATCCATTTTAACCCGACGCACGGATGCGGCGCTTATTTTTCGCCACCAATTTTCAAAGGCGGATCAACTATCTTACAAGCTGAGTTTAACCCGGCATTTTCAGGACTCGGATTACGAAGGGTTCGTGTATGTGGGCGATCAACTGATGACGTACAATGATTTTCAATGGAATCACCGACTGGGAACCCATCAGTTAATCACAGGCGGGTTAGCCTATCGAACGGAAAAATTGAAAGAAAACGTGGCCATTTCCGCCTACAACTATAAAATTGCATCAATTTTTGCGCAATATGATTGGCGTCCCAATCCTCTTTTTGAATCCGTTATTGGGTTGCGGTTGGATCACCACAACGTTTACGGCAAAATCGTGACGCCTGGTCTCTCGTTAAAAGCCCTGTTAAGCGATCACTGGACGGCACGCCTGACGTTGGGAAAGGGGTTCCGCGCACCAACGTCTTTTTATGAGCTGGATCACGGAACCGGTGCCAAATACAAATATAATACCCGCTATCTGGCCAAAAAAGCCGAGCAATCCAAAAGCGTGACGTTTTCACTTGATTATGAAAAAGGAGCGACGACCTTTTCCCTGGCCCCTTTTTACCATCGCATTGATAATTACATTACGGCCTACAATGATTATGTTTCAAAAAGCTTTGTTGTGGAAAATGTGGACGCCCCTTCATCCATTTACGGGATTGAGCTGAATTACAGCCGTTTCCTTCTGCCGGGACTTTATGTGACCCTTGGGCACATCTATGAACGATACAACATGGCTCCAAATGTACTCGGATTTGCACGACCCGAAAATCGTTTTAAATGGGCGCTTAATTATGATCTGCCAAAATGGAACATCTCCATGAATCTGGATGGTCAGGTCACGGGTCCCATGAATTTAAGGGAGGTTTACGGGATGAGTTACAATCCAGACGGCACTCCAAAATTGGCAAAATCTCCTACTTATTGGATTCTGAATTTTGACGTAAATAAAGAATTTAAAAATGGGATGAAACTGACTTTAGGAGCCAAGAACCTGCTGGATTTTCAGCAGTCCGATGT
>CAZMRE010000147.1:0-5828 GCA_964568545.1 uncultured Deferribacteres bacterium | reverse complement strand
CTTTTCTTCCCCATTTTCCCAGACGTCGAAACATACCGGCATAAGCCATTCTTGTAGAGAAAACGCCTTCGTTTGCAAAACGGACATCTTCAATGGAATAAAATGCTTTGGGGTTAAACTCCTGAATCCGTTTAATGACTTCTCTGCGCTCTTTTCGGCGAATCAGTGTAAAAATAATTTTAACTGGTCCAGTGGCACCTTCGCCATCGATAAGCGTTATTCCGAATCCCTCGGATTTTAGCTTTTCGATTAATCTTGCAGCGTTTTTGCGCGTGACAACACGGATCACTTCCATCCCTACGGCAAGTTTATTCTCAATAGTGATTCCAACAAAATTTCCGGTTGCAAACCCGAAGGCATAGGCAAGATAACACGCCACATTGTCCAGATGTTTGAAGATTTGCCCGATTGCCAGAAGCCAGATCAATACTTCAAAAAATCCCAGTACCGGCGCCAGGAAGCGCTTGCCTCTCGACAGAAAAATGATTCGCATCGTGCCGATGGTGACATCGGTAATTCGTGCCAGAAAAATGAGCAAGGGCAAAATCACCCAGACAAACCACGGCGAGTTCAGAAAGGATATTTCGCTCATTGGCTATTTCTCCCTCTTAATTTTGTGCATTGCATAATAAATTCTTCAAATGCGGGCCCAATCCGTAAATCAAAAACATGATGTAAAGCACCTGAAGAATGGGTTTAAAAGACAAAGCAAAAACC
Source organism: uncultured Deferribacteres bacterium (assembly GCA_964568545.1). GTDB lineage: Bacteria > Zhuqueibacterota > JdFR-76 > JdFR-76 > BMS3Abin05 > BMS3Abin05. The sequence goes on along the minus strand of CAZMRE010000147.1, from coordinate 5,111 downwards.
GTGAGACTGCTGAACATTGTGGCGGCCAGCGCAAGGGAAATGGCCTGGGAGCTGGCCGTAGCGCCGAGAATTAAAATCATGCCGTGCTCGTACTTCAAGCCGAGTAGTTTGGCCGTTCCCGCCGAAAGGAGGGTTTGAATCAGGTAATAGACGGACAAGCCGCCAGCCACCAATAAAAAAATGATGGGCCGGTGAACGACCAGCTGCGATACCTTGGCGACCGAAAAAAAGACGATGATTAAAATGCCCAGAGCCGAAATTCCGGGGGAGATTTTCTTGATCTCCATAAAATAGTCTTTGCCTCTGGCTTTTTTTACGCGCTCCACAACCATACCGGTTAACATGGGGTAAAGCATAATAAAAACAGCGGCCACACTGATGGGCTTGATGTTCATGTGCCGGACGTCAAAGGTACTGCCGAATAGCAGTGCAAGGATAAAGTCCCCGAAAACATACAGGTAAAGCCGGCTTTTTATGTGCATGAGTATTTTCTTCACAAGCATCTTCAGTCCCTTTTCTGATTCAGCAAGCACAGACCTGCAGAACATGTCGTTTAAATTATTAAAAAATACAGATTAGCAGGGTATATTTCAACTTTTTTCCCGAGGAAAAAACTTTTGTGCTTTTCGGTTGCGGAAGTTTCCCTTTATTTCGTATATTCAAATGGGCAAAAATTAAACGGCAAAAGGCTGTATAATTTATGAAGACTCAACTAACCACAATTTTTCCGGAGTATTTTCCTTCTATTTCCACATTTCGCAAAATCATTCGCGCTGGAGTGGTTCTTGTCCTCGATGACCGTCCCATTCGCTCTTTCGGTAAAATCAATCGAATGGCAATTAAGACCACAGATGGAAAACGCTATTTAACCGTGCCAATCTTTCTTCCCAAAGGGAAGAAACCCACCATTCGAAATCTCCGGATTGATTCAACGCACTCCTGGCAGAAAAAACATCATAAAAGCATTTTTGTAAGTTACAAAAACGCTCCTTATTTTGAGCACTACTGGCCGGTTTTGGAACCTCTGTTCTGCCGCGATTATTTCAGCTATATGGAGCTTTTTCACGAGGTTATATCTTCTCTGCTGTCCATTTTAAAAATCGCCCCCAAATTTGTGTACAGTTCAAATTTACAGTTGGAAGGCTCGCGCGAGGCTCAAATCCTTGCACTTTTGCGAAAGGAATCCTGCCGGGGCTATCTTATTGAAGCCGAATCCGAATCCTATTTTAATTGTTCCGCTCTCGAAAAAAACGGCTACTCGTGTGAAAAAATTCTAATGGAACAGCCATTTTACATTCAACAGTTTCAGGGTTTTGAGCCCAATCTTTCTGTTTTGGATCTTCTCATGAATATGGGGCCGGAGACAAAATCTTTTTTATTGGAAAAATAAATCGGACAGGATTTGTGCGGACTGCAATTAAAAACGATTCAGCCACGAATTCACGAATTTTATTGGATAGAAAATTCACTCCGTGCGTTTGCGGCTAATTTTTTTTGGAAAAAATAAAGACCTTGGTTGTAAATTTATCGCATTATTTTACCAAACAATGACAGTTGCAGGATTAATTTTCAGTTAAATTTATCCTGTCGATCCTGTCCAACTAAAATCGGGATTTGTTAATGAACAAGCCATCCTATTTTGATATCAGCGTAGCCCTTTCACCCAATCTGGTGGTTTGGCCGGGCGACGCCCCTGTGAACATGCTGAAGCAGGCCTCCCTTGAATCGGGGGATGGATTTGAAATATCCCGCCTCACACTGTCCACGCACGCAGGCACGCATGTAGACCCACCGCGTCACTTCGTGCCCGGAGGTGCAACAGCAGATCAATTGGATCTCCGGAAATGTCTGGGAACAACACTGGTAGCCGCTCTCCCAGGGCGTTCTATGATTTTGAAAAAGGACATTGCTTCATACGATTGGCGTCGTTTTCGTCGCGTGCTGTTCAAAACAAAAAATTCTTCCTTCAACTGGAACGGAACGTTTCAAAGGGATTTTACTTCCCTTTCGGAGGAGGCCGCCGAATTTCTTCTTGAAAAAGGCGTACAACTCATTGGAATCGATTACCTTTCGATTGAAGCCGAAAATAATCCGGATTTCCCCGTTCACAACAAATTATTGGAAAACGAAATTATCATTTTGGAGGGAATCAACCTATCCGCCGTACCTCCGGGAATTTACGATCTGGTGTGCTTGCCCTTGAAAATCGAAAAGGGAGACGGCGCGCCTGCACGGGCAATTCTATTTCCGATTCAGGAATCACAAACAAAATAGGAAATTCAAATGGCTGCGGGAATTCTTGAAAAAAGCTACTGGCAAGACACAACTCGACTGGAGCAACTACAATCACGGGAAAAACTGCCCAGGCAAAGCGACGTGGTAATTATTGGAGGGGGAATTACGGGACTTTCCACCGCCTACTGGCTGCAGCAGGCTGGCATCCGGTTTGTGGTACTGGACAAAAATACAATCGGCTTCGGAGCATCCAGCCGGAATGCGGGTCTTTTGCTCGCCGGAACCGCCGAGCATTTTGCGCGGCTGGTTGCGGCTGTTAGTTTGCCGGAAGCTAAAATTCTGTGGGATTTTTCAATCAAAAACAACACTCTGCTTGAAGATTTTATTCGTACACACAAAATTGACTGCGATTTTCGAAAAGAGGGTTCGCTTGGAATTGCATCTTCGGAATCCGAAGCTAACGAAATCCGGGAATCTGTTAAATTGCTTCAAGAAAACGGATACGGCAGCGAATGGCTCACCCGAGACGAACTACGAAAGCTTTTCAAATCACAGCTTCCTGAAAAATTTCTGGGCGCTCGATTCTACGAAAAGGATGCCACATTTCATCCGGGCAAGTTCATTTTTGGTTTGGGAGAACAGATTATTCAAAACAACGGAAAATTATTTCCCAAAACCCAAGCAACGTCTATTTCGGAAAATACCGATGATTTGATGATTGAAACCTCTGCCGGAACCATTGCCTGCCACATGGTGGTTCTTGCAGCAAATGGCTACGCTTCCTTAGTGTACCCCTATTTTCAAAAAAAGATTGAACCCGTGCGGGGACAGATCATTGCCACGCAACCGGCTGAAAAAAGGTTACCCCCCATGGCCATGCTGACGAATTTCGGCTATGAATACTGGCAACAAACACCGGATGGGCGGCTGGTGCTGGGCGGTATGCGCTGGAGCGCGGAGGATGCCGATGTGGGAAAATTGGACGAAACACCCGATCCGAATGTGCGCAAAAACCTGCGGAATTTCATGAATTCAACATTCAAGAATTTAGGCATCCTCACACCTACGCACAATTGGGCCGGCATAATGGGCTTTTCAATCGACGGCCTCCCGATTATCGGCAAACTGCCCGGCCGGAACACAATTCTTACAGCAGGCGGCTACACCGGCCACGGAATGTCTTTTGGATTTTTAGGCGGAAAAATTCTGGCAAACATTATTCAAACGGGAAAGACCAAAGAGGACATTCAATTGTTTTCGCCGGGACGATTTTTAGTTTAAAAAATGGATGCTTACCCATCTGGGATTAGCTGTAATTAAAAAATATTAGCGCAACGAATTCACGAATTTTATTCGAATAAAAATACCATTCGCTCATTGGCGATTTAATTACATCTTTGTGAATTAGGGACGTTTTGGCAAAAATTTGCAAATTATGCAGGTAAAACAAACACGGGAACGCGCAATGGAAACATATTCAATTGGACTGATTGGGCCGGGGCGTTTGGGAGGAGCCTTTTTGCGTGCCCTCTCCCAGGCGGGGCAGGCGATTTCGCTGGTCGCGGGTCGAAATCAAGAGTCCCTGAAGAAGCTTCAACAGGAATTCCCCGACGCCCGATTCACAACCGTTTTTCAAGATTGGCCGCCGGTGGACATTCTTCTGGTAACCGTTCCCGACGATGCAATTGAAGATGTAACCGCTCAACTTGCGGTTTCGCCGCTAAATCTGCAATCGGTCGTTGTGGCACACACGTCAGGGGCAAAATCGTCTGAAGTTCTGGCTCCCTTGCGAGAAAAAGGTGCCTTGGTCGCATCTATTCACCCGGCGCAATCTTTTGCCGGAACCGCGGACGATTCCGAAAAATTCCGCGGCTGCACATTTGCCATCGAAGGCGACCCAGAGGCAACGGCTGTTCTAACAAATATTGCCGCTTCACTGGGTGGAATTCCCTTTCAGATTCCCACGCAGGCCAAACCCCTGTACCACCTGGCCTGCGTCATGGTTTCCAACTACTCCACAGCCCTCATGGATTCAGGACTCGCTATTCTTGAACAAATCGGCATTGCCCGCCCGGAAGGGAAAATGATTTTGCTCCCGCTTCTGCAAACAACCGCAAGAAATCTAAATGAAGCCAATCCCGAGGAAATACTCACCGGCCCAATTGCACGAGGAGATGTTCAAACCGTAGAGGAACATTTGAAAAATCTAAAGGAAAAGAATCCTAAGCGTCTGGGGGTTTATATTTCTCTCGGACGCGAAACACTGAATCTGGCACGAAAGCTGGCCCCCAATCTGACGGAAAAATTTCAGGCAATTGAGAAACTCTTCGAAGACTACGAAAAATAGCGGGGCGCAAATGAAACACTTGCATTTTGCCTGTGCTGTTATTAATTTGTTTGATGTGAGTTTTACAATAGCTCCTCGACAGATTGCGGTAAAACATGACACCCGACAATATTTCATTTGCAGCGGACATGATGGTGGGGCGGTTAGCCCGTTGGCTTCGGATTTTGGGATACAACACACTTTACGATCCTGAAAAGCCTGTACAGGAATGGATTCCCGCAGTGCGCGCGGATAATCGAATTCTTCTGACACGAAACCGGAAAATAGCCGGTCAGTTGCCGGAAAAAAATTATTACTTTGTAGCACCCAATGACCCCCGAGAACAATTGGGAGAGCTAATCGAAAAATTTCAATTGGACACGGAGCATTTTTTGTTTCGGTTGTGTCTGCTGTGTAATGTTCCTGTGGAGCCCGTTGCAAAAAAACAAATTGCCGGGCAGGTGCCCGCGCTTGTTTTTGAAACGCACCAGGAATTCTGGCGATGCCCGGCCTGTGGAAGGATTTACTGGAGAGGAAGTCATTTGAAACG
>CAZMRE010000146.1:0-5863 GCA_964568545.1 uncultured Deferribacteres bacterium | reverse complement strand
GGGTAAGCGTATTTTCACTAAATTTTCTTCAATCATTCGCGCAAAACTCGCAACAACAAAGCTGCATAATTTGCGCAATTTGTTGTATTTAGAGTGCGCTTATCTATTCAATCAAAGAAAAAAATTGAATAAATTTTGAACGTTTTGGAAAAACTGCTTGTATCTCCTAACAGATTCAGCCAAAAAAACAGTAAGTAAAACAAAAATGAGGAGGTACGTAAAATGAAAAAAGCAGTCGGCGTTATCGTCATGTTGGTTGTATTTGCAGTGGGAACTGCATTTGCGCAGGAAGTGCCGAAGGAAGCGGCAAACCTGCTCAATCCGAACCAAAAGGCGAAAATCGAAAAACTTCGTACAGATTTCCAGAAGCAGAAAATTGATTTGAACGCAAAAATTCGGATAGCACAATTGGATTTAAAGGAAATGCTTCGGAGTGCGCGTGTACCGGATCTGTCGAAAGTTGACAAAAAGCAGGCGGAAATTTCGCGCCTGAAAAATCAATTGGCCGCTTTACGGCTGCATAATCTGATTGCTGTTCGTAAAGTGCTTACCGATGAACAGTGGCAGAAAATTCAGCAGCTTCGGGGAAAAATGATGAAAGAACGTATTCACGAACGCATGGAGGGTAGAATGCACCGCGGAATGAAACGTCCCATGCGAGGCAAGGCTTTTGAACATCCCGGATTCAAGAGGGATTTGGATTTTCAAAAATAAAAACTGATGGTCCAATGGTGTCAGTGGCCGGAGGCGGAGAATTCTGCCTCTGGCCAATTTTTGTATTTTTCGGAAAAAAAGTTTACCCCAAAATATTCTAAAATTAATCTTGAAAATGCGGGTGCTAATTGCTTTATTTGTAATGAAGACTTTATTTTTTTGATAAATAACCTTGCTTTAAAAACAACGAATTACATGAACGGGATTAGATCCGCTATTGGCGGATTGGGATCGACTGATTTGTTGCAGAGTACAAAGACGAAAGAGGGTGTTCCGGTTTCGGATGAAGAATTGATGGCTCGATTTCGAGCAGGCGAGTCGGGCGCGTTTGACCAGCTTGTGAATCGGTATCGCAGTCGGGCAATCTCGGTGGCTTTTCAGTATGTGCACAACATGGAAGAGGCCAAAGATGTTGCGCAGGACGCCTTTGTGAAAGTGTTCCAGGCAGCGGACTCCTTTCGGGCGGGGGAAATGTTTTCACCCTGGTTTTTCAAAATTCTTGTGAATCAGGCGATCAATGTGTACCGGAGGAAAAAGGTCGTTCACTTTTTTTCATTATTTCAGAATGAGTCGGATGATGAGCGGAATAGTCTGATTGACACGCTCGAATCCGAGGATTTCCAGGAAGACACCAGAAATGAAACAAAAGAGGTGGTTTGGAGGGGGATTGAAAAACTCCCAGAAAAATTGAGACATATTGTGGTTTTGCGTGATATTGAGGGCTTTTCGGAGATAGAAACCAGCAAGATTTTGAATATTCCTCTGGGAACCGTCAAGTCCCGGCTTTTTCATGCGCGAAAAAAACTTCGGAAACATTTAGAAAAAATCCTTTGAAAGGATGAGTTTAAATGAAATCGCTTTGCAAGGAAACGCAACGTGTGTTGACAGCCTTCAATGGGGATGTGAATCGGCTTCGGAAGCAGCATCCGGAATTGGCAGAGCACTTGAAAAATTGTCGCTTTTGCCAGATGGAAGCTGAGAAGATAAAACAGATGTTCGCTCTATTGGCCGGTCAGCGTCTGCGGGTTCAGAATGAAGAATTCTGGGCGGATTTTGAAAACGGCCTCTACCGGAAATTGCAGCGTCCGCGGAAAAGCTCCCTTTTACAGCGGATTCGGTCAGGGCTAAACCAGATTCTGCGTGGACTTTTCTTTCAGCCGGCCTATCGTGTTGGATTGGCATTTGCCGTGCTTTTTCTTGTTTCCTATTTGGGCTACTATTCCGTTGGAAAGCAGGCGGCAGGAGCTATCGATTCGTATGATTATTTGTACGAAAGCTATCAGGAAGCTTCTGACAGCAACCCGATTTTTCAATCGTTTTCCGATCCGGCAGACCAACTGATTGAGATCGCAGATGTGTCAGGGGAGGGCAAATGAGGAAGCTTTTGGGACTTGGATTTGTTTTTTTCGTATCCGCTGGGATTTTTCTAAGCGGAACCCTCTTTGCTAAAAATGACTTGCAAACCGCTTTCCAAAAGGTGAAAAGGGGCTACGAAACGGCTCACTACCACGCAATTGTGATGGATACAATGGCGGTTCCGCGGCACAGGGCGCGCCATCCTTCGCCGGGCCAAATCAGATATCGAATAGAAAAATGGGAAATCTGGTACGACGGCCCCAACCGTTTGCGGCTCGAGCGCATCTCTGCCAATCAAAAAAGAAAATTGATCATCATAAAAAACGGTGAAACGTTTTACACGAAAATTCACGATTTCTGGGTGGCGCGGCCCGTTCCGAAAAAAGAAGAAAATCGCGTTCGGGAATTTCCCATTCGTTTAAGAGGAGAATCTTACGTCAAGCTGTTGGAGAAGAATTACTCCATTCAATTGAGACCGGACGGCACAATTGCCACTCGTCCCGCTGAAATTCTTTCAATTCTTCCAAACCATCCGGGCAGACTGCTCTGGAAAATCTGGCTGGATGCCCAATCCGGAATTATCCTTCACCAGGTGCAGCAAATTGAAACGCCGCATGGACTGAAAACGATTAAGGCGAAACGGGTGGTTTCGATTGATTATCAGAATGGTTTCCAGGATTCTCTGTTTGCGGTAGCCGGAAAGGTGGTGGAAAAGAAAAATGCTTTTGACTGGCGAGATAAAAGGAATGTGGAAAAACGGGGCAAGCACTTTCGGCGGCTTGATGATTTGGCAAAGTCTGCGCCGTTTCCGATTTATCTGCCAAGACCGCTGCCCGAGGGTTTTGCTTTTACCGAGGGGCGATTTGGCCATCATCGGAATATGACAATGATCCAATCGCACTTTAGCGACGGCATAATTGATTTCTCAATCTTTCAGATTGAAGCACCCAAAAGAATGGAGAAACGATTTCTGGCTCGGGCGCGACAGCATCACTTTCCGCAGGGTCGGCGGCCGCCGATGGAAGTGATCCCATTTGAAAAAGACGGATTTACTTTTCTGATTTTGGGAAATGTTCCTGCACCCTGGCTTCAAAGGCTGGCTCATCGCATACAGCCCTATCCTGCAGAATAAAATTCATTCCAATAGTGAAGGCGTTTGTCATCCCCTTCTTAAACAAATCATACTACTGAAATCTTTCATTTGCGCATTGGCGGCATAAATTTATGAATAATACAGGTTAAAATGGGAGGACAAATGGGGCCATTCCCAAAATATTTAGATATTGAAGAGCATTTAAAAATTTCTTATATTTTAAATTAAGTTTAGTTCAAAAAGAATATCTCCCACTAATTTCACGAATTATCACGAATTGATTTTATTGGAGTTAAGGAAATTGAATGCCGGATAATTTGTACGATTAGTGGCTTTTAGAATGCAATCAAAATTGGAATTCAGGTGTCGTTGTACGGCCCGGAATTGTTTTTGCGGATATGAGGCCTTAAATGCCAAAGAAATTGGACGTTTGCGTCAATCATCCCGATCGGTACACCAACCGGCATTGCTATTTTTGCCACAAGCCCATTTGCAAAGACTGTCAAATTGTATTGTCGCACCATATTTTTTGCAGTAAAAAATGCTGGTACCGATTTTTGTTGAAAGAATTCCTGGATCGCCTGAGGCTGAAAATCAATCAGGGGAAAATTCTGATAGTTTCCAACCCCGCCTTTCTTTTTGGGATGATTGCTCTCTTTTTGTTTACGGCTCTTTTCTGGCAAAATCATCGGCTTCTTCAGAAAATAGATCGATTGGAAAATCGTGTTTCTTTTTTTGCCGCAAAAAAGCCTGCTTTTCAGATGTCTTCTTTGGCGCCGGGTCATCTGATTCTCCAAAAACCGCCTCCAAAGGCAATGATTTTCTCCAACAAGATTACAATTAGCGGATTAGCAGATGACAGTTCCATCGTTATTCTGGAACAGGCGGGGAAACCGGTCGGGGCAACAATTCCCGTTCGGGGGAAATTTAGCCTGAAAAATGTCCCAATCTCCAGAAATCAATCGCGCCTGCGGGTGAAAGAAATCAATTCGCGTGGGCAGGTTCTGGCGCTTGAGGAACTGACCCTTCATTTTGCCCCGCCAAGTGTTCGTTTTCTTTCCAGTCCGATTCGAAAAGGAAATGCGGATCAAAGGAAAATTGCCCTGACATTTGACGGGGGTTCTTCAAATAATATCACGGATAAGATTTTAGACATTCTTCACGAAAAAAATGTGCACTGCACTGTGTTTCTTACCGGAGAATTTATTCGTCACTTTCCCGAAACGGTTCGGCGAATTGTTCGGGAAGGGCATGAAGTGGGAAATCACACATTTCATCATCCGCACCTGACCACCTACGCAACAAATCGGAGGCACGAAACGCTGCCGGGATTGACAAGGGAACGCTTTCAAGAGGAATTGAAAAAAACCGCTGAATTGTTTGAGAAAGTAACCGGTGTGAAAATGGCGCCATTCTGGCGGCCGCCCTACGGAGAGTCGAATCCGGAAATCAGGCGGTGGGCGGCTGAGCTGGGCTATCGGGAAGTCGATTGGACAATTGGCAGGGATCAGAGAGAAAATATGGACACGCGCGATTGGGTGGCTCATCCCGGAGATGCCGGTTACCAAAGCGGTGAAGCGATTAAGCGAAAAATTTTAAACTTTGCAGCGGAGCCTAATGGGCGCGCAAACGGAGCGATTGTTCTGATGCATCTGGCGAGCTACCGAAAGCAGGATTTCCCCTACGAAAAGCTACCGGTCATTATTGATTCGCTGCGAGTGAAGGGCTACCACTTGGTGCCCGTGCGAAATCTTCTAAAATAAAAAGGGAAACAACCATGAGTAAAACATCTTTTTTATGGGATTATTTTTTGGGGCCAAAAGGCGAAAATACAAACCTACTTTTGGAGCTGTTGGAAAAGGGCCTGGAGCATCAAAGAAACTGGCGTGCGAAGTTGTATCCGGAGGACGCGTCGCTTTTTCCGGAGGCGTGGCAGGCAGACCCTTCTCGTAAGGGGAATGGCGAAAAACTTCGTTCGGCCTGGGAGAATTTTTTAAAGCGGATGGACCAAAATATTCCTTTCCCATCTGTGCGCTACGAGGCGCAAATGCTGAAGGACCCCTCCCTCCCGGCGATTTTAGCCTATTTTTACACGCTGCTCAGTAATCCGAATAATCACGCCTACGAGGGAGGCCCCGTGACCACGCAAATGGAAATGGAGGTTGTGGAGCAGCTTTTAAAAATGGTGGGTTTTGAAAGCGGGTGGGGCCACCTTACCAGTGGAGGATCGCTGGCTAATATGGAGGCGCTCTGGGCAGTTCGGGATTTGCGAAAGCCCGGAACCCTCGTGTTTTCAAAGGGATCGCATTATTCTTGGAAACGGATTGCCTCAATCCTGAAAGTTGAAGGAATTGCCGAATTGCCTGTAGATTCTCGTTACAGAATGGATTTGGATGCGCTCGAGAAGGAACTAAAAACGGGTAACGTTATGATGGTAATGGCCAATCTTGGAACAACAGGGATCGGCGCCGTAGATCCTCTCGAAGAAATTCTGGAGCTGCGTAATCAGTATGGTTTTCACCTGCATGTGGATGCTGCCTACGGTGGATATTACCGCTCAATTATTTTAGATCAGGAAAATCAGTTGAAACCATTTGACGAAAGCGAGATTCCTCTTTCCGAATTTGTCTACCGGCAACTGGCGCGATTGGGGGAAGCGGACTCCATCACAATTGATCCCCACAAGCACGGACTGGTGGG
>CAZMRE010000145.1:0-5888 GCA_964568545.1 uncultured Deferribacteres bacterium | reverse complement strand
TACAAACATATCGCACCTAACGGTGCTCTTATCGGATTGACATGATCCCATTTAATAATAATGGGTTACAGCACAGCCCAAGCGGGGCAAAATGTTTGTAGACCAATCATGCCAAAATAGATTGAAGTCCCGTAGGGACGACGTGTTTAATATTTTAAAGACTATTCTGCTAAATTCAGAATTTAAGTTGACGCCAATGGCTCTTGGCGGATGGGAGTCACTTGCATGAAAATAATTCGTTCGATTGCGGAGATGCAGACTGAGGCTGAGGATTTGAGACGCAGCGGGCAGACCATTGGATTTGTTCCGACGATGGGGTATTTGCACGAGGGGCATCTCAGTCTGTTAAGAATTGCCCGGCAGCGTGCAGATGTAACCGTGATGAGCATCTTTGTAAATCCCACGCAGTTTGGCCCAAATGAAGATTTGGAACGCTATCCGCGGGATTTTGAACGGGATGAACGGTTAGCCAAGGAAGAAGGGTGCGACATCCTTTTTTATCCCTCTGTAGAAGAAATGTACCCGAAGCCATACCGCACTTACGTCACCGTTGAGGAAATTACGCAGGTGCTTTGCGGAAAATCCCGTCCCATTCATTTCCGAGGGGTAGCAACCATTGTGGCTAAATTGTTTAACATTGTGAAACCCCATTTCGCAGTTTTTGGCCAGAAAGATGCCCAGCAGGCTATTGTCATCAAGCAAATGGTACGGGACTTAAATTTCGATCTGGAAATCCTAACGGGTCCTATTGTTCGCGAGCCCAACGGTTTGGCAATGAGTTCTCGGAATGTCTATCTTTCCGCCGATGAACGCAGGGATGCTCTCAATCTTTACAAATCGCTTAAGGAAGCCAAAAGGTTGGTCGAGACTGGTGAACGAGATGCCTTAAAAATCAAAAATAGAATTGAGTACATTCTGCGTCAGGGAAAGTCTGCGAAAATAGACTACATTGAGATTGTTGATGTTACAAACTTGAAGCCGGTTGAAAAAATCCAGGGTGAGGTGCTGATCGCGTTGGCTGTTTTTGTGGGGAAAACCCGTTTGATTGATAATATTCAATTGAATGTCTAATCTGCTTGTGGTGAATTAGAATGCTAATTTATTAAATTAGCAAATGATATCAAGCAAGAATTAATTGTTGCATTTTTCTAAAAAAATCATAAATTTTGAAAAATTGATGTTGTTGAAAAAATTATCTGTTGGCCAAATTGTGAGTGCTACCCTCTAAATTTTCAATTTGCGCATTTGCAGGAATATTATTAAATCAGCAACATCGTAAATAAAACAAAAAGATCATAATCAAACATAGTGAAGAAAAATGGTTGAGATTACCTTTAAAGTTGATACAAACATTTTGTTTTCCACCTTATTGGAAAAGAATAAAAGACTTAGAGATATTCTCCTATCGCAAGAAAACATAATATTCTATTCCTGCAAATATGCCATCATTGAATTATTTAAATATAAAGAAAAAATTCAGAAGTATTCATTTCTTGATGAATATTGCATTATCTGAAATTATGAGGATAGAATGGGTACATTAGTAAGCATTATTTTGGCTGCGGGTCAGGGCAAACGCATGAACCGAAAAGATATTCCAAAGGTTCTGAATACAGTTTTGGGTAAGCCAATGGTTCAATATGTCGTTGAGCTGGCGCTGGGTGTGGGTTCGGATAAGGTGATTGTAGTGATTGGGCATCAGGGCGAGAAGGTGCAGGATGCACTGGCAAATTTTCCCGTTGAGTTTGTCTGGCAGCGTGAGCAACTGGGTACCGGCCACGCCGTGCTTCAGGCGGCTCCCCTGCTTCAGCACTTTGATGGTAATGCTCTCATTCTATATGGGGATGTGCCCTTGCTAAAAGAGGAAAGCATTGAAAAATTACTGGCAACTCATAGAAAAACACAAGCCGATTTAACCATGTTGACGACCGAGCTGGATGATCCCGCTGGCTACGGACGCATCATTCGCGATAAAAATGGGAAGATTGCAGCGATTGTTGAGGATAAGGATGCCACTCCCGAGCAAAAGGCAATTAAAGAAATTAATCCTGGGATTTACATTTTCAAGGTGCACTTTTTGTTGGAATTTCTGCCAAAACTTTCCAATCAAAATGCACAGGGTGAATATTATTTGACGGATATGGTAGATCTCTTTAAGAAGAATGGGTTTCGGATTGAAACCTACAAAACGCCAGATCCTCTTGAAATTATGGGAGTTAATACGGTGGAGCACCTTAAATTTGTGGAAGGGGTTCTCTTGGAAAGAAAGATATAAAAAATATTGATTTTCTCAGAAATTTTAGTAAATTAAGATAGAACTCATTTCAGATTTGGGAGTTCAATAATTAACTGTTATAGATGGGTAATTTTGTACAAAGGCGTTTCATCGTAAGGAGGCGCTTATGAAGCGATTTTTAATTGTAATTTTGGGTGCTTTAGTCTTGTTTCCAATTTCCGGTAAGGCTCAATTAAAAACCGGAAAGCCAGCGATCAGTTTTCAAAAGCTGCTAACCTATGGAACAAACCCCATCGGCTTGATGTCGGGGACGCTATTAAATTCTGAAAAATTCACCATGCGGCAAAGCTACAGTTTTATGATGGGTCGTTGGAACGGGCACAGCATTAATCAAGCCATGTATTTAAATACGATGCTGTACAAATTTTCGGATCCACTTACGCTTTCTTTGCAATGGGGATATTTGCTAAATCAGCCCTTTTCAAAGCTAAATAGCTTTCAACCAAACATCCCGATGCAAAATGGATTATTCCTTTCCAATGCAAAACTGGAATACAAATTGGGTAAACATTCAAAAATCCAGATGGAATTTAACCAGTATCCCGGCGGTTATTATTCCCCGTTTCTTTACAATGATTGGCCATATTAGAGTTTTTTTACCCGATATCTTTGATAAAACGTAAAAGTTGGAAAAGCTAATTAAATAGATTAAATTTATCCCCTGGATAGTGCGCTTTTTTCTCAATATCTGCGGAAATGCGCAAAGTGTGGTCGCATCGATTGAGCAGTATCAAATCCAAGGGATAGATTGAGTAATTTATTAAAGGTTTTTAAAACCGAGGGATGTTCCTCGGTTATTTTTTGATAGTCCTGAGAGATTTTATGGTTCAAAGAAAGTACCGACAATCCTCCACTAATCGCTCAAAATCGAGTTCTCCGGGTGGGTACCGACAATCCGGCGGATTTTTTTGGAGTTTTGGAATCGGCGTGTTGGTTTTTTTGAATATTGTGCTGATTGGGTCTGCGGCCTATAAATTTGCTTTCAAAGAAAAAAAAATTGCCCGGATGCCCTTGGCAGCGGTTCAAAAAAAGAGTATCACGCCCGCAGCCTTCATTCCCACAAACAGGAAAATTCGTGTCGAGCTCCTGAATGGATGCGGCGTTCCCGGCCTGGCCATGTCCTTTTCTAACTATTTGCGGCGAAACGGATTTGATGTGGTGGATACCAAGAATTATTCCAGTTTTAATGTGCGAAATACACTTGTCATTGACCGGATTTCGAAAAAACTGGAAAACGCAAAACGGGTTGCCAATGTTCTCGGAATCAAGGATGCCTACATTCAGCCGAAGATGAATCCAGATTTACAGGTAGAAGTGACCGTTATTCTTGGTGCTGATTTCACAAAACTTAAGGGCTTTGACCAAATCGGAAAGGATTAAAACTTAGTACATGACACAGACCACCGCTAAGAACAATTTTTCTTCTTATGAAATTGCCAAGCATATTGCTTCACTTTCCCTTTCAAAAAAAGCAATCGATGTCAAAATTTTAGATGTGCGAGATCTTACAACTGTTACAGATTATTTTGTGATTTGTTCGGGGGATTCCGACATGCAGGTTAAGGCAATTTCAGAAGAGATTCTGGAGAAATTAAAGGCTGAAAATATTCGCCCCTGGCATAAAGAAGGCGTTATGAACCTTCAGTGGGTTTTATTGGATTACATCGATGTAGTGGTTCATATTTTTCGGCAAGAGGTACGGAAATTTTATGGACTGGAATCCCTTTGGGGAGATGCTAAAACAGAAAAGGTAAGCGATTCAGATGAATGTTGAGATCTACTTAAAGGAATTACTGCGAAAACAAGTGAAGAAACTTGCAGTTGACCCTGATGCCGTTCCAATTGAATTTGAAACCCCGCGGGATAGAAGCTTTGGAGATATTGCAACAAATCTGGCAATGCTTATGACCAGGGCAATCAAAAAAAATCCGAGGGAGATTGCCCGACAATTAGTTGAAAATGTCGACTGGGACGATGCATTTATTGAATCCGTGAATATCGCAGGACCGGGCTTCATTAATTTTGTTTTAAGTAAGAATTACCTGCAAGGTTTTTTAAGGGATATTCTCAATCAGGGAGAAGAGAATTTTGGCAAAAGTAATGCCGGTGGTGGGGAAAAAATCCAAATCGAATTTGTGAGTGCCAATCCTACTGGTCCCCTCAATGTGGTAAGTGCCAGGGCGGCATCTGTGGGCGACACAATGGTTAACATAATGAATCGTGTGGGATACGAGGCAAAACGCGAATATTACGTCAATGATGCGGGCCGTCAGGTGCGCTTGCTGGGCGCTTCGGTCAGCAGCCGCTATTGTGAACTTCTGGGTGTGGAAGAATCCTTTCCGGAGGATGGTTACCACGGCGATTATGTGTACGATATTGCCAAACAAATTATTGAAAAGTTTAGTGATAAATTTCTTTCGATGGATCATGAACATCGGGTAAATGAATTAGAGACGCTTGCATTAAATATGATCCTTTCGGAACAGAAAAAAGTATTAGAAGATTTTCGGGTTTATTTTGACAGGTTTTTCCACGAAAGCGAGCTTCGTGCCAGCAATTCTGAAAAAGAAGTGCTGGAGATCCTAAAACAGAAGAATCTGATTTATGAAAAGGATGGTGCTCTCTGGTTTAAATCTTCTGAATTTGGGGATGAAAAGGACCGTGTGCTTATTACACAAAATAAAGAGCCAACCTACTTTTTTATTGATGTGGCTTATCACAAAAGCAAATTCGATCGGGGATTTGAAAAAGTTATTGATTTGTTAGGCCCAGATCATCATGGCTACATCCCGCGTATGCGGGCGGCTCTTTTGGCACTTGGATTTGCAGAGAATGCCTTTGACGTAAAACTTATTCAACAGGTGAATCTGTTTCGAGCTGGCCAGGTTGTGAAAATGTCCAAGCGTGCCGGGCAAATTGTGACTATGCGGGAACTTGTGGACGAGGTTGGCGTGGATGCTGCGCGCTTCTTCTTTCTCATGCGCCGTATTTCTACGCCTCTGGATTTCGATATTGATCTTGCCAAAAAGCAGACAGATGAGAACCCGGTTTACTATGTGCAGTATGCCCACGCGCGTATTGCTAACATTCTGCGCTACGGCGAGGAACGAGGCGTGTCTTACAACCCCGATTGTGACCTGTCGCTTTTGACGGAACCGGAGGAAATGGCTCTTATTAAAAAAATGATGGATTTTCCAGATTTGCTGGTTCGAATTGTGAAGAATTTTGAACCCAATATTTTGACCCAGTATTTGCAGGAGTTGGCGGAGAACTTTCACCGTTTTTACCACGATCATCGCGTTGTTTCGGATAATCAAGCCCTCTCTGAAGCACGCATTGCTTTGAGTCAAGCTGTGAAAATTGTTCTTGCAGTCGGGCTGCGTCTTATGGGTATTTCGGCTCCGGAAAAGATGTGAGAATAGAGATTGATTGAGGATTGAATGAAAAGTCGTTTTACATTTGTGGACAAAAATCTGCAAGAGCGATTGTCTCAAATTTGTCGACGCTACGGCGTTAAATCGCTTCGCGTTTTTGGCTCCGATAGGCTTTGTAATGATGGAAAATAATTACGAAATCCGAATGTCAAAATGCG
>CAZMRE010000144.1:0-5911 GCA_964568545.1 uncultured Deferribacteres bacterium | reverse complement strand
AGAATTATGTGTTGTGGGGATTTTTACCCCGCTGGGGAGTTGTACTGCAACCCCTGGGCTTTCTCATTTTTTTGATTGCCTCCTTTGCCGAGAGCAACCGCCTCCCATTTGATTTGCCGGAAGCGGAGCCGGAACTGGTTGGCGGATACCACACCGAATATGGCAGCATGAAATTTGCCCTTTTCTTTCTAGGTGAATATGCCGGTTTGATCACTTCTTCGGCACTGATTACCACCCTGTTTTTTGGCGGATGGGATTTCCCGTGGGTGAACGAAAGCGCACTAGGTGCCTGGGGCGTGGTGCTGGGAATGATTGCATTTGCCGCAAAGACGGGTTTCTTCCTGTTTTTTTATCTTTGGATTCGCTGGACACTTCCCCGGTTTCGGTACGATCAATTGATGCGCATTGGCTGGAAGTCTCTTCTGCCGCTGGCGTTAGCGAATATTGTTATTACGGCAATAGCAATGGTTTTATTTGTGTAATTCATGGTAAAAATCAGTTCAGGGAAAATCCGGTTCAAAATAGATTGAGGTCTTTATGAAGGTAAAAAAAGTAAAACGCGTTACCATAAAACCCAACCTTTGGGATTCGTTATATATTCCGGCCATTTTGAGTGGATTGAAGGTTACATTCGGACATCTGTTTAAAAAGCATATTACACTGGAGTATCCGGATGAAAAATGGTTTCCACCTCCTGGCCATCGGGGAGCAATCAGGCTGAACAGGGATGAACAGGGCAGAGAAAAATGCGTGGCTTGTGAGATGTGCGCTACAGCGTGTCCTGCACACGCCATTTCAATGCAGGGTGGTGCGGCCCCTTGGGACGATCGGGAAAAGTATCCGGTTTGGTACAAAATTGACATGTTAAGATGTATTTTGTGCGGAATGTGTCAGGAGGCTTGTCCCGAAGATGCCATCGAACTGACTGAAATTTACGATTTTGCCGATTACTCCCGTGAAAGTCTGATCTGGGATAAAGAACGACTTCTGAAAAATTATGATCTTACCAAAGACGGGAATTATTACAAGCGGCAATTAGAAGAAAATAAAAAAAGGTAAACATGATCATGGTCACCGTTCTTCTCTATTTTTTTGGATTTTTGGCCATTCTCTCAGCTCTGGGAATGATTTTTCATAAAAATCCGGTTTACAGCGCCCTATTTCTGGTGCTGACATTCTTAAGTCTGGCATCCATTTATGCGCTTTTGGGCGCCCAGTTTTTATCCATTATTCAGGTGATGGTTTACGCCGGTGCCATCATGGTTCTGTTTATTTTTGTCATTATGTTACTAAACCTTCGTAGCGAAGTCCGGCTGCCCATCGGAAGGCCTGCACAGGTATTTTTTGGCATTCTGTTTGGCATCCTGCTGCTATTGGAGGGATTCCTTATCTTAAAGTCTGGAACAATCTCGGGGACAATGGGGGCATTCCCGCAGTCACGTGTTGATTCCATTGGCAGTGTGCAGGCACTTGGAAGCCTTCTCTTTACAAAATATTTGTTTCCATTTGAGATAGCCTCTATTTTGCTGCTTGTGGGAATGATTGGGGCAATTATTCTGGGTCGGAAAAAACTTCCGAAGGAGTCCTGATCGGCCAGAGGCGGGATTTTATTGCGGCTTTCAGTGGTTTTAGATATTACCAACATCTACCCAGATAATGTGAATTCATGTGAATTTTTCATTTTTTCTTTTTGGAAAATTTAGTAGGAGTTGATTTTCATAATCCAGGATATACGTTTTTTCGCAGAAATTGCGATATAAGATTTTAATCAAAATAGAGGGAAAAAATGGTACCTATATCGAATCTTTTAATTTTAGCGGCAATTTTGTTTGCCATTGGCGTGATTGGCGTTCTTATTCGCCGAAACGCAATTGTGATTTTTATGTCAATCGAACTCATGCTAAATTCGGTTAATTTAACCCTAATTGTTTTGGCGAAGCAGCTTCAGTCACTGGATGGGCAGATATTTGTGTTTTTTGTGATGACCGTTGCCGCCGCTGAGGTTGCCGTTGGTTTGGCGCTGATTATTTCAGCCTACCGATTGCGGGCCACTGTTCACGTGGACGAAATTAATCTGTTGCGGGGGTAGTTCTGATTTTGTAGCCGGCGTTTTGGTAGTTTTTTTCAACAAATTAGAGTTTTTTATTGCGATGGTTGGGGGGGGAATCTGGATGATGATGGTGAATTGACTTATCGTCGTGCCCTACGTTTTTTCTGCGGGGTTACGCTGAAGAATTTGAATGTATTCGGTTAAAATAGCTAAGTGAGGGATGGTTATGTCGGAATGGATTTGGTTAGTCCCTTTGTTTCCGCTGATTGGTGTGATCATAAACGGCCTGTTTGGAAAATACATCGGGCATAAAATTGTCGGCATTATCGGAAGCACGATGATTGGGCTTTCATTCGTGGTAGCTTGCATTATTTTCTTCGATATGCTGAAACTCCCGCCGGAACACCGAGTGGCAACAAAAACATTGTACAATTGGATTGTTGCAGGCGGCTTCACCGCTCAGATTTCCTTTCTTGTTGATCAGCTCTCTGTCGTGATGATGTTGGTGGTGACGGGTGTTTCCTTTGTGATCCACATTTATTCCATCGGCTACATGCACGGCGACCGGGGTTTTAACCGATTCTTCACTTTCTTGAATTTATTTGTTTTCTCCATGCTCTTATTGGTTACCGCCGATAATTTCCTGATGATGTTCATAGGCTGGGAAGGTGTGGGCCTGTGCTCTTATTTGCTGATCGGTTTCTGGTACGAAGATAACTATAATGCCTACGCCGGGCGCAAGGCTTTTGTGGTGAATCGAATCGGTGATTTTGGTTTCTTGATCGGCATCTTCATGATTTTTATCACCTTTCACACGTTGAATTTTCACGACGTCTTTAGCGCTGCAGCCGCCAAATATTCGATTGGTGCTCCGGTCATCACAATCATTACATCGCTTCTGTTTGTGGGAGCGATGGGAAAATCGGCGCAAATTCCGTTGTACGTATGGCTGCCTGATGCCATGGCGGGCCCCACGCCGGTTTCTGCCTTAATCCACGCCGCAACAATGGTAACGGCAGGTGTTTACATGGTTGCTCGGGCAAATATTCTGTACACACTGGCTCCGATTTCGATGGGGCTGGTAGCGGTAATTGGCGTAACAACAGCCTTCTTTGCAGCTACCATTGGCATGACTCAATTCGATATTAAACGCGTCCTGGCGTATTCAACCATTAGCCAGTTGGGATACATGTTTGTGGGAGTCGGCGTAGGCGCATTTGCGGCTGGTATTTTTCACTTAATGACGCACGCATTTTTCAAAGCCCTTCTCTTTATGGGAGCAGGAAGTGTGATGCATGCCATGTCCAATAGTACGGATATGAGAATAATGGGTGGTTTGAAAAAGAAAATGCCGATTACTTATTGGACATTTATGGCAGCAACCCTGGCAATATGCGGTATTCCCGGGTTTTCCGGATTTTTCTCGAAAGATGAAATATTGTGGCAATCCTTTTCAAGCCCCTACGGAAATTTCTGGATTTGGTTGGTTGGGGCGGTAACAGCCGGAATTACCGCCTTTTACATGTTTCGAATTATTTACATGACATTCCACGGCGAACTTCGGGCGAAAAAAGAAATTGCTGAACATGTGCACGAAGCGCCATCCGTAATGACGATTCCTTTAATTATTTTGGCGATTCTGTCAGTCATCGGCGGCTATATTGGGATTCCGAAAGTTCTGGGTGGAAATAATCCCTTCGAGCACTTTTTGGATCCGGTTTTTGAAAAGAGCCTGGCTATTCGACATGCCGCCGGTTTAGTTCCCCGTGTGGCTGAAGAAGGCGCACATGGCCTTGAATGGTCATTAATGACGTTGACGTTTGCCATTGTTCTGGTGGGCATTGGCTTCGCCTACCTGATGTATTTAAAGAAACCAGAATTACCGAAGATTTGGGCACAAAAGATAAAATATGTGTACGAGATAGTGTTCAACAAATACTATGTGGATGAAATCTACGAAACTCTGATTGTCAATCCGATTGCCGCTATTTCGGACAGCTTTCTGTGGAAGATTGTGGATGTTAAAATTATTGATGGAATTGTGAACGGCACCGGATATGTTGTAAAAGGAACAGGCCGTGTGGTTCGAAGATGGCAAACCGGTTTCGTGCAGAATTACGCGTTGTCGTTTGTAATTGGTGTGGTTATTCTGGTGTTCTACATTATTTTCATGTAATGGTGTGTTTGAAAAAGATTTCAGCGGAGTCTAACCGATGATAGAATTCATACAAAATCACATTTTAACAACGATTACATTTTTGCCGATCTTTGGTGCAATCATTCTTTTATTTGTTCCCAGAGAAAAGGAAGAATTTATCCGGTATTACACGGTTATTCTGACGACGCTTGTCTTTCTGATTTCTTTGCCAATCCTGCTGGGATTTCAATCCGGAACGTCGGCGTTTCAATTTCAGGAAAAGGTGAATTGGATCCCATCCCTTGGCATCCATTACCACCTGGGTGTGGATGGCATTAGTTTGCTAATGGTTATGCTGACAACCTTCCTGATGCCGATTGTCATTCTTTCCTCCTGGACATACATTCAGAAGCGTGTCAAGGAGTACATGATTGTTTTTCTGATGCTGGAAACCGGAATGCTGGGCGTTTTCCTGGCATTGGATATGGTTCTTTTTTACATTTTCTGGGAGGGCATGTTGATTCCGATGTATTTTATCATCGGTGTTTGGGGCGGTCCCAGGCGAATTTATGCGGCTCTCAAGTTCTTTATATATACGATGTTCGGTGGTGTGCTGATGCTTGTGGCTACCATTACGCTTTATTTTATTCATTACCATGCAACGGGTGTTTACAGCTTTGATTTTCTGGATATTCAATCGGTCTTGCTGCCGGTTCGATCCCAATTTTGGCTGTTTCTGGCCTTTGCTCTGGCCTTTGCCATTAAGGTGCCAATGTTTCCATTCCATACGTGGTTGCCCGATGCGCACGTAGAGGCTCCCACCGGTGGCAGCGTGATTTTGGCAGGTGTTCTGCTGAAAATGGGAACCTACGGTTTTCTGCGCTTTTGCCTAACACTATTTCCAAACGTAAGCACCGAATTTGTAGGCCTCATTTCTGTCCTTGCAATTATTGGCATCATTTACGGCGCGCTTGTTTCAATGGTGCAGCCGGATTTGAAAAAACTGGTTGCTTATTCCAGCGTTAGCCACTTGGGTTATGTTATGTTAGGGATTTTTGCCCTGACTATCGAAGGCCTTCAGGGCGGGATTATTCAAATGGTAAACCACGGACTTTCTACAGGGGCATTGTTTCTTATGGTCGGAATGATTTATGAAAGACGCCACACCCGTATGATTGCCGATTTTGGGGGTCTTGCCAAACAAATCCCGATTTTTGCCTCGTTTTTTATGATAATTACATTGTCTTCTATTGGACTGCCTGGATTGAATGGTTTTGTGGGTGAATTTCTGATTTTACTCGGGACATTTGAAGCCCACAAAATTTTTGCGATTTTTGCAGCAACCGGAGTTGTTTTGGGAGCAGTCTACATGCTCTGGATGTACCATCGTGTCAATTTTGGCCCATTGGACAAGGATGAAAATAAAAAGTTGAAGGATTTGAATTTGCGCGAAGTCGTTGTCCTGGTTCCAATCGTTTTGGTGATTTTTTGGATTGGTTTATATCCCAATTATTTTCTGAAAAAAACAGAGACGTCCGTTGTTGATTTGTTAAAGAATCGCCAGGCAAAACAAGAGCAGGTTCTGTCCCTGGAAAAGAAGGCAACAACCAGGCTCGTAATAAAGGACATGTTTGCGAAATAATTTTCAATAAATGTTGATTTGGGTGTTCGAATGAAGGAGAAAGAATGGACTTAATCATTCCTCAAATAAATTTTGCGGCCAT
>CAZMRE010000143.1:0-5962 GCA_964568545.1 uncultured Deferribacteres bacterium | reverse complement strand
ATTTTCCGGCTGATTTGGTGTTTATTCGACGCGAATATCGTGTCCCATCCCGGATATTTTAAATCACGCGGAGTCTGATCCGAAAAAAAGATTTAAAAATACGGTCACCAACGATAAACTATGGATTTTAAAGTATTTATGGGTAAAACGTTTCTATGAATAGTCGTGAACAGCAATTCATTCGAAAAATCCAAAATGTAACGATCTCGCTGGCAAAAAGTGAAACACTAAACGAATTTGCTCACTCTCTTGCGGATTCGTTTGTTTCAGAGTTTGGGTTCCATTCGTGCTGGATTGGCCTGTGCGATTACGCCCGAATGGAAATTCTCCCAATTGCGGCTTCCGGTTCCATTCAAGATTACCTTTCGGATGCAAAAATCCGATTTGACGATTCGCCCCTGGGGCGCGGGGTTATCAGCATGGCGGTGCGGAAAAAACAGCCTCAAATTTTTCAGAATATTGGAGACGACGCCGAATACAGCTTCCTGCGAAGTGAAGCCAAAAATCTTGGCATTCGGTCGCTGGCTGTTTTTCCTTTAGTAACGCATTCAAAAACGATGGGAGTTTTGCTTCTGCACTCCCGAAAAAAAACTATTTTGGCCAACTTTGAAAGGAATTTTCTTGAAACTTTTTTGGAGCAAATGGCCGTTTTGATTAACAATTTGCGCCGGATGAGTTTTCTTGAGAGCCGCGTGGAGGAGCAAACCG
This sequence comes from uncultured Deferribacteres bacterium, assembly GCA_964568545.1. Taxonomy (GTDB): domain Bacteria; phylum Zhuqueibacterota; class JdFR-76; order JdFR-76; family BMS3Abin05; genus BMS3Abin05. The sequence goes on along the minus strand of CAZMRE010000143.1, from coordinate 5,254 downwards.
CGCTTAATCTGGTCACACAAACGTTGAATTCTTCGCTGGAAAAAAATATTCGTACTGTTCTGGATGAAATTCTTCAAGTGCTTGCCAAGACGCTTCCGATCAATTTTGGAATGATTCACCTCATTGATTTTTCGAATGATAATCTTGTTCTGATGAGTCAGAACAACATTCCCAAAGCCTTCCAACAAAATGCGCAAATCATTCCAAAAGAAAACTGGCTGTTTGGAAGGATTATCAGAAAAAAACGAGCGGCGTTTGTAAATCCACAAAAAAACCCAAGACTTTTCGCTGGAAACTGGCTGTATGGGTTAAGGGCTGACGAATATGCGATTATTCCCATTCAATTCCAAAATACGATTTACGGGCTGCTAACGATTGGCCTTACCGCCATCAGCAATTTTCCTGAATCACGCAAAAATTTTTTTGAAATGCTTGGTTTCCAGATTGGAATGGGGCTTTCAAATAGCGAAAATTTCAGAAAGGCTTCCGAAACAGCGCAGCAATTGAGAACGGCCCGTGAAATCGATACGGCGATTTTAACCTCACGGAATATTGAGGAAATAGGAGTTCAAATTACCGAAAGCCTGCAAAAGATCATTCCTGCGAAACGCATTTCGCTGGTTACTTATGATGAAAAACGGAGAAATTTTCGTTTTATCGCTTCATCTTGGAAAAGTTCGGAAGAGGGGAAAAAGATAAACCACATTTCATTCAGTCCCGAGGCAGTTGAGGCGGTTTTTAAGAAAAAAAAGATTTTTTACAACACAGCACTTAGCCCTGAAAATCCAAAGGAAAAATTGCCTTTCAGGCATGGAATCCGTTCGGAGGTAATTGCTCCACTCATTGTTCAAAAAAAGGTCATTGGGTCTGTGCAGTTTGGATCGGATCGCATTAATGGGTTTTCGGAATCGGATATTCAATATATCAACGAAATGGCCAAGAAAGTTTCCGTGGCGCTTTCCAATATTCAACTATTTGAAGAAACTCAACAAAAGGCAAGTGCCTTGGCCGAAAGAAGCCGGAATCTGGAAAATCTTCTTGTTTTCTCGCGCCAGTTAACGTCAACTTTTGAAATTGACGAGATTTACAAACAGGTGGTAAATCTGGCAAAATCGATTTTTAAGGCAGATGCGGCAACGATCCTACAGTTGAATGAATCCGGTCAATTTGTGATTCGTGCCACCAGCGGTTTTTCTCAAAGTTTGGTGAATCATTTTAAATTGGACAGACGACATAATTTGTCTGAACTCACCTTTCGGAGGAAAAAGATTGTCCAGGTTTACAATCTTCAAGAGGAAAATCGGTTTAAGGTTCCTGAAATTATCTTGCAGAAGGGGTATCTTTCGGCCATGTCGGCGCCAATTGCCATTAAAGGGAATATACTTGGGATTATGATTATTCATTCCAAAAAAATGCGCCGATTTACCCGTGAAGAAACCCGAATGTTTCAAAATATTTGCAATGAATTGGCACTGGCTGTTGAAAATGCAAAAACCATTTTTTCACTCCAACAGAAAATGCAAAATTTGAGAAATATTCTTGAAATCAGTTCAAAATTTTTGATTTCGACGGATTTGAAAAAGATTCTTAATGAATTGCTCGACATTATTTACGATCGTATGCACGTGAATGGTTGTGCCATTAGCCTTGTTACTGAAGACGAAAAAAGGCTAAGGCTGGTAGCCCAGAAGGTCAAAAAGCCATTATACTCCTTTGGGGAGATCGGTTCCTTTCACTCTATTGATGAGTTTGTTTTTGCCAAAGAGGCCGTTCAAAAGCGTCAATTGATTTATGTCGAAAATATTTTGGATGATCCCAATCTAGCGGAATCGATGGGGGAGCTACGAAAAAGCATCGGCTTGGTGTCAACGCTGGACGTGCCGATGATTCATTCGGAAAGGGTGCTGGGCATTTTGCACGTGAATCAATACGAAACCGCCCGAAAATTTCAATCAGATGAAATCGAATTTATTCAGACACTGGCAAATCAGGCAGCCATTGCAATCGTAAATGCGGAGCTTTTGTACAAAGAACGAATGGCTTACGAACAGCTTCAAAAAACCCAGGAGCAGCTTATTCAGGCAGAAAAGCTTTCAACTATTGGGAAACTCTCGGCGGCTATCGCTCACGAAATTCGAAATCCCCTTGGGGCCATTTTGAATTCAATTGGAGTGCTTAATCGAGATGTTCCATTCGAGGGTGTGCACAGGGAACTCATTCAAATTGTGCTTGAAGAAACGGATCGCATTAAGCAGATCATTGACGAATTTCTGATTTTTGCCCGGCCCAGAAAACCTTCTCTGCAAAGAGTGGATGTGAAAAAAGAGATCCAAAATGAAGCAATAATCATTAAGAAGAATCGTGATCTCTTTAAAAATGTTCGTTTCCAAATTTCCTGTCCGGAGGGAGTTTTTATCGCCGTCGATCCCCATCAAATTCGAGAGGTCCTTGAGAATGTGTTTATGAATGCTGCCCAGGCCATGGAAAATGGCGGAAAGATTTCAATAGCCGTTTTGCCCAATGAGGAAATGCAGGAATTGCAGATCATTATTTCTGACAGCGGAAATGGAATCCCACAAAAAATAATTGACCATGTGTTTGAGCCGTTTTTTTCCACAAAAAATAATGGTACGGGATTGGGGCTGCCCATTGTAAAGCGCATCATGGAGGATCACTCGGGTGCAATTCGCATTGAGAGCAGCCCCGGGCAGGGAACGCAGGTAATTCTCACCCTGCCATGGCAAGAGCAACGGGTAAATTTAAAAAAAGCGGTAGTCAATCAGAACTGAGGGACTAAAACAAAAAATGTCAAAAGTCTTAATCATTGAAGATGAAAAAAATCTACGCCGCAGCCTTGCAATCACACTTCAGATGGATGGACATGAAGTGATTGAAGAGGGCTCGGGCGAAAAAGGGATTGAATATCTAAAAACGAATCCTATTGATTTGGTGATAACCGACCTGCGCCTGCCCGGAATGGATGGAATAGAGGTATTGCGGCAAGCCAAACTCACAAATCGAGACCTCGAAGTGATTGTCATGACTGCCTTTGGAACCATTGAAAATGCTGTGAAAGCCATGCAAATGGGTGCCTTCGATTACGTGTCGAAGCCCTTTCACGAAAATGAATTTCGTGTAAAGGTTCAGCGGGCACTGGAGAAAACTGAACTGCAGAGCAAGGTGCGAAATCTGGAAAAAATAGTTCAACAGCATGTTGGCTTTCAGAATATTATTACAGTAAGCCCTGTCATGAAAAAAATATTGTCCCAGGTTCAGGCAATTGCACCCACCGACAGCACGATTTTTATCAGTGGGGAAAGTGGTACTGGAAAGGAGCTCATTGCCTCTGCTATTCATCGGTTAAGTCTTCGAAAGGACAACGCCTTCATTCCGGTGAATTGTGGCGCAATTCCTGAAAATTTACTGGAAAGTGAATTGTTTGGCCATGTAAAAGGGGCTTTTACAGGCGCCATTTCCGATAAAAAGGGACTCATTGAACAGGCCGACGGCGGAACGCTTTTTCTGGATGAAATAGGCGAGGCATCCCACGGAGTGCAAGTACGGCTGCTTCGATTTTTAGAGAACGGAGAAACCAGGCGAGTAGGCGGGACGGATGTTCATTATGCGGATGTTCGTTTAATCACGGCGACTAACCGCAATTTGGAAAAGGCAGTTAGAGAAGGGAAATTTCGTGAGGATTTATTTTACCGGATTCACGTGATACCTATTCATCTACCGCCTTTGCGGGATCGGAAAGAGGATATTCCGGTTTTGGCGCACTATTTTATGAAAAAATATAGCACGCGTTTTCACAAGCCCCTAAAGTATCTGGACACAGATGTATCCAACATTCTTCTGGCTCATCCGTGGAAGGGGAATGTTCGTGAACTGGAAAATGTAATGGAATATGCCTGCACATTTGCGATTCCCCCAAAAGTCACTGTGGAAAATCTGCCTCATACCCTCGAAAAACCGATCTGGCAGAAAATGGAAAAAAATGACAGCGATAATCGAAGCCTTGAAGAGGTTGAAAAATTCTATATTCTGCATGTTCTTGAAAAGAATAATTGGCATCAAAAAAAGGCATGCCAGGTTTTGGGTATTTCCAAAACAACTCTGTACCGGCGACTGAAAGGATATGGAGTCTCACCGCAAAAGCTGAAGGGCTAAAAGGTTTCAAAATGAACCCATCGTCTATTTCATTATGAATTTTCTACGGATCATTGCAAGAATCGTGTGTGTTATGGAATAAGAGAAACTATTCTAACATCAATATTCTTAATATTCTATTGGCACATTTGAATCAATTTATATTTTTTGGCACGCGAATTGTATTATGAAAAGTCAAAGAAGGCTGCTGCAAAATTTTGTGGTGGGTCAAAAAAAAGCCTCCTTTATTACGTGGTGTGTGTGACGTGACGAGGAATAATAAAGGACGTGTGAGGTGTGGTTAAGCAGCAGTCTTCTTATATTTTAAGAATTGAGGCTTTGACAAGTTTGAAACGAATTTTGGTAGTTGATGGCGACGGTAATTTTCGGCGTTCTTTGCGAATTGATCTGGAAGAAAGTGGTTATCAGGTAACGGAAGATAACTCCTATTTGCAGGCTGAGAAAAGGCTCAGTGAGCAGATATTTGATTACGTGATTATTGACATTGAGCCGGTTTTGCAGGAAGGAATTGAGCTGGCGGAATTTATTTCGTTGGTTCAACCAGAAACAAATGTGATTTTCACATCGTCGTACAATTATTCGGAGTTCTATTCGGACGCATTTTTAATCGGAAAGTACCCGTTTTTCGTAAAACCATTTGATGTTGTTGAATTAATTGAGATATTGGAATCACTAAATGTGATTGAACAATAAAATTTCCCCTAACCCAACCAACCCAAAGAGCCAAGGTGGATTTATTCTCCTTGGCTTTTTGGTTTTTGGTGATGCCGGCCGCGATTGTGGATTTTATTCTCCAATGATTTTTTATATTTCTCCGTTTTCTCTGTTTTCCGCTAACTTCAAAAAAAATATTTTGCTTGTATTTTTTTGATAATTTCATTAAATTAAAAAAGTTTTATAGTAGTTCACTGATTTATTCTTTGGAAGTTAGCGGGATTAAAATTCGTGTAATTTATTTCATGGGTAGTTTTTAAACACTATTCAGCAATCCATTAAGAAATCCCAAAATAGTGTTTATTGGAAAATACCTTTTTAAGGAGAAATGTAAAATGGAGGTGTCAGTTTTTGATTCAAAGGAAGAAAT
>CAZMRE010000142.1:0-6012 GCA_964568545.1 uncultured Deferribacteres bacterium | reverse complement strand
ATGATGTCTCAACCTATCACACATTAGGATCAGGCATTGCCATCAAAACCATGCTGGCTTACGGCACGGAAAGCAAGAGAATCCAGTACGAATTTGGCCTTGAACGGGGTTTCTTTGGAAGGAGCTTTCGGTTCGCACCGGGTTTTGAAATCTACGACAAGACATTTTCTGAGGATGAATGGATTATTTCGTCTGGCTTTGAAAACTCTCTGGCTGCATTTTTGCTACATGAAGATTTCATGGATTTCTATCGACTGCAGGGATACGGCGGCTATGTGAAACAAAGATTCTTCAAAGCTCTGGAAGTAAAAGCAGGCTATTACGAGGAACAGCACTCTTCCCTAAAAAGGCGAACAGATTGGGCACTCTTTGGTAAACACAAAAAATTTCGTGAAAATCCTCCCATTCAAGAAGGGAATTTCCGAGGAATAAAGGGACAGCTCGTACTTGACACACGGGACAGCCGCCGGGCACCTGAGCAGGGTTGGTATCTACAAGCACTAGCCGAGTATTTCCCAAACGATTTTATAAGCGATTACCATTACGAACGGTATATTCTGGATGTTCGCCGCTACCAGCCCATTTCGGATGGCGAGATTCTTCGATTCCGCCTTCGGTTGGGCGATTCGCGTGGCGATCTACCGATCCAGAAATGGTTTGATTTTGGCGGCATCAGCACTCTGCGCGGCTACAGGTACAAGTCCTTCAGGGGCACACGAATGGCTCTGGTTAATCTGGAGTATTTCTTGAATTGGGATGAAATCGATTGGAAGCCGGACATTCCCCTGCTGGATGCCTTTAATTTGATTCTTTTTGCCGACGCCGGTTCTGCCTGGGATCGTTCGGAAAAGGAATTTGCAGATTTAACATACAGGGATTTGGCTTCGGATGTGGGAATTGCGCTTGCAAATTCCGATGGCCGGATTCGTCTCAATTTTGCCAAACGTACAGACCGCGGCCTCGATGCCATGCGAATTACCTTCCGGCTGCGGCAGCCCTTTTAATCCGTTGTGCGACGCGAAATTGTACGATTAAACAAGGAAAAATTTGCTATGAAAAAAAGAACAGCTTTCTACAGCGCGTGCCTTCTGCTTATTTTCTTGCTGCCTAATCTGATTCTGGCAAAAGAAATAAAATCAAAAAAATACGTATTTAACGTTACCTCCGGCAAATTGTTGGTTGCTCGATTAGATATCGATATATCCTCCGATTTTCGGATCAGGCCAAATCCGGATTCCCGGCAAATTATTGTGGAATTAACCTACAATCCCGAAAAAATGGATGTGGACGCGGATTTCGATCCCGATAATAATCACCTTTATGTTTCGGTAGATGTTGAGGGGTGGACCAAAGGATTTAAAAACAACGAGAACAGTGGAGAATGCACTGTTTATTTTCCACTGGGTGTTCCCATCGAATTAAACAGTTCTTGTAAAGCCGGGGAAATTAATTTCGAACTTGGAGGGTTGTCCATGGAAAATGTTGACTTGCATCTGGCGGCAGGTACTGTTAAGGTTCGATTCCGAAAGCCAAATCCAATTCAGATGGATGATCTGAGCATCGACGGGAAAATTGGCGAGCTGGATTTGCAAAAATTGGGGAATGCCGGATTCCAAACGGCGGACATTAGCGCAGGGATTGGCGAGCTCTCCATCGATTTGGGCGGGAGTAAACGAATTGATTTCTCCCAGGATGTCACCGTGGATGTGAAAATCGGTGAAACAAATCTGACGCTTCCAGAAAATCGGCCAATCAAACTGCGAATCAGCAAATTTCTGTTTTTATCCCAATCTGATATTCCTGATGAGTTTGAGCGTCACGGAGGCATCTACACCCACGGCGACGTCAAGAATGCCAAAAATCTTCTTTATCTCACCATATCGCCGGGGCTGGGCGCCTTGAACATTGATTGGGAATAATCGAAGGAGCAATTTCTCATGAAACGATTTATTCCGGGACTTATTTTGGTGTTTCTTTTCTGCGCGGCTGCCTTGCCACTGCAATCGGCGGAAAAAACCCAAAAAATCACCAAAACATTTCCATTTAAAAACGGGGGCGAACTCATTTTAAAGGCGGGCGATGGACAGGTTTTTGTTACAAGCGGAAAAACACGGGAAATCTCTCTCAAAATCACGAAGCGGGTACATTCGGCATCACTAAAAAAAGCCCAGAATGTGCTGAATGCAATTGTAATCGATATCCGGCAGGAATCCAATCGTATTCGGATAGAGGAAAATAGCCCAAACAGAAATTTTTCGCTATTCGATATTTTTTCTCCAGAATTCTGGGAAAATCGATCCCTTAAAATAGAAGTGGACTACCGCCTAACCGTTCCGCCTAAAATACGTCTAAACCTGAAAACAGATGATGGTGACATAACCATTCGGGATATCGCCGGCGAAATTCAGGCCAGAACCGATGATGGCACGCTTAAAATTAGAAATTGTTCCTCGGAAACAATCTCACTGTATTCCGACGATGGGGACATGCATGTCAGCAATATTCAGACAAACGGAAGCCCTCAAAGCCGCTTGTTTTTCGAAAGTAATGACGGGCAAATCACAGTGAAGCACGGGAGGTTCGATAAGATTTCTGGCAAAACGAACGATGGCGACGTGCAAATAGTGAACACATTTGTCCACACACTTGATATTTCTTCAAGCGATGGTGATGTGGAAGCAATCGTAAACCCGCTTAACGCACCCATGTGGCGAATTCAAACCGACGAAGGAAATATTTTATTGACGTTGCCGGAAACACTTTCGGCCAAACTGAATTTCTTGAGCAATGAGGGGAGGATTTCATCGGAGTTGCAGATTCCGATTAGGGAACGGGAAGATGGCGCCGTCTGCCGGTCTGTACTAAATGGCGGCAAGGGGAATATTAGTTTGCGCAGCCAGGAAGGCGACATACAAATTGAAAAAAGGTAGGCCGCTTCCAGGATGCGCAACCCGCAACTGATTAATATTCAAAAAGATATAAGCGTTTTTGTGTGATTTTTTGATTAAATTTCATTTTTGGATTTTCTATTCTTTGGAGGAGGAGAATCTTTGAAACAGCCAACCCGTCCATTGGGATTGATCTTACTCATGCTCTCTCTGGGATTCCTGACCGGTTGTTTTGACTATTCACAAAAAATTGTTCTTCATTCGGATGGTTCCGGGACGCTGGAAATTCAATACCGCGCACCCACTAACAAACTTTTGGAAGTGGGGGATCCGCGCTTTCCGACACAGCCATACGAGATAAAGAGAATTATTCAAAAAAATTACACCTCAGATGCTGTGCATCTGGACAGCTTGAGAATCGACAGGAGAAGTCACTCAATCCGGGTATTTACCAGGCTGTCTTTTAAGAATGTGTCCAATTTAAACGCCCTGCGCCAATTTAAAAACCAGGAATATCGGCTGGATAATGAGGGTCACGGTTTTGCCTACGAGCAAATTATTCACATGACTTCGGAAGATTGGATTCAGGGAAGCACTCTTTTTGATTCAGGAATTCGGCTGGCTTTTAAAAAGGATTTGACCAGAAGAATCCATCTTCGATTTGAGGTTCAGCTGCCTTCTACAATTGATTCCACAAATGCTTCGTACCGCATCGGCCCGAGCCGGGCTGTGTGGCATTTTCGGCTCTCAAAATTATTAGCAGCGGGCACAACGCATCTAGAAGCAGCAACCGAAAGGCAACGAAGGCATCAGAAGCCGGTTGAGTAAATTCGGTTAAATAGCGTTTTAATAACATCGCACAATATTTAAGTCATTTTCGCGATTTCGGTGCACCATTAATTAGAGAGGATTTTATGGAAAAGGCGACAACCATCACCTCCGTTTCTATTCAAAAATGGCTGCGGCAAAGCTGGATGCTCTTCAAGCAGGAACCCGGGATTTTGCTCCTGGCTTCTGTGATTTATTTTATTTTGATGGCAAGCATGAACTCATCCTCACGGGAAAACCACTCTCTTTCCTTGTTCTGGCTGCTTTTGGAGGGACCGCTTTTAATAGGATTTTATGCTCTGTTTTTTGAAATCATGCGCACGGGACACGCCAATTTTGCAACCTTCCTTCAAGGCTTCAATGTGTACGTTCCAGCCGTTATCGCCAACATTTTACTGATCATTCTTTCCGCAATAGGGTACCTTTTTTTCATTCTTCCGGGGCTTTTAATTGAGGCTGTTTTTATTTTTACATACCCGCTTATTCTCGAGAAAAAAATGGGGTTCTGGGAAGCCATGATGGCCAGCAAGGATGTAACGAAATCTTTTCTGTTTGAATTCAGTGGATTTATTCTCCTGAAATGGATTTTATATTTGCTAGGAATGGTGTTCTTCGGAATCGGGCTCATCTTCGTATTTCCCTGGTTTGTGGGAAGCATTGCCGTAGCCTATCGAGACATTTTTGGATTAAATCAAACAATAGAGGAGGAAGATCTCAATGAAATCATCTAAAATTTTCACTTTCCTACTTGTGATTTTTACAGTGCTTCTGAGCGCTGCAAACAGTCAGGCGGAAGTCAGACTAAGAGAAACGAGCGTTCGGGTGTTTCCATTGACCCTGGATGGAGATCTTTCGATCTCAAATATTAACGGGGAAATTCAGATTGAGGCATGGGACAAGGATTCGGTAAAAATAACCACGGAAAAGATCATTCGGGCATCGTCCAAGGAAAAGGCACGCGAATATCTCAAGGCACTGCGAATTGAATTTGAATCCGAAGATGATTTCCTGAGCATTAAGCCCATTTTCCCAAAACACACCGGCGAGGGCTGGAATTTCTTCGACTGGATTTTCGGCACCGGAACCAGAGTTCGGGCAACGGTTAACTTTCATCTCTGGGTTCCCCGGAAATGCAACATTGAATCGTCCTCGGTTAATGGTTCCACGCGAATTAAGGGCACCATTAGTGAAATTGACGCAAAAGGAACCAATGGCCGCATTCTTCTTAGGGATGTCAGCGGCGACATTTCCGGAGAAACCGTCAATGGCAGCATCAGAGCCCAAATTTCAGCGGGAGATAGCTTGAGCTCTCTCATCCTAAAAACTATTAACGGTTCCATTACCACCGAATTCCCGGAAACTGCAGGTGGGCACATCGTGCTAAAAACCGTTAATGGTTCCATTGAATCGGATTTTCCAATCGAATTTACCGGAAAAGTCTCACGACACAAAATGAAAGGCCGCTTTGGAAAAGGCCATGCGCGCGTCGAACTCACGACCATTAACGGAGCCATTCGAGTTAAAAAATCGCTTGAAAAGTAATTGTGGAAAATTGAAAAATTCCTTGCGAATTTTATTCGGTTTCAGTATATTTGATTGAAGTGCGCCATTCAGGAATTATTGCCACGGAAACACAAAGAAACAACTGCGAACGAAAGGGAGGATGCAATGGCCTTGCCATTAAAAAAATCCGGCAAAAGTTGGAAGAATATCTTTGGAGAACTTGAGAATCCCAAAAACAAAGATTTGTTAGAGCTATTGCATGAAGGTTATCAGAAGGAGATTACAGAAGCAGCACGCCTGCAATCCCATGCACAGGATTTGCACTACGACCACCTTCGAAAAAAATTGATTGAAATTGCCGAAGCGGAAAAAAAGCACGCTGACATCCTCAGGAATTTGATCACAAAATTAGGCGGTACCCCTCCGGAGATTCAAACGCAGAAAATATCCGATGAATCCAAACCCACCTTTCAAAAATTGATTGAAGATTTGGAAACAGAAACCAACGATTACTGGGAAACCCTGGACGTTATTTTTAACTCCGAGCAAAGGGGCCATCTGGAGGTGATCCCTGAGCTGGAAAAAATTCGTGAGGAGGAAGCCAAGCTTCGGGATGAGCTTTTGGACATTCTGCAAATGACCAACCCTTACACGCTGTAAAAAAATGCGACTCTCCAACCGCTGTCGCTAACGGCTGGAGAGCCATTCAATTATTTTCGCAGTCTGAACACCACCGGCAGCGAAACCCACACGCTTACGGGGATTTCCTTTCCATCCTTTTTTTGCAATGCCG
>CAZMRE010000141.1:0-6028 GCA_964568545.1 uncultured Deferribacteres bacterium | reverse complement strand
CTGGAATTCTTTAAACCGGAAATCCGGTTACCGAAAACTTGCCTTGTCGCATGAATGGTTCTGGACGTGGTGGAAGACATTTGGTGCCACGGGAAGTCTCTGGATAGTAGTCGCAAAAGAGAATGACAAAATTGTAGGGATTGCTCCGTTTATGAAAACCGTCATTTTCCAACTTGGTATTCCATTGCGAACAATTCAATTTTTGGCAAACGCTCATTCCGATGAGGCAGGCTTTATTATTCCGGAAAATGAAAATCAATTTTATATTCAACTGGTTGATTTTCTCTTTGAAAATCGCTCGGAATTTGATTTTTTAAATTTTATGCTCCTCACCGAAGAGGATGTTTTTGTAAAAATGGCAAGAACTCAAAAGGAACTGCATCATTTTTTCTGGGGAACCCGACCTGGTGTGGCCTCGCCTGTACTCCAATTATCTCCCAATTTTGATAATTACCTGGCGGGACTTTCGAAAAAATCACGTTACAATGTGAGAAAAAAACGTCGGGAAATCGAAAAGGTGGACGGCTTTGGCATCCAATCTTATGCAGGTGAGGGCGATGTGGAAGAATTTCTAGAATATGCCCGTCAAATTGAGCGAAATTCCTGGAAATACGAGGAAGGCAAGAGTCTTCTTTCAAACGAGTGTGTCTGGAAATTTTATCAGTTGATTATTTCAGAGGTCTCAAAACACGGTGCTTTTTACGGATTTATTTTATTTCTTCACGATAAACCGGCTGCCTATGAAATTACTTTTGCATCCGGAGATGAACTACTCAGTCAAAAAATATCCTACGACGAAAAATGGAGGAAGTATTCCCCGGGCTTTGTCCTGAAGACAGATGTTATTCGCTGGGCGTGCGAAAAGGGATTCCGAACCAATCATCTCCTCGGCGACATCGAGCCTTGGAAATTACAACTTGGCGGCATTTTGAATCCCCACGTGTACGTGCAGGCCTATCGGCCCGGTCTGCACAGAACACTTCTGGCCAAGTGGGAGTTTGATTGGGTTCACAAATTGGGCTCGGCGAAACGGACAATTCTAAAAGTTGGGAGTATCTCATGAAAGTCGGATTAATAACCTGCTGGTACAAACACCAGATCTACAGCAATTATTCTCGGGAATTGCGAAATCATCTTCGGGAATTAGGAGCCGAGGTAAGAGTTATTGCCTCCGAATGTGGGTGTGGAATGTCGCATCAACAAAAGCAAGAAAATCTAATTGAAAAGCCGGATTTTTTTCTCAAAACAAGGTACCCGGTTATTGGAAATGACTTTTCCGATTTGCGAAGAAAAATTTCCTTTAAACTGGCTCTCGGGCTCAATTTTAAACGGGGGTTCGAATTGAATTCGGTTTGTCCTGATTGTGATGTGCTTCATTTCCAACAGGTGAATGATTCCTTTGGCGCAGAATCCTTAACGGCATTTTTGGCGCGTCCGTCAAAGGCCAAAAAGGTTATAACCGTTCATGAATTGGATCCCTTTCAATTGCATCACCGGAAAGTAAACCGTCTGTACAACAAAGCACATCGTGTGTTCGTTCACTCGAATTACATGAAAAATCAATTAAAGGCCCTGGGGGTCGAGGAAGAGAAGCTGCAAGTCATTCCATTTGGAGTGGATTTGCCGCAGTTGAATGGTCACCATCGTACGAAAATCGTGTACTATGGTGGCCATCATTTACTTTCGGGGAAAGGATTTCAACCCTTCTTAAATGCGATTGCACAATTGCGGCGGTGGGGCTACGCTTTCCCGGTGGTTGTCCATGGCGGGTTTTCGATTGGCGATACGATTAGAGGAGAAAAAATGGCCAAAGGGCTGGGTGTGGAATCCCAATTTGAGTGGCTGGGAGCTGTTGAAGGTTCCCGACTGCACAAAATTTATCAGGAGGGCGTCGTATCTGTGATTCCATTTACCAAAGGAAGCGGGGCTTTTGCAGCCACACTTTCGATGGCAAATGCAACACCGGTTGTTGCAACCCAGGCCGTGGAATTACCCGAATATTTGGGAGATGCGGCAGTTTATGTTCCGGTGGATGATCAATTAAAGCTTCAGAAGAAAATGGTCGAATTATTATCACAGCCTGACGTCAGAAAAGAACTGGCGGAAAAGCTGCGTCGGCGGGCCGAAAGCATTTTCGCTTGGCCGGTCGTGGCGCAAAAGACGCTGGATGCGTACGAAAATTAATCCGGAATTTTGCGATGAAATTGAAGCAATTGAAAAGAAATGTAAAATCAAATGAATGAAAGGATAACATCTATCAGACATTCGGTCGATAATTTATTTAGAGAACCCGGGCTGGCAATTTGGGCGGCCATTATTGGAAGCGGAATGATCGCACTTGCGGTTCTCAAAACCCATCTGTCCTTTACGCTGGGTTTTGCCGGCGGCCTTATTTTTATTGTCATTGTTGCTCGGCGAATTGAAGCGCTGATTGTGTTTTTGATTTTTATAATTCCTTTTCAGTCAAAATTGCCTCAAAGTTTGAATCTGGGCGGTGGAATTAATGCCTTTAATTTGTTGGTTGGCTTACTGATTTTATTGTGGCTTCTCCACAAAATTGACGGGCGAGTAACACAGATCAAGAATAATGCGATGACCTGGGTCTTTCTGGCGTTTTATCTGATGGTTTTCTGGGGAATTATCAGGAGTATTCATTGGATGGGGTGGGGAATTGTTTCTCAGTCAATCAATCCGGCCAAGCGTTGGATTTTGCCAACATTTTTGTTTTTCCCTATCGCCATTTCAAATTTTAACGAGAAGAAGCTTAAGCTTTTGGTTTGGGCAATTGCAGGAGTGGTGTTTCTGATGGCATTTCAATCCCTGCGGGATTTTCATTCCGTTGGATTAGGGCACTATTCCGACAGTACCCGGCTGGGCGGCCCTTTTGGAACGGGCGGAGAAAATGATCTGGCGGCCTTTTTTGTGTACTATTTTCCGTTGATTGCGGCCACGGCCTTTTTTGATAAAAAAATAATCAATAAATTTTTCTACTACGGGGTGGTTTTGATTTCAATTGTGACCATTCTGTTTACGTACTCCCGGGGCGCCTATCTGGGCGGTGCCGCGGCTCTTATTTTCTTGGGAATTACAAAGAAACGAGGGCTTCTTTTCGTGGGAATTATTCTGGCACTCAGCTATCGCCTCTGGATTCCTTCCGCGGTGACCGAGCGCGTGGAAATGACGGAAAAACACATGATTGTGGAACAGCCCGGCGAAATAATTGTTGCCCCTTCAGCCATTGAAAATAATTTTGAAAAAAGTACAGCCATGCGCATTACCATCTGGAAAGGGGCATTGAAAATGATTCAGCAGTACCCCATCCGCGGATTTGGTTTTCAGATGTTTGAACGATTCATGACGAATTATGCGCAAATTGCCTATCACATGGATACGCACAATATGTACTTGCGTACGGCAGTTGAACACGGCCTTCCCGGACTGGGTGTTTTCCTCCTTTTGTGGATTGTGCCCTTCATTGCCGCATTCAAGCTGTATCGAACTGGAAATCTTCCCCTGTCAAAAGCTGTTTCACTTGGCCTAATGGCCGGAATCATTGGCATTGCTATTGTCAATTTGTGGGGATCTCGTTTCTTCCGGGATGAACTGGTTGGATTGTATTGGGTTGTTCTTGGAATTCTCTACCGACTTAAAACAATCGAAGCAGAGCCAAAATTTCAACGGAAGCGTGAAATCCCGTCCGGCATCCATTCTACAACGGAAGGAGAGTTTGCTCATGTTTGATTTGAAATCACTCACGGCTGACGTGCTTTTGTGGACACCTCCCGTCGAATCGATCCTAAAAAGGCGTCTTGCTAAAAACGGTCAATCTATCATACTGAATTACCACCGTCTTTGCGAAAAGGAGGATCCATTTTTCCCTGCACTACCGGTGGATATTTTCAAAAAGCAGGTGGAATGGCTGGCCGATAATTTTCGGATTTTGCCGGTAGGAGAACTGGTTAAACGCAGCCGAAAGGGCCTGTCATTGGATGGAACAGCGTCCATTACTTTCGACGATGGTTACAGTGATAATTACGAACTCGCTTTCCCTATTTTAAAATCACTGCAATTGCCGGCCACTTTCTTTATTACAACCAATTTTGTCGATGGCCACATGCCCTGGTTCGATCGCATTCACTACGCCATTCGTAAAACTGGAAAGGCATTTGGACATCTGAAATTAAATGGGAAATTCTACGACATCCCGCTTGGAAACATGTCAGAACGCCTGGAGGCTATTTCGCTTGTAAAAAATCGATTAAAAAAAATACAGCCGCTGGAAATGGAAATCTACATCAAAGGAATTGAAAAGCGGCTTCACGTGGCCTTTTCCAAAAGAGATGCCGTTCGATTTATGAATTGGAATCAATTGCGGGAAATGGCTTCTGCCGGAATGGAGATCGGATCGCACACCCTTTCCCACCCGATTCTGTCACTTTTGCCGGATTCGCAGGCGAGAACGGAAATCGCCGAATCGAAGGCTTGCCTGGAAGAAAAATTGCGCCAGCCGGTTCGGTCATTCTGCTATCCGAATGGCAAATCCGGGGATTTTTCGGAAACAACCAAAAAATTTGCAAAGGAAGCCGGATACTGCTCGGCAGTAACAACCCAAATCGGGTATTTTACACGCGATACGGATCTGTACGAAATCCCGCGTTTTTACACAAGCATTCGACATCCGGCAACTTTTTCCCTAAAGTTGCTTCTGGGGAGAAATTAATGAGAACACAGATGGAAGTCATTCAATCATGGGAAGATTTCTGGAAACTCCGTGAAAATTGGGAGAGTCTCTTCGCAGCAATGGACGTAAAAAATCCATTCCTATCCTGGAGCTGGGTACGCACCTGGGTGGAAATTTATGGTCAAGCCTACGATCCCCTGATTTTTGTCATAAAAGACAGAGGCCACACGATTGGAATTGTCCCATTTTATATTGATACGCATCTTCATCTGGGATTATCGCGGAAGGGCACAATACGCTGGCTGGGCGATCAATTCGTTTCCTCCGAGTTTTTGGACGCACTCGCCCCACACTATCAGCAATACACGGTGTGGTGGAATGTGATGAATTGGCTGCTGGAAAATGACGATGTGAATTGGTCGTTTCTGTTTTTGGATGACATGCTTGACACGAATTTTTCGGTTCAAATTCTTGAGCAAATCAGTAAAAAACTGGCGACCGGGTACCATCGAACGGTCAAAAATATTTTGCCGGTGTTGTTTCTGCCGCATTCCTGGGAAGAATGGGTGGACACCCATCCCAATGTGGAGTTTTTGTCAATGACCCGAAACCGATCGCGGCGGCTTCGGAAAAAGCATGCCATCGAAATTCGATTGATTCAATCTCCTCAGGAATTTGATTCGGCGGTTGAGATTTTCTTCAATTTGCACCAGAAAAATTGGCAATCGCGGGGAATGCCCGGTTCTTTTGTCACGGACGAAAAACGGGAATTCTACCGCCGAATGGGCCGTCTGTTTTTGGAAAATGGCTGGCTTCAATTTCGATTTTCTTATCTGGATGGTCGGCCGGCCACATCGGAATTCGGGATAATTTTGGACAACGTGTATTATTCTCTTCAGAGCGGATACGATCCCGATCTTAGAAAATTCAATATGGGACATTTTTTATTTTATGAAATTGTGCAAACATTAGTAAAAAAAGGGGTTAAGCGCATCGAGTTTCTGCGGGGAGACGAAAAATATAAATTCAAGTGGGGAGCACAAAAACGGTACTCGGTGACTCAGTGGATTGGAAACAGGAATCTGAATGGATTGATCTACCCTCTTTACAAAAAACAGAAACACTTCATTAAGCATCTGGTTCAGGGGGGGCTTTCGTGACAGTGCGTCCCGTAAAAATTCTTTATTTGATTGATCAACTGACGTTCGGGGGAGCAGAGCGGCACCTGGTGCAGGTTCTTCAAAAATTGGATCGCAGCCATTTTGAACCGCACTTGTGGGTGCTGCACGGAAAATGGGACCTTTTGCCGGAGGTAAAACGGATGGGCATTCCCTTTCTGCATCTGGA
>CAZMRE010000140.1:0-6084 GCA_964568545.1 uncultured Deferribacteres bacterium | reverse complement strand
TTTTTGTATAATGTAACCATTTTAATATCAATAAAATAAGTAAAACTCGCAACGGCAGAGATCAAAAATCAAAATCACAATTTAAAATGCAAAAATACCGGCCCAAAAAATGAGTTGTAAAAATGGTTTCACTCTATTTGGAGAAATTGCCGTTCTCGATTAATCCGCCGGATGGATTAATCATTTGTAACATATCTTAATCCATGTACCCGAATGAAAGCCCAAAATAGTACCGAACTTCTTTTCCGTAAGTTTGCCCCATTGTTTCGATTGTATCCGGGCCGTAGGCCGCATCAAAAAAGATCATCGTCGGGTAATTGTAAAATGTGAAGGTATTCAATCGAAATTGAATGCCTACGTCCTTCTTGAAATCCGAAAATTGCGCCTTGCCCTCATTCCAGGCATTTCCGTAATCTACGAAGAGTCCCGCGTAAAGCTTGTCCAGATAAATAGGCGCAAACTGAATGTTCAGATGCTGGCTGATGGGAAAGCGATAAATCAGGGTTCCCGAAGCCAGTTTTCGTCCCTCGATGCTGTAAAACGGATAGCCCTTCAATCCGACCAGTCCCCCGGCAAAGAAGTCGAAAAAGCTGTTCACAGGCCGGTCGATGTAGCCGCCGTTCAGCCGCAATTCGACCGTGTGTTTCCACGGAAGCAGCAAAAAGTGCTGGTAGTTGGCTTGAATTTTATTGTATTTGTACGGCTTGTATTTTTCCTGCAGCGTGCCGTATTTGCTGTTCACTTCAAATCCGTTGATAAAGTGATTGTCTTCAAAATCGTAGCGAAGGGTCAGCCGCTGTCCGGATTTCGGAAAGGCATCCATTCCCAGGCTGGGAAGAACATTGTTGTACTGCCATTGAAGCATGAAATCCTTCCCAATCAAATACGTGTAACCGAATTTGATTTCCTGCCCCTGAATTACCGTCTCGAGGCGTCCGTTGTAACGGCTGTAAACCAGAGCGCTGCGAATCAAATTTGCATCGGTTACCTTAAATTCCATTCCGAGGTCGGTTTCGATCAGATTGTAACGGAATCGGTCAGGTGTGTTTTTGTCTTTGACGTGCCGAATTTGGTTGTACACTTCCAGAAAAAGCGTGGGCCAGAGCTTGCGATAAGTGACCATCCCGAACACGTCCCAATCCCACTGGCGGTTCAGTGCCACGCCCCCAAAAATGCTGTACTTTTCCAGCATATCGCTGGAGTAAAAATAGGTGCCGAGTTTGGTGGTTCCGTAATCGAAAAAGAGCCGCGGCAGAAATCCCACATGTGTGTACATGTCGCGGTAAGGCTTGATTTTAATGTTTGGATCGGCGCCCCTTTTGTTTGAAGCAAGTTTCAGCAGGGGAGAGACCTGCCCCCAGCGGGGGATTTTGCCCTTGGCCAGATAGGGTGACAGAGTGGTTGGAGCAGCGTTTTTGAGGTAGGCAATTTTGAAACCGCCTGCCGTAAACAGGGTGTACACCAAACCACTTTTCGGATGAACCGAAGGCATAAATGCCCCGCCAATCACATTCGTAAGTGCTTTGATTTTTCGGGATTTCAAATTCATTCGGTAAATATTGAAAATCCCCGTTTTGTCCCAGGCAAAGAAGACGTAACGCCCGTTTGCGCTGAACACCGGATTGCGCGAATCTCCCCTGGATTTCAGCAAATAGCGGAAGTGTTCTCCCTTTTGGTCGATCAAGGCAATGTCCCGGCCGTGACGAGTGGACATATCAAACAAAATAACCTTTCCATTGGGCGACCAGACGGGGTGGAAGATTTGCCGTCCGTCGGAATAGTGTGTAATTTGAATGGCCTGTTTGCTGTCCAGATAGTAAATGCCCAGGTTGTCCGTTCCGTCGTGTCCCGTGACGAACACCAGCTTTTTGCCATTGGGAGAAAAGCTGGGATTCCGTGCGCGCAGGCCCTTTGTGAGACGCTTTTCCTTCTTTTTGTGGACATCTAACAGGTACAAGTCGTACACGTGATTTCCCTGGAAATTGGCTTTCTTGTTTTTGGCGTAAGCCAGGAATTTCCCATCCGGTGACCAGCTTACCGAGGAGCGAACGCCGCCTTTAATCTGCCGGGATTTTTTCTTCGCAAAATCGTAGATGTACAGGCTGGTTTGCGACATGTAATCCATGCCCTTGTTGCTGATGTAGGCCACCTTTTTGCCGTCAGGCGACCAGGTCGGGTACATGTTTGAGAGTCCCTCGGGTTCAATAAAAATTCCTCTGGCCAGATGCCCGTTGATTTTGGAGACGCCTTTTTTGTACCATTTCCTCAAAAAACGGATCCACTCGTTGTACATCTCCTTGTCGGATTTTCCAAAAGTCCCCTCAAAAGCCGATCGAAAGGAAATTCTCCAGGGAAGGCGCATGCGTTTGGTCATTTGTCGGATTTTGTCCGGCCCGTATTTTGTGGCAATGTAGCTAACCAGTCCGAATCCGTGATCGTACACTTCCTCGTTGCCGAGACTTGTTTTCCCGAATTCGCACATTTCTTTGTACGACAACTGCTTGTTGGCCAAAATCGCGGTTCGCAAAACCATGTCGCGGTGAGTATCCCAGAAATCATTTGCCTTTTTAGGAGCCTGGTACTGGGCTTCTCCTTCGGCAAACCAGGGCGGGAAAACGGCACCGGCAATCGGGAAAGAGACAATCCGATCGGGGAATCCGTAAATCACATCGGGACGTTTTTCCTTTTCGTAGTGCATGTACTGAATGTACATGGCGGGAATATGACGGGTAAATTTCATCGCTACCTGGAGTGAAACCACGTGCGTAAATTCATGTGTAATTACATTTTGCAGCCAGGGGTGGGTGCCCCGAAGATCAAAATCCATCGGCGTGGCCCAAATCTCGATCTTATTTTCGTAGTAGTACGCTGCCCCATTGGAATAGTCGTCCGTGTCTTTTACGATGAAGTGGACCTTCCCGTCCGGTTCGTGATGGTACATGCGTGTGACCGGGCCGTAAATATTCTCGGAAATCTGAGCAATCGCCCGGGCCGTGTGTTCCGCTCCATTGTGAAAATGAATAAAAAAGTGGGGCGTTTCAATGGTGTACCATTTTAACTCCGGGTGATTGTACGATTCCGGCTGCGCCCAAAGAGGAATTGCCGAAAGAAGGGCAAATAGGCCGATTAAAAATCCAATGTGTGCAAACCGCTTCATCATAAAATCTATCCTTATTTAACCACTGCAATCTTGAAAAACGTAACGGCGCTCTGGCTGGCGCTTTTTGCTTCCACCCGAACAATGTAAATGCCATTTCCAACGGAATTCAGATTCCAGACCACCTCATTGTCTGCCGGTCCCAGTCCCGGGCCCGCAAATTGATCGATTAAATTTCCAGCGATGTCGAGAATTTTAATGGAAACCTGTGCCGGGTGATTCAGGTGATACCGAATCGTTGTCTGATTGTCGTGTGTCGGATTGGGGTAATTGTACGCCCAGTGGCTTCCGACGAGGGCTTTTGGCGTTTCCGGAGAAGCCGCGTCCGTTCTTAACTGAAGATTGGTTTGAAAAGGAGAATTACCAATTTCCGACCAGGAAGCTTTCAGAGAATAGTTTAAAAAATGCAAATTCCAGGCGTAGAGAAAGCCGTCCTTTGAAACCGCAAAAAGCGTCGGATTTTGATCGATTTTTGCGATGGCCGGCGCGGTGGCAATGGCACCGCCCGTTCCCAGGGGAAAATCAAACAAATGCGTGTTCGATTTTGAAAAGGCCTGCAATTGACCCGCCTCATTTCCAAGTAAGATTAAAGATGTCTGAGGCTGATTAAACGAGAGTCCCACCGGCTGGTTCCAATTGGGTGATTGAAGCGGGAGTCCGCTCCGGTAAATTTTGGGAAAACCCTCTGTGAGAACGCCGTTGAAATCAAACGCAAAAAGTGCGGAAGCACTGCTGACCAGAATTTCATTTCGACCGTCATTTCTGACATCCATCAAAATGGGGCGTGTGGCGGGTGGCATCCCAATATCCACCGGAAATCCGTTGACAATCTCCCCGGTGCGCGAAAGTGCGGTCAATTTTCCCGATTTTGAAAGAACAAGTGTGACCAGACCGCTGCCTTTGGTCAAGTAACCGGCCACCGGTTGAAAAAAGGAACCGTCCAATTCCACCCGAACGGAATCAATCACTTCAAGCGAAGAGCCCATTTTGTAAAGCCAGCCGTTTTGAAAGAGCACTTCAAATGTGTCAATGCCGGTTGTCTGGGACAGCGGTACCTGAGAAAATCGGCAAAAGCCGGCGACGGGTGAGTTCTGCGGGTGCCGCGTCGTAATTGTTTGCACGTTGGACTTGAAATTTACGGATGAGAGGCTCCCGGAGGCGGTTCCGAGCAACATCGTTTGGAGCTTTGGCACCGAATCCGGGGCACTTGCCGTGGGGCCAATTCCCATGATGGCTGTTAAGGGGGATTCCAGACGACCCCATAGCTTGGTGTCTGCGCGGCCGTCCCTGTCGGAATCGGTCAGCCGTACCTGCCAGAATTTGCCGGATTTTCCGGCCAGAACGGCAAAATAGCTTTGAGTCACATCATCCCACAGAAGAAGGGGCGGAGCCGTGAGAGAATCCCCCAGATCCGCCAAAAGCGCAAGCGGGTATCGGCTAAATTTTTTGGGTTCCGTTTCGATGCTGAGGGAATCCGTGTTGGAAATTATTTTTTCACCGTTTGACGTCCAGCCAAGGAACTTGCCGGAGGGGGTTGCAACAAAAATTTCCGGATGTCCGTTTCCGTTGGGATCAAACACAACGGGTGGAAAAGCATGCGTTCCCGGGGAGCCAACGGCCCGGGGAAATCCCGGAGAAAAAAGGTCATTGGTGTACGTAAAGGACATGACCGTGTCAATTTTTGAGAAGTGATTCAACAAAATATGCGTATTGGCACCTGAGAAACTTCTGGAAGAAGGTGCCGTGTAGGGGCCAAATTCCACCGTCTGGCTGTGATTCGCTGCCAGGTGATTTTCGTTCCCCTTGTAAAAGGGATCGTACATGGTTCCTAATTCGCTGCCGCTCCCGGGATTCAAAAAGCCGTAGCTCTGGCCGATGTCCTGCGAGCCGTCCGCTTCCATCAGTTCAACCCCCTTGTGTTCGGGATTTCCGTTGATCGCATTTGAATCGTAGTAACGGCGGATAATCGCATCGTCAATGTGCCAGATCAAAATGCCCGAGCCCGGGATGTCAAAGTCGTAGTCGTCCACCTGAACAATCACGCCCAGGGAATCCTGAGCCTTCACCTGGCCGCTGGCATCCAATTCCACGCGATTGCCGTACTGATCTCTGCCGATGGCGTAGCCGTCACCGTTAAAATCATGCTGGCGGTTTTCAATCAAAAAATACTCGTGGGAGTTGATGGGAATCTTGTAGATGTGCGGTGCCGAGCGGGCGTAAGCGGCTGCCACCTCAAAACGGGTTCCGGGTTTTAATTCGATCGGTTTTTCCCAGCCCATGAAAATCTTGGACCAGGCACAGGGCTGGGCGGGAATCAGTCCGAAATAATTTCCGGATCCCTGATCCATCAATCCCCATTTGCCGATTCCGGATTTGCCCGTTTTGACATTGTAAAGCGCCGGAAGCCCCAACTGGTGGCCCATCATGAGCGCCAACGTTCCCTTCAGGCCGATTTGAATCTTCGTCGATTGCACCTCGGTTTCCGGCAAAATCAACGCTTCTTTGACAACGGTGTCCTCGAAAGGAATGCCCTGAAAAGAGGGATTGTTTTTGCCGAGGGTTTTTTTCAGGTGATCGAAATTGAGAAAGGCCGACGGAATATCCTGAGGGGAGGTGTCGTAATCCAGGGCCACATCCTGACCGACACCCGCGTGAAAGATCATGAAAACATCGTAACGACTTGCCGCAAACGATTCGCTGGAATCGGCGGCGGCCAGGGCATCCCGAAGTAATTCGGACAACCGTTGGTCCAGTTCTGCCTCTGTTTTGTTGGGATTGTAGTAGGCCATCTCGTGGGGAAGCTGGTAGCTCTTATTTGGATCGGCCGGCAAAACGTCTCCCGTTAGAATGAGTTTTCCACCCGAAACCGTACGGTAGTAATGAGCAAGCGATGCAAGCTGCGCCTGAAAATAAGCCCGATTGTGGGG
>CAZMRE010000139.1:0-6092 GCA_964568545.1 uncultured Deferribacteres bacterium | reverse complement strand
GATTCTTGTCGGCTCTTTCTCGGACGCGGGTTCGATTCCCGCCGCCTCCACTAAAAAATAGCCCGGCCGCTAAGCCGGGCTTTTTTATTCATTTCCCTTATTCCGAAAAAATCAGAAATCATCAGCGATTTTTGCCAAAACAGTAAGTTTCGCCCAGTGCGGTGAAGCCGCAAAAAATTAATCAAAAAAATCAGTAATTTTTCTTTTGTTAAAAAGTACTTGCAAACCTATTCTTTCATTATTCCAGTGCAATATTTGCGTTGCATTGAGTTGCACAAAAAAAGTGCAAATAACTCTTGTTTTCAGCTATTTTTTTTGGTATTTTTAAAAAAATAGATTATCTGTAAATTATTTTTTAAAATTGTACGATATATTTAAGAGCAATCCTAAGAGCAGACTAATTTTGGTGCACATAAAATTGAGTGAGAGGCATGCTGATCGATAACAGGTATTTCGTGGAGAAGGCGTTGGGGGAGGGGGGAAGTGGAAAAGTTTATAAAGTATTGGATAAAATCTCGGGGGAAATTCAGGCATTAAAACTTTTGAATCCCGACCTGATTTCCTCGGACGAACTGGCACTTTTTGAACGGGAATTTCTCAATCTGAAAAAGCTTTCACACCCGAATATCATTCGAGTTTTCAATTTTGGTTTCGAGAAAAAGTATCAGCCCTATTTTACAATGGAGCTGGTGGAAGGTCCGTCTCTTCAGGAACTGTTTTCCAATTCATTCGACCTCGCTGATTTTGTTCAATATACAACGCAAATCTGCCTCGCACTGGATTATTTACACAATCGCGGCATTATTCACCGTGACTTGAAGCCGGCCAATATTTTGCTAAAGCAGGATGAACCCCGGGGGTTCCGGGCACTGCTGACGGATTTCGGGATGGCCGAAGATTTTCAAATTTCTAACTTTGATCCCCGGGGTGGAAGCCATTTTTATGTTTCTCCTGAGGCGATTCGGGGTTGGAAAGTAGACCAGCGCTCCGATTTGTATTCCCTTGGAGTCACGCTGTATGAAGTGGCCACCGGAACCAAACCCTTTTCTGCTGAAACACCCATTGAGGTGCTTAAACAGCACCTGCACAAAATCCCGGAGAATCCAGGAAATATTCGAAAAGACATCCCATTCGAATTAAGCGAAATTATTTTTAGGCTGTTGGAGAAAAATCCCGCCAATCGCTACAGCTCGGCCCTGGAGGTTATTCAGGATTTGTTGAAACTTGCGCCCGTTTCAATGCCCCTGCCAAAATTACAGGCATCCTCACAAATTTGGGGAGGGGGATTCGTTGGGCGAAAGGCAGAACTGAAATTGTTGCGTCAGGCTTTTGAAGCAAGCCGCAGTCAGCAGAACCTCCATTTTGCGCTGATTAGTGGTGAACGAGGCGTGGGGAAAACGCGATTACTACAGGAATTTTCCACCCAAATTCAATTGGATGGAGGTAAAATATTCTTTCTAAACTCCGCCGATACAAAGGGAGTTCCGTACGGGTTGATTGTTGAATTGATTCGTCAAATCGGAGTCTCCACTCCGAGCGGAATTGAGTTTTCAGAAGACGAAGAGACCATCTGGCGCTTTATTCTGACGCACGGGAAAGGTCGGGAAATTCCTGAAATATTTAAGGATAAGGCGCAGATTTTTGATGTTTTTGTTCGCCTGTTAGAAAAATTTTCAAAAGCCATTCAGCGAACACAAAAAGACGACGGCACTCTGCCTCTTTTGGTCATTCTTGATGATTTTCAAGAGGCCTCGGAATCGATTCGTCAGTTTATGCGCTATCTGATTTTTAATGGTGTCTCCATTGAAATGTTTCTCATTGGTCTTGTTTCCGGAGATGGGCTTAACCTTGAAGAGTTTTATCAAAGTTTTCAGTCGGAAAAGACCTTTCAGCGGCTTGTTTTAAAATCTTTTAATCACGCAGACTTTCAAATCTTTCTGGAACAAAAATTTACAAAAGTCAAAAATTTTGACTTGTTTTTTAATGATTTGTACGAACAAACCTCGGGGAATCCCCTTTTCACCGAGCATCTGCTGCAGTTTCTAATTGATAAAGATGTTCTGACACGGGAGGATGGCTTCTGGGTCTGGAAAGGAATTGAAGCGGGCGTCGGGATCCCTGATGCCATGTCAGATCTGCTGAAATCTCGCTGGGAGAAATTATCACCTTCGGCTCAATCCATTTTGCAGGCATTGGCTCTTCACGGCGAGGCCATTTCTTTTAGTCTGCTTCAGGGATTTTTTAAGGAGTCAGCCGATGACTTTATGGAAGGCATGGGCAGTTTGCTGGAATCTGGATTTGTTCTTCGGGAAATGGTGGACGGGAAAATTCTGTTTCGGCTGTCGCAGCAAAGTTGGGTAGATTTTTTGAACGAAATAACAATTCCCACAAAAGCTAGGTTGATTCATGAGCGCTGGATTGCTGCCATTGAGGAGCAGGGCAATGGTTCATCCAATGAATGGGCGGTTCGTCTAACTCATCACGCACTTAAAAGCGGGAATGAGGAGAAAGCAAGACAGTATCTTCCTATTGCGGCTGAATACGCACGCTCGATGTTCGACATTCCCCAGGCTATTCATTTCTATTCGGAATATTTAAAACTGTTATCCGATAAAGAATCTGAAACCCAAGAGAATATGCTTGAAAAATTGGCCACGCTCTACGAGCTTGGCGGCGAGTTCGAAAAGAGTCTGCAAGTTATTCAGGATGTGCTGGACCAGCCCGATCACTTTCATTTGTCAAAAGAAAAACTCTGGGATTGGAAGTTTAGAAATGTTGACATTCTTCAAAAATTGGGACGCGTGGACGATGTTTTCCAATTCTTGCTTGATCAACAGAATGCGTGGGATTCTCTTCAACCTGAATTAAGCGGCCGCGGATATTATGAATTGGGGTGGATTTATCGGCTAAAGGGAGAATTTGAAAAGGCGCATCAGCAGTATGGCCGCGCTTTGGAGCTATTCCAACAATCGAATTCCGAAGCAAATTTGGGATTCACTTATAATCGCGTGGGCGTTACCTATCTCATTGAAAATAAATTGGATCAAGCAGAAACTGCTTTCCTGAAAGGCCTTGAGATATTCGATCGAATGACGCATCTTCGGGGGCTGGCTCATGTTCACAATAATTTGGGCATTCTTTACAGGAGAAAGGGTGATCTGAAGCAAGCGAAGAAACATTATCAGAATTGCCTAAAAATACGCCGAACCATGAAAGATGTCAGCTATTTACCACAAATCCTGAACAATCTGGCAAATATTCAATATGACGAGGGAAATTGGAAGGAAGCCTACGAGGCGTATAAAGAAGTACTGCGAATTGCACAGGGGCTGGGATTAGAAGAAACAACAGCGGATGTTCTTGATAATTTGGCCATGTTGTTGTTTCATTTTGGCAAAATAGATGAAGCCCTTGTTTATGAGAAAAAATCCATTCAAACGGATCGTCGGTTAGGAAATGTGAAAAATATTGCTATGGCCATGGAGCGAATGGG
Source organism: uncultured Deferribacteres bacterium (assembly GCA_964568545.1). Lineage (GTDB taxonomy): Bacteria > Zhuqueibacterota > JdFR-76 > JdFR-76 > BMS3Abin05 > BMS3Abin05. Next base: position 2,599 of record CAZMRE010000139.1, on the reverse strand, counting down.
AGATCTGTACGACGTGAAGGAGGATTACCATCGTTCCCGCGCCTACTATTCGCGAAGTCTTCATGCGCTGGAGAAGCTGAAATTCGAGGAAGATACCGTAGAGGTACTGATGAAATTGGGGGCTCATTATTTAAAGGTGAATCAAAAAGAAAAAGCGCTGGACCATCTAATTCAATCTGAAGATTTGTGTCAGATTTATCATTTGGAGGAAAAAAGAGCACAGGTTGCAACCTATATTTTGCAATGGGCGCTCAAATACCACGATTACCAACGAGGAGAATACTACCGGAATTTTCTCGGAAATAATCTGTCCGCTTTTGCTGATCCGCTGTTGCAGGGTGTGGCTTATCGTCAGCTTGGTGACGCCTGGCTGAAAAAAGAGCGATTGACACAGGCGCTGGAAAATTATCAGCGGTCTCTTGAAATTTTCGTTCGTCTGGGAGCAATTATCGAACAGGCTCGAACCCACAAGGCTATTGCGCTTACCTACAATATGCGAGAAGATTTTGAACAAGCTCAGGTGCATCTGAAAAAAGCAGTTCAGCTATTTGAAAAAATTCCCGCACGAAGCGAGCGACTCCGTCTAATGAACCATTTGATTGATGCGCAGGAACACATCATCGCCAATCTGCAACAGGGAACGGGCGGAGAAAATCAAATTACCGCACTTCAACAAACCAGCCTGATTGTTCATTCGATTTTCAATCTTGAAACGATGCTTCACAATATAATGAATACGGTGATTAACCTCTTAAAGGCGGATCGGGCAGCCATTATTTTTCTGGATAGATCCACAGGCGGGCTGGAAGTCAAGGTGAGTAGGGGAATGGAAGAAGTAACCATTGAAGATGCGATTCGCATCAGCCAGTCGATTATTGAGCGAGTAGAGAAAACGGGGAGTTCGGTTCTTTCGCGCAACACGCTGGGAGATGATCGCTTCCGAAATAGCAAGAGCGTTCGCAATTTCCGGATTTTCTCTTTGATGTGCGTTCCGCTGAAATTAGAGGATCGTCTCATTGGCACGGTTTATGTGGATAGCCGCAATCCCGATCGAATTTTCAATTACAGAGATCTGGAATTCCTGGAGAATATTTCTGATCTGGCGGCAGTGGCTATTAGCAATTCGGAATATTATGAGGAGATCAAACGGCGGAAAGACTCCCTTGAAAACGATGTGAAAAACCTGCGCGAGGTTGTAAAGCATACCTTCCAGTTTAATGATATGATTGGAACCAGTAAACCTATGCAGGACATTTTTCAGACGGTTTCAAAAATATTGGACAAAAATGTTGATATTTTGATTCGAGGAGAAAGCGGAACCGGAAAGGAAAAACTTGCGGGAATTATCCATTTTAATAGCAATCGGAAAAATAAGCCGTTTATCACCGTCAATTGTGCGGCGATTCCCCCCACATTGCTCGAAAGTGAATTGTTTGGAATTGAGAAGCGGGTGGCTACTGGCGTAGATAAGCATTTGGGTAAATTTGAGCAAGCCAATGGCGGCACCATTTTTCTGGATGAAATTGGTGATATGAGCATGGACACCCAGGCAAAGATTTTGCGCGTCATTCAAGAACGGGAATTTCAGAGAATTGGGGGCACTAATACGATAAAAGTCGATGTTCGCATTATTGCTGCCACGAATAAAAATTTGGAAGAGGCCATTCGCAGCCAGACATTTCGCCAGGATTTGTACTACCGGTTGAATGTTTTGCCAATTGTTATTCCACCGCTCCGGGAAAGAAAAGAGGACATTCCGCTTCTGGTGGAATATTTTGTTAAAAAATATGGTAATTCCGGAGATGTGGAAAGAATTACTGAAGCTGCCATGAAAGCTCTTATTGATTATGATTGGCCAGGAAATGTTCGGGAATTGGAAAATGTTATTCATCGAATGATTATATTTGCGGAAAATGGAAGAATCACCGTAAATGATTTACCTGTAGAGATTCGAACAAACAATCGCATGCAGGAACTCGTCAATTCAGGAAAAGGCAAAATGGCTCTTAAGGATTACGAGAAGACATTGTTGCTGGAAAGTTTGAAACAAAATGAGTGGAATATATCAAGAACAGCAAAAACCTTGGGCGTGCATCGAAATACGCTTCATCGAAAGTTAAAAATCTATAAAATAGAAAAACCAAAATTGTAATTGCACTAAATATGGTGCATTTTTACAAAGTGCCAATATCTGCTTAAAATACAATAAGAAAATCATCATGCACAAATATAGGTGCAATTTGATAAACTATTGATATAAAATGCTTGTCTTGAAATTGGCTTTTTATATGCACAAATATGGTGCATATTCTTTTTTTGTAGACAAATCCAAAAAGATTTCCAACCGATAGTCTATTTACAAACTCTTATTAAACAAGGAGTAATAATTTAATTTTTCTTTGTACATTTGACAGGAATGGTATTATAATTGCAATATGAAATAAAGTGTAATTAAAAATTCATAACTTGGGAGGAGGATTGACATGCGTTCTTTTGTCAAATTTGCGGTGGTGGCTATTGTTGTAGCTATGGCGTTTGGAATGTTGTTTACAGGCGCTTACGCAAGTGGGCTCAACAATGTTTCGATGAGCTGTATTAC
>CAZMRE010000138.1:0-6159 GCA_964568545.1 uncultured Deferribacteres bacterium | reverse complement strand
AAAGCAGCCAATTTAATGAATCAGCATTCCAATGCGTTTCCAACGCACTTTCCTGAAAAACCGGTACATAGGAATGGTTTTATCCCACGACCAGTAGATAATCAGCGCCTCACCCAGCACGTTGTCGTGGGGTAAAAATCCCCAGTAGCGGCTGTCGGAGCTGTTATCCCGATTGTCGCCCATCATAAAATAGCTGTTGGGCGGTACAATCACCGGCCCGTAATTATCCCGATTTCCCGCACCGGGCGGGTAAATACCATATTCGATTTGACCCGGCGGAATGTAATAATTGGTGTATTTCACGTGGGGCGGATCCTTGAAAGGCTTTCCGTTCACGTAGACTTTTTTCTGAATCACCTGAACCGTGTCGCCTCCCTTGGCAATACAGCGCTTAATGTAATCCAATTTCGGATTTCGGGGGTACTTGAACACCACCACATCGTGCGGACGAGGACTTCGGATGGCGGGCAGCCGGGTCCAGGGAATCTTAATTCCCGTTAACGGGATGGTATCCGGTGTACGAACGCCATATTCAAATTTATTCACCAGCAGAAAATCACCCACCAGAAGCGTATCTTCCATTGAGCCGGTTGGAATACGAAAGGCCTGCACCACAAACGTGCGCAAAATCAGCGCAGCCACAAGCGCCCAGATGAGCGATTCCACATAATCCCGTACAACTCCTTTTTTCTTCTTTTTTTCTTTCTTTTTCAATCCTAAAATCGATTTCCAGTCCATTCGTGTTCACCATTTCTAAGATTAGTCGTTTGTCCGTTTTAAAATACACACAATTCACAAGTAAAATCGTGGCAGAATATGAATCCCAGAGGGACAGCATATTTGTGCGAGAAATACCATCATTGGCGCTGAAAACCGCAATTAGCAAGTATTAACGCCACGATTTCACGGATTCTGTTTGAATAAAAAATGTAATTCGCTCATTCGCGGCTGATCCTTTTGCAAAAAAATACTCGCAATATTACGGTTTATTTTTCAGTCTTCCATTTGCAGTATGGCCAAAAACGCCTCCTGCGGAATTTCGACGCTTCCAACCTGTTTCATACGCCGTTTCCCCTCTTTTTGTTTCTCCAGTAATTTCCGCTTTCGGGAAATATCGCCTCCGTAACATTTGGCCGTCACATTCTTGCGGAGCGGCTTAATGGTTTCCCGGGCGATTATTTTTGATCCGATCGATGCTTGAAGTACCACTTCGAAAAGCTGCCGGGGAATAAGCTTTCGGAGTTTCGTAATCAACCGCCGCCCCCAATCGTAGGCTTTATCTCGATGCACAATGGATGACAGCGCATCCACCGGCTCTCCGTTTACAAGAATATTCAGCTTAACAAGCTTCCCTTCCTTGAATTGCCAAAAATCATAATCAAACGAGGCGTATCCTCTGGAAATGGATTTCAGCTTGTCGTAAAAATCGAAAATAATTTCGGCCAGCGGTAGGTAATACTGCAGATTAACCCGTTTGGTGTCCAGATAGGTTGTGTTTCGATAAATACCCCGCCTGTCCAGCGTCAGTTTCATGATCGGGCCGATGTATTCGCTGGGCGTAATAATAGAGGCGTCGATGTAGGGCTCTTCCACCCGTTCAATGTCACCGGCATCCGGGAAATCCGAGGGATTGTCAACGGTTAGAACCGTGCCGTCACGCATAATAATTCGGTATTCCACGTTGGGGACGGTGGTGATAATGTCGATTCCGTACTCGCGCTCCAAGCGCTCCTGACTGATTTCCATGTGGAGCAGGCCCAAAAATCCACAGCGAAAGCCAAATCCCAGCGCCGCAGACGTTTCGGGTTCGAATCGCAGCGAAGCATCGTTCAAATGAAGCTTTTCAAGGGCTTCCTTTAATTCCTCGTAATCATCACTGTTTGAAGGATAAATTCCGCTAAAAACCATGGGCTTGGCTTCTTTGTAACCGGGCAGGGGGGCTTTGGCCGGTTGGTGGGCCGCTATGATGGTATCCCCGACTTTAGTGTCGGCAACTTCTTTCACGCCGGCAATAACGTAACCGACTTCTCCGGTCTTCAGGCATTTTTGGGGGATACGCTGAAGTCGAAGGATTCCCACCTCCTGAACTTCAAATTCCTTTTGAGTGGAAAAAAAGCGGATGTGATTACCCGAGCAGATTTGTCCGTCGACAACGCGTACGTAGGCAACGGCACCGCGGTAGCTGTCGAAGGCAGAATCGAAAATGAGAGCCCTTGGCGGCGCCCCGGGATTACCGCTGGGCGGGGGGATTTCCTGAACAATCTTCTCAAGAATTGGCTGAATTCCAATCCCTTCTTTGGCCGAAGCCAACAAAATGTTATCCGGATCACCGCCCAAAATGTCTAAAATCTGGCGCTTAATCTCATCGGGACGGGCACTGGGCAAATCGATTTTGTTGATAACGGGGATAATGGATAAATTGTGCTCGAGCGCCTGATAAAGATTGCTCATTGTCTGGGCTTCAATTCCCTGAGAGGCATCAACCACTAAAAGCGCGCCCTCACAGGCGGCGAGACTTCTGGAAACCTCATAGGAAAAATCCACATGTCCGGGCGTGTCGATGAGGTTCAGCATGTATTCCTGTTTATCTTTGGCCCGGTACTGCATGGTGATGGCGTGAGCTTTAATAGTGATGCCTTTTTCCCGCTCCAGATCCATGTTGTCCAGCACCTGATTCATCATCTGCCGGGAGGAAAGCGTGTGGGTGACTTCCAGTAATCGGTCAGCCAGGGTTGATTTCCCGTGGTCGATGTGGGCAATAATAGAGAAATTTCGAATATGTGTTTGGCTCATAACCTCTTCAGATTCATTCAAATTCAGCTAAAAAATATAATCATTTATCGTCGCCAATTCAACAATTTTTGTGGAAAATACCTGTAAAATCAGTGCAAACAAAATTCTTTGCAGAGAAAAGAAAAAAATCCTATATTCTAAACAAATTATTAAAAATTATCGGCAAGGAGCTAAAAAAATGAGAGATTCCCGGATTAATCGATTTGCAGATATTATTGTGAATTATTCCTTAAAATTGAAAACTGGTGACAAGGTGCTCATCGAAGCATTTGACGGTCCCGAAGCGCTGACACTGGCGGTTTTACGAAAGGCTGCAGAAAAGGGAGCCATTCCCCTGGTTTCCTGGCGGAGCAATCGGATTTTGCGCGATGTGTATCGCAACGCAACCGAGGAAAGCATGAAACTCATTGGGGAAATTGAAACTTTCCGCATGAAAAAAATGGATGCATACGTTGGCATTCGTAGCTCCGAAAATAGTACGGAATTCTCGGATGTCCCTGACGACAAAATGAAACTCTACCAGAAATTCTGGCTAAAGCCGGTGCATCTGGAACTTCGCGTACCAAAAACCCGCTGGGTGGTTATGCGTTACCCCACGCCGTCTATGGCGCAGCAGGCCGGGATGAGTACGGAGGCATTTGAGGATTTTTATTTTGATGTGTGCACGGTCGATTACGAGAAAATGTCGCGGGCAATGGATCCGCTGAAAAAACGAATGGAAGCGGTTGACCGGGTGCATATTGTGGGGCCGGGAACCGATTTGACGTTCTCCAAAAAAGGAATTCCGGTACTTAAAGGCGATGGTACCGCTAATCTTCCGGATGGTGAAATTTTTACAGCGCCTGTAAAAGATTCTGTGAATGGCATTATTTCGTACAATACGCCGTCTCTTTACCACGGATTTGTTTTTGAAAATATTCGCTTAGAATTCAAGGATGGGAAAATTGTAAAGGCCGAAGCCAACAATACGGAAAAAATCAACGAGCTTCTAAATTCCGATGAAGGAGCCCGGTACATCGGTGAATTTGCGCTGGGGGTCAATCCGAAAATTACGCGTCCCATGAAAGATACGTTATTTGATGAAAAAATTGCCGGCTCTTTTCATTTTACGCCAGGTGCTGCCTATGATGATGCGGACAATGGCAATCGTTCGGAAATCCATTGGGATTTGGTTTGCATTCAAACACCCGAGTACGGAGGGGGAAAAATCTACTTTGACGAGGAGCTAATTCGGAAAGACGGCCTGTTTGTCCCCGGCGATTTGCAGGGGCTGAACCCTGAAAATCTGGCAGCGGAATGACAAAGATCGGAATTATCTCGGATACGCACGGAGGCCTGTGCCCGGATGTTTTTAAGCATTTTGAGGGGGTTCAGGCCATCCTCCACGCAGGAGACATTGGCAACGAAGATGTTTTAATTGAACTGGAGGCGATTGCGCCCGTTTATGCGGTTCGGGGAAATGTGGATTTTTTCGAGGCAGCCAGAAATCTTCCGCGCAAGCGAATTGAAACTTTCGAGGGCGTTCGCTTCGGAATGGTTCACGGGGATGTTTTTGAACGAGCATCGATTTATGACCAGCTTATTCCCTATTTTGCTAAAGACAATGTAGATGCCATTGTTTTTGGCCACACGCACGAAAAGTACATTAAAAAAGAGGGAAAAATTTGGCTTATTAATCCGGGAGCTGCCGATCCCCGCCAAAATCTGGGTTGTAATTCCGTAATTGTAGTGGAAGCGTATTTTGGCGAAATATCAAAAATTCACGACTTTAAACTTGGAAAAGTTGAGATTAACGATTTCTGGTATGACGAGGATGAAATTTAGGTTAGAAATCCCCGGCACTTAATTTTGGCAAAACTTTAAATGGAACGGTTGTAGGGCGAGAAACCTTTCTCGACCTATTGTTCCCCAGATGAATCTCCGGCAAATTTTAGGGCTAAATGCTGAATCTGGATCAATAATTGATTAAATACTCGTTGGTTTCCCAATCGCGGATAAGTTTGTTGTAGGCCTGAATAATGTCGTGGTGCGTGAGAATTCCAACTATTTCGCGATCGGATTCAGATTTTACAACGGGAATATTCTCGATGTTGTATTTTTCTATTTTCCGAATCGCCAGCGAAACCGGATCGTCTTTCAGAATGGTGGGAACCGGCATGGTGAGGTCTCTTGCAATCAGCAAATCGACCAGTTCGGTATCCACCAATGCTTCACGCACATCTTTAAGAGAGATAATTCCAAGAAGCTTATTGTTGTTGTCCACTACGAACACATCTCCGTATTTGGCATTCAGAAGCACTTTCAGAAGCTCGCGAAACGTCATATTGTGATCGACCTGATCAAAATCTGTTTTCATCAATTCTTTTACCTTGATCTTGGAAAGAAGGTCAATTTCTCCACGCTTGGTAACGTCGATTCCCATGTGTAATAGTTCAAGGCTGTGAACATTCATTTTTGTGTAGTAGAGGGTTACCAAATAGGAAATAACGGAAACAAGCATCAGAGGCAAAATAAATTTGTAATCGTTCGTGACTTCAAAAACAAGCATAATAGCCGTTAATGGAATGGAATTGAATCCGGCCAGCACACCGCCCATTCCCACCAGCGCAAAAGTAACCGGATCGAGCGTTGTGTGGAACAGAAGGTTCATACTCATGGCAAAAGAAGAACCCAGAAAGGCTCCGATGCTCATGGATGGTGTAAAGGTTCCACCATAGCCCCCGGCGGCTAGAAACAAAGCCAGAAAAATCACCTGAAGAGCCAGTAAAATGGTGAGGTTTAAAAAAGAAATTCTATTATTAAAAACATCATTCAATGTTTCATATCCGATTCCAAATAATTGATAATAATGGATTAAAATAATTCCGAAAATTAAAGAAACGGGTATTATTTTTAAATATTCGTTCTTTGTGTGAAGTTTTTTATTGAAGAGATCTTTCGACCATTCCTTAAACCAAACATAGAAGATGGATAATAAACCGGCAGCCACTCCTAACAAAAGGAAGAACAAATAATCATTCATGGATCCCAGTTCATAATTGGGTATATGGAAAATTCGATTATTCCCGAGAGTGGCTCTGGCAACGACATCGGCGAAAACCGAGGCAATAATTAGCGAACTGAGTGCTCTGTTTTTCAGGTCGTTGAGCAAAATGACCTCAATTCCAAAAAAGACCCCGGTGATGGGAGCATTAAAGACGGCCGCTATGGCTGCACCTCCACCGGCTGCCGTGTACATCATCATATCATTTCGATCAAAATTAAAAATCTGTGACATGTAGGAGCCGATACCGCTCCCAATCTTTGCGACAGGGCCTTCAGGGCCCAGGGGCGCGCCTGTTCCAATCGAAATGACAGAGCTGAAAA
>CAZMRE010000137.1:0-6213 GCA_964568545.1 uncultured Deferribacteres bacterium | reverse complement strand
TTTTTTGCCTTCCGATAAATTGTGGCCCGGCCGATTCCCAGTTTTCGGGCGGTTAGTGAGACGTTTCCCTCACTTTCAAGCAATGCTTTTCGCAAGGCTTCTTCTTCTAACTTTTCGATCCAGTTGTTCAGAGGTCCCGTTCCCGGTTCAGCCATTTTTTTCTCACCAATTGCCCGAACATTTGCAGGCAGATCTTTGGGCAGGATTTGATCTGAAGAAGCCAGAATGACGGCGCGTTCGATGGCATTTTCCAATTCACGCACATTGCCAGGCCAGTGATAGGCCGTCAGTAATTCCAGCGCATCCGGGGACAGCTCTCGAACATCCTTTTCTTCCCGCTTGGCATATTTCTCAATAAAAAATTGGGCTAACAGGGAAATATCTTCCTTCCTCTCGCGCAGAGGCGGAATAACAATGGGAAAAACGCTGAGACGATAATACAAATCTTCCCGAAATTCATTCTTTTTGATGGCTTCTTCCAAATCCTTGTTTGTGGCCGAAATGACTCGAACATTGACGTGGATTAGCTCATTTCCCCCCACACGCTCAAATTCGCGTTCCTGAAGAACCCGCAAAATTTTTACTTGAGTCGACGGACTCATTTCGGCAATTTCATCCAGAAAGATTGTCCCGCCATCCGCTTGTTCGAACTTTCCAATGCGGCGCCCGGACGCACCGGTGAAAGATCCCTTCTCGTGTCCAAACAATTCACTTTCCAAAAGGGATTCCGGCAACGCCGAACAATTGACCGCTACAAATGGTTTATTCCTTCGTTTTTCGCTTTCAAAGTGAATGGCCCGGGCAATCAGTTCTTTTCCGGTACCGCTCTCCCCCTGGAGCAGGACAGTCACATTGCTGTCGGTGACTTTTTTAATGGCCTTAAAGACTTCCTGCATGGGGCCGCTCTCGCCAATAATATTCTTGAACTGGTAGCGCTCCTGAAGCTCCTGACGCAAGCGGTCAACCTCAGCCTTCAGACTGCTATTTTCAATGGCATTTTTGACGGTTAAACGAAGCCGATCCCCCGAAAAGGGTTTTGTAATGAAATCGAAAGCGCCTAATTGCATGGATTTAACGGCCGTTTCAATGGTGCCGTGTGCCGACATCATAACCACGGGAATTTTCGGATTCTCCTGTTTGATTCGGCGAAGCGTTTCAATTCCATCAATACCAGGCATTTGAATGTCGAGCAGGACAAGATCGGGAATAGTGTCCTGCATGATTTTTAGGCAGGATTCCCCATTGGCCGCAGAAATGATATCGTAAATTTTATCCTTTTTCAGATTGATTTCGATCATTTTGCGAATATTAACGTCGTCATCAACAATCAATACCTGGTATTCTTTAGGCATTAAGAAATCCCCTTTCCATTAATTCCAATTGAATTGATTGTATTTTGGCACCTAAGCCATCTCCAACTTGTTTTTCTGAAATGAATATCCGAATGTTAAAAACTGGAGTTTTTCCAAAATCACCAAAGCGTATGCGGTTGTCTCACTTTCTTTACAAATTTATTGTAAATTTGGTAATAAATCAAGCAGATTTTCTTTCCCCCTGACCATTTGAATGGAGATTTTTAAAAACCAAAAATCAGGATCCATTTTTTCCAGCTTGACCGCATCCTTTTCCGTACACACAATGTGCGCCGCCCCCCGATCTTTTGCCATCCGGCGGATAAGGTCACTGTCCTTTTCCGTAAATCGGTGATGATCCGGAAACGATTTAAAATATTTGAGATCGACAGTCAGTTTTTCGAGAGTGTGCCGAAAGGATTCCGGATTGCCGATGGCACTGAATGCCGCAATAGGTTTCCCCGCAAAAAAATCCAGTGGCTTTTGTTCTGAGCGATCTACCCTGCTAACTGTCTCAGGTTTGTGAACACTTTGAACAATCGGTACGCGTGTCAGGGCACGCACCCGGCGGAGCACATCGCCCAGGTTCGGCGCTTCATCCACACGGGTAAGCCAGATGAGCGAGGCTCGTTTCAAGGCGCTCAAAGGCTCTCGCAGCCAGCCTGCCGGTAAAACATGGCCATTTCCGAACGGGCTTGTGGCATCCAGAACGGCAATTTCAGCCTGCTTGGAAATAGCCCGATACTGAAATCCATCGTCAAGCAAAAACACATCTACCGGTTCGTTTCGCCAGAGCGCCAATCCCCCCTTCCATCTATTCTTATCGACAGCAATGGAAACGCCCTTTAGGTTTTGCAAGATAAGATAAGGCTCATCGCCTATTTTTTCAGGAGTTACGTTTGCTTTGCTTCCAAAAACAAGAGCCGTTTTTTTGGACACCCTGCCGTAGCCCCGGGTGAGAATGCCAACCCGCTTACCCTTCTCTTCGTACAGCTTGCTCAGAAAAATCACAATGGGCGTTTTGCCCGTACCACCCACCGTTACATTTCCCACACTGACAACCGGAGCCGGAACCCAGTGTACGGGCAACAAATCCCAATCGTACAAAAGATTTCGAAAACGAACGATTCCGCTGTACAGCCAGGACAGCGGAACCAGCAATGGCAAGAGCTTTTCAAATCTCGAAGAAGTCATCGGCCTGTTTTTCCACCTGTGTCAGTCGCTTTTCGATTTCAGGAAGGAATGCCAGCACCTGTTCGGAAGACCACTCCCTCGGGATGTAAATCGGTTCCCCATAGGTGACGATCGCCTTTGAAAACGGGAGAGGCAGCAGAAAGCGGTCCCAACTGCGGAATTTTTTGCCGGAGGATACCGCAAACGACATGGGCAAAATCGGAACGCCGCTTTTTTGCGCCAGAAACGCCGTTCCCGGTTTCATTCGATGAGCCGGCCCGGTGGGCCCGTCGGGGATGTTGGCCGCACTGCCGCCGTTTTTCAAAACCGAGACCATCTCGCGAAAAGCCTTCCGTCCGCCGCGTGTGCTGGAGCCGCGGACGGTTTTGAATCCCAGCATTTTAATCGTACGAGCAATCATCTCGCCGTCCCAATGCTGACTGACCAGCACGGTAATTCCCTGAGATCGGTGCACGTAAACCGGCAAAAATATGCGCCCGTGCCAAACGGCAATCAGAAAATTTTGCCCCGAGCGCCTCAGCCGCCGGACGTATTGCCACCCCCGGGTGTAAAATCGCAGCGTTGAACCCAACCCCAGAAAAATCACCCACCCCAAAAAGGAGGCCAAATACACTTGAAGACGCTTCGAAAATGAAACAGACTTTCTCTTTTTCATCGCTGACCCGCCATTTCAATCGCCAGCTCCGCCACGCGAGCGGACGCCCCGGGCGTTCCCAATTTCTCCCGAATTTTAGAAAGGTCGGTCTGAATGCGATAATATTCCTGAGCATCGGTCAGAATTCTTTCGATCACGGGAACCATCACGCTGCTTCTGAAATCGCGCTGGATAAATTCCGGCACAATTCGCTTTCCGGCCACAATATTTACCAGCCCGATGTGATCCACAGAAATCAGGAATTTGCCCAGAAGGTACGACAGTTCAGATATTTTGTAGGCCACTACAAAGGGGCTTCCGTAGAGGGCCGCTTCCAGCGTGGCCGTTCCCGACGCAACGATCATAAAATGGCTATTTTGCATGAGAGCGTGTGTCTGCGGCGTAAGCACCAGTTCATCCGAAAGAAAGGGGTCATAAAAATCAGGCGAGAGCTGCGGCGAGCGGCTCACAACGCCCTGTAAATCGGGAAAGACTTCTTTCAATTTGAAAAACGTTTCGATCATTTTCGGCAGAAGTTTTTGCACCTCCTGCGGACGGCTGCCCGGCAGAAGTCCGAAAATTTTGGTTTCCGGAGGATAGTTAAGTGATTTCAGGAAGGACTCCCGATCCCAATCAAACCGCAGGCTGTCCAGAAGCGGATGGCCAACAAAGGTAACATCCACGCCGGCCTCGCGGTAGATTTCTTCTTCAAACTTAAAAATAACCGCCATTTTATCCACCAGCCGGGCGATTTTTTTAACCCGGCCCCTCCCCCAGGCCCAAACCTGAGGGCTGATGTAGTACAGAATCGGGATTCCCTGCTTTTTAGCCTGCTTGGCAAAACGGAGATTAAATCCGGGATAATCAATTAAAATGAGTAAATCGGCCGGCGCGGTTTGCAGTTCGCGGGTAAGCCGGGCATGAACCTGCCGAATGAACGGAAAATGGCGCACCACTTCCGTAAATCCCAGAATGGCCATTTGATCGGTGGAATAAAAACAGGTCATACCTGCGGCGGACATTTGGGGGCCTCCGATGCCCACGATTTCCGCATCGGGCCGGCGGCGGAGAATTTCCCGAACCACGCCGGAGCCGTGCAAATCGCCTGAGGTTTCCCCCGCAATAATCATAATTCGCGGCATAGGTTTCTTCCTACGAAAAAAGTTTCCACCGCGCCCAAAGAACCAGCGCAAAAGTCACAAAGCTACCTAGTGTGCTTCTTTCCGAACGAACAGCGACCCGCCAGTTTCCCCGGCGCTGATCCCGATCGGCCCAGGGGATTAGCCGCGGCAGGAACCGCGGAACATGGTTTTTGTACACCTGGTATTTGTAGCCAAAATGCCCGGACAGGTAGTCTTCTTCCAGTGAAACAATCAGCCAATACTGAAGCCCAAATAAGAGAATCACGAGAATCAGCATCCAGGGCATCCACGCCCAACTGGCAACGGTAAACCCGATTGTGATTAGGAAATTGCCCACGTAAAGGGGATTACGAACGTAAGCAAACGGTCCGGAGGTAATGAGTTCCTCGCCTCCGGCGCCGCTAGTGGTGCGCGTGGCGCTTCCGGCGTGGCTCACCCCCCAGATGCGCAGCCATTCACCCAGAAGAGCTATTCCCAATCCAATTAAAAATAAAGGCCACGTTGGTGAGGCCAAAATCAAAACAATCAAAATCAGCGGAATCGGCGTGTAACTTCGATTATTAAAAACAACTTCGCGAATATCCAATGGTTTTTCCCTATTTTTAGTGATATAATTTTGCGTGTTCGTGTACCTGTTCCATAATTTGAAGCGCCACATCCAGTGCTTTCCGCCCGTCTTCTGCCGTTACCGGAGGATCAGTGTCGTTTTGAATCGCGGTTACAAAAGCGGTTAATTCTTCTTTAAGTGCGTTTGAACCCTCGCGCGTTCGTTTTTCGTAAAGAATTTTCTTTGACAACCCTTCAGGCCCCACGGTACTAAAAGCAAGAAGACCCGGATCATTGGGAGCATTCGCATCCTTAAGATGGTAGATTTCCGCCTGCTTTTGGAGAAAATCCAGTGTCACATACGCATCCTTCTGAAAAATTCGCATCTTCCGCATTTTTTTCAGCGAAATGCGACTGGCCGTCATGTTGGCCACACAGCCGTTCCGAAAGCGAATACGGGCGTTGGCTATGTCTGCCTCGTGGGAGGCAACCGCCACACCGGTGGCGTCAATCATTTCAACGGGACTTTTTACGAGATTTAGAATCAAATCGATGTCGTGAATCATCAAATCCAGAACCACGGCCACATCGGTCCCCCTGGGATCGAAGGACGCCAGGCGATGGGTCTCGATAAACATGGGCGAAAGCGATTCCCCCTGAATGGCCGCAAATGCTGGATTAAACCGCTCGATATGCCCCACCTGAATTTTGAGTCCCTTTTCGGCAGCGAGAGCAATTAAGCGATCCGCCTCCTGAAGGGTGGTGGTTACAGGTTTTTCGATAAAAATATGCTTCCCCGCACGAAGCGCCGTGCCCGCTACTTCCGCGTGGGATTGTGTGGGGACGGCAATAACGGCTGCATCCACGGCCTCAAGCAAATCCCCGAAAGACAAAAATTCTGCAAGTTCGAATTCCCGGGATACGGCCGTTCGCCGCTGAGGATTGGAATCGTAAACACCGACTAATTGAGCGCTTGAAATTTCTTTCAAAAGAGCGGCGTGTAGCCGTCCCAATTTTCCGATGCCAATCACCCCCACTCGAATTTTATTCACAAAACCTCCTGAAAATGATAAAAATCAACTCGTTGTTTTTTGCATTGCTTAAATGTAAAAAAGATTTTGCCAAAATGCAAGGATAGGAGGAATTAAGCATAAAAAACAGGACGGAGATTAAAATTAAGAGAGAGGTCAAGATTAAGATTGAGGATAAGAGCAGGCGCTTTTCCGTCAAATGCCCTACCGTTGGGACAAGACTTACGGCTGCTTTTTGGCACGTAGGAAGCCCAAAAGCAAAAACCGCGAATACGCAAATGGCGAAGCCATGAAACGAATCCCCCGGCTGTTCC
>CAZMRE010000136.1:4156-6261 GCA_964568545.1 uncultured Deferribacteres bacterium | reverse complement strand
ATCATCATTATCATTATTATTTTACTAATTGTGGCTGGTTATCGCACCTTCCTGTGGAATAGAAATGAGAAGGCCAAAAACGAATTCTTATTTGCAAAAATAGAGCGTGGTAATTTAGAGAATACGGTTTCCAGTACAGGAACGATTAATCCGGTAAAAACGGTCAACATTGGAACACAGGTTTCCGGAGAAATTTCTCATCTTTATGCTGATTTCAATGATAAAGTCTACAAGGGAGAGTTATTGGCCGTATTAGATACGACCGTTTTGAAAGCATCGGTTATAAATGCTGAGGCCGGTGTTCAAAGGCAAAAAGCCCAGCTAAAACTGGCTGAAAATAACTATCAACGTGATCTGCGCCTTTTTAAAAAAGGATTAATTTCAGAAGCAGATTTTCTGCCGGTGAAAACCAACCTTGAAACACAACGGGCAGCCCTAATATCAGCAGAAACCAATCTAAATAGTGCCAGGCGAAATTTGAATTATGCTTACATTCGCTCGCCAATTAATGGCACGGTGATTGAACGAACAGTGGAAGAGGGACAGACGGAAGCAGCAAGATTTAATGCCCCCACTCTATTTGTCGTTGCTGAGGATTTATCAAAAATGCAGATTCATGCCCTGGTAGATGAAAGTGATATCGGGCAAATTCGAGTGGGGCAAAAAGCGCGATTTACTGTCGAAGCGTATCCCGACAAGGTCTTCTTTGGAACGGTGAAGCAGATCCGACTTCAGCCTCAAACAGTCCAAAATGTGGTAAATTACACGGTAATTGTGGATGCACCCAACAAGGAAAAATTATTACTTCCCGGAATGACGGCAACAATTGACTTCATCATTCAAGAGCGAAAAAACGTCTTGTTGATACCCAATACTGCTCTGCAGTTTCGTCCCAATCAGCAAATGATTCTTTCTTTTCTGAAAAATAGAGAAAAACAATTAAAAAATCTCCCCGATTCTGTGCGAGCAAAAATCAAATCCCGGATTGGGAAATTGCCAAAACTGGCAGAATCCCGTGGTGGATATATGGGGCCTTCAAATTGGAAATCAAAACACGGTGCTCAGATTTGGTTTTTGGATCAAAAGGGAAATCTAAATATGGAAAGGATCAAAACCGGAGCAACAGATGGCATAAAAACTGAAATCGTTCGGGGACGGCACATTCATGAGGGAATGAATGTCATTACCGGATTTGCCAGTAATTCGATAAAATCGGAGAAATCCAGTCCGAGATTTCGGAGAAGGCCATTATTTTAGGATGGGCGGGCAAGTCAATTTTAAGAGGAAAAAAACCGGAGAAATTTTGTAATGGATCCTGTGATTCTGACGAAAGCTTTGACCAAAACCTATCGGGTGGGCGAGGTGTCTGTGCACGCCCTTCGCGGCGTCGATCTGCAAGTGACTAATGGGGAGTTTTTGGCCATTATGGGAGCATCCGGTTCGGGGAAATCCACACTGATGAACCTTCTGGGTTGTTTGGATAAGCCCACATCCGGAGATTATTTTTTAGACGGCATCAGTGTAAATTCACTCACAAAAACCAGATATGCTCAAATCCGCAATCAAAAGATTGGATTTGTATTTCAGACGTTTAATCTGCTGCCTCGAACGTCTGCACTGGAGAATGTGGAACTGCCGCTATTGTACGATCGGTCGCGGCGAATAAAAAATCCTCGAAAAGTTGCAGTTGAAGCCCTGGAACGCGTGGGACTGGGTGATCGGATTTATCATATGCCCAATCAATTATCTGGCGGGCAACAACAGCGTGTCGCTCTCGCAAGGGCTTTAATCAACAATCCTTCCATAATTTTGGCGGATGAGCCCACGGGCAACCTGGATTCAAAATCGTCTATTGAGGTCATATCATTATTTCAGGAGCTTAATGATCAGGGAATTACAATTGTGCTTGTTACCCATGAAGAGGAATTGGCGAAATATGCCAAAAGAATTGTTAAAATGCGAGATGGTTTAATTGTAGAAAAATCACTCGTCAAGCATCGTCGTGATGCCGGAAAGGATTTAGAGGAATTAGGTCAAGATCAAATTTAGAGGAACACATCTCCATGGTATTACCAGTCAAATCCTTGTTTTTTGCAAGAAGTTTT
>CAZMRE010000136.1:0-4056 GCA_964568545.1 uncultured Deferribacteres bacterium | reverse complement strand
CAAGAAGTTTTGGAGTTGAAAAAATCTTTATAGCCTGAAAAATTCAATAGCCACGAAGACTCAAAGACACAATGCCATAATAAACAGTAGGATATATAAATATTCATTGGAATAGGAAAACACATAAAACAAACAGAGTTTCAAACAACCAATTATTGTATTTGTAATATTCTTCGTGATTTAGAGCCTTTGTGGCAATGAATAATGAAGGTTAAAGAATGATGAATAGAAGGTTCAGGCCGAGATTAAGAAAAAAGACATTTTTTCTCTTTATCTAAATCTTAACCTGCACTTTGGTGCGCTATGGTTGTAATCAAATAAAGGACGACAGGGAATGTTTCAATTAAATAATCTGTTAAAAGCCGCATTCCGTAGTATTGTGAGAAATAGAATGAGAAGTCTGTTGACTTCGCTTGGAATCATTATTGGCGTCAGTGCAGTGATTGTAATGGTGGCCATTGGCCAGGGGGCACAGTCAAAAATCGTAAATGAGATTTCATCCCTTGGTACAAACTTAATTATTATTTTTCCTGGTGCATCACGTGCCGGAGGAGCCAGCCGCGGTGCGGGAAGCTACAATCGATTAACTATGGATGATGTAACGGACCTACAGAAGCAGGCAACCCTTTTATCCGGTGTTTCGCCAATTGTTAGAACAGGCGGTCAGGTGATTGGCGGTGGGAACAATTGGAGCACATCGATATTAGGGGTTTCGTCGGATTATCTTAAAATTCGGAATTGGGGGCTTAAATATGGACAATTCTTTACAAAACGAGACGTCCTGGTTAAGCGAAAAGTAGCTGTTCTGGGTAAAACTGTGGCTGACGAATTATTTCCGGGGCAAAATCCTGTGGGGCGGAGAATTCGTATCCGCAACACCCCTTTTAGGGTAATAGGAGAACTAACGGAAAAAGGACAAAGTGCCATGGGGTCTGACCAGGACGATATTATTTTGGCTCCATCTACCACAGTCCTTTACAGATTAAGCGGCGGACGTCACATTCACATGATTCTGGCCAGTGCAAGATCGGATGACGATTTGAATCTGGCTCAGGATCAAATAGAAGCGATTCTTCGCCAGTCGCATCGCATAAATCCCGCTGAAGATGATGATTTTCGGATCCGAACTCAGGCGGAGATAACAGAGGCTGCCTCGGCAACATCCAAAACGCTGACATTATTATTGGGGGCTATTGCCGGTGTTTCCCTTATCGTAGGTGGAATAGGCATTATGAACATTATGCTGGTTTCCGTTACCGAAAGAACCCGCGAAATTGGTATTCGGATGGCAGTTGGCGCCAGGGACACTGATATCCTGAGTCAATTCCTAATTGAAGCCGTTGTGCTCAGCCTGACTGGAGGCATTATTGGAATCTTAATCTCAATAGCGGCGGCCTTTTTTATTAACGATTTTACCAGCCTGTACGCCCTAATTAATCCGGCCATTGTTTTGTTGGCGTTCCTGTTTTCTGCGGCTGTGGGAATTTTTTTCGGATTTTACCCTGCACGAAAGGCAGCAAGTCTTAATCCAATTGAGGCATTGAGATATGAGTAGCCAATTCTTTTCTGATCCAAAAATACGCAACTATTGCGGATGTAAGATTTGAAGCCACTGCTGCCCAGAATATCCCGGTCAATCCAAATACACTTGACCCCAGGTAAGCCAGCGGTACGTACAGAACAAACATTCGCATTACCATGAGCGTTGAAGCAGGAATTGGTTTATTCAAGGCATTGAAAGTTGAAGAGGTTAATATCAGAATCCCCAAGGCAGGAAAGCCGATTGAAACTATTCTCAAATAGACACTGGTCGTCCAGATGACATGTGGATTCCGGTTAAAAAGGGTTGCAATCGGATGGGCTAAAAAAAGAAAAATCACGAAAAGGAAGACACCCCAAATAGACGAGGCCAGATAACTAAAGGCCACGCCGCTCTTAATTCTTGCATACTGTTTGGCACCCCAATTCTGTCCGACAAAGGGAGTAAAAACGGACGAAAGCGAGCCGATAATAGCCAGTGAGAACATCTGAATACGCGATCCGACACCAAAACCGGCTACGGCCGTTGCACCGTAACGAGCCACCAATCGCGTAATAATTCCCAACGAAATGGGCATAATTAAATTTGTCGCAGCAGCGGGTAATCCAATATAAAGAATTTTCCCCCAGGATTGAATGCCCTCTTTTAGTTTCGGAATGGCAAGCGTAATCATTCGCTCCCGATGGTAGAGAATCCAAAGGGACAAAACCATCGTAATCCCGCGGGAAATAACCGTCGCCAGTGCTGCGCCGGCCAATTCCCATCGCGGGAACGGACCGTAGCCAAAGATGAGGAGCGGATCCAAAATGATGTTTATCAACACCGCACTCACCATTATAAAGCTGGGTGTTTTGGCGTCGCCTGTGGCGCGAATAGCGTTATTTCCTACCATCGGAATCACAACAAAGGGCATTCCCAAATACCAGATTTTCATGTAGGATTCAATGTACCGAATAATTTCCGCAGAAGCCCCGAGAGAATGGAAAAGCGGCCTAATTGTAAACAGCCCAATCACCACAAAAAAGGTGACGATAATCAACGAAAGTGACAACGCATCCGTTGTAAATCGACGAACTTTGGACTGGTTTCCTTGGCCAATGGCACGAGAAATAACGGAAGATGCGCCAATTCCCAGCCCAAGGGCAATGCTGTTAATAACCATCACAACGGGGAATGTAAACCCCATTGCTGCCAATTGCTTGGCGCCAAGCTGACCCACAAAAAATGTGTCAACCAGATTAAAAATCTGCATGGCCAAAATGCCAATGAACATTTGAAGCGTAAGTCGGATCAGGGTCTTGGGTATTTTTCCTTCAAGTAAAACGGGATTCTTCTTTCGTGGTTGAATAGTCGGCACAGAAATTTACCTTCGTTAAAAGAATTTTAATGACAATCCAAAAATATTTTTGTATATTTTAGCGGTTTGGGTCAACAATTTCCGACCTAACATGAATAAATCATAACCACGAAAACACAGGGTTTTGATCATAAATAGCAAGATAAAATCATTGAAAACTTTTCAAAAAATTTGATTTTGAATTCGTCATTGCTTAACCAGCATCGGAACGAAACCGCGGCACAAGCCTTCGGCTTGTAAAATTTGATCTGGTTCATTCTTTGTCTCTAATAAAAAACTAACGCAAGCAAGATGCTTACGCAATATTTTCCAGGTGTTTTCGCTTAGACATTAAATATAATATTCTCAGTGTTTTAGTGCCTTTGTGGCACAGCTTTCCAAATAATTCAGGCCAAGGATCACAAAAAAATGGACAATATTCCAGAACTCTGTGCCCCGGGAGCCACATTCTCTGAAGAATGGCTGTCGGCCGCTGCGGGCGTTTCCCTTCGGGTAATCACCTTTTTGCCGGCTCAACAAAGAGACCAACCCGATATCGTTTTTGTCAGCGGCTGGATCTCAAAACCTGCGGCCTGGCGGGATGTGCTTCGTGAGATGACCCGGGATTTTCGGGTTTTTTATATCGAAACCCGCGAAAAAATTTCCTCCCGAATTCAGAGAAACATCGGCTTCGGTGTTGAAGACATCGGCCAGGATATTGTTAGGCTTATTCCCGAACTTGAAATCAAATCATCCAATTACCTTCTAATTGGCAGCTCACTCGGTGCCACAGCTATTTTGGATTGCTTTTCGGAGCTCAGACCAAAGCCAAGTGCTCTGGTTCTCATTGCACCCAATGCCGAATTTCGCGTTCCCCGCTGGGGACTCTGGCTCATCCGTCCGTTTCCACCGCGTTTGTACCTGATTTTTAAGCCATTCGTAAAATGGTATCTACGAAATTTTCGACTGGATGTTACTACCGATTACGCCCAGTACCAAAAATATTCAAACTCGCTCGATGCTGCGGATCCCTGGAAATTGAAAAAAGCGGTGCTTGCTCTGGCTAAATACACCATCTGGGAAAAACTGGGCACCATTACCTGCCCGGTGTTGATTGTGGGCGCATCAAAAGACAAACTCCACGAACCGGAAAATCTGAAAAGAATGACTGCTCTCCTCA
>CAZMRE010000135.1:0-6271 GCA_964568545.1 uncultured Deferribacteres bacterium | reverse complement strand
ATTCAAGAGGGATTGCCAATGGCTTTTGCGAGGAAACTTCGCTATTTCGCATGATGACGAAAAACAACCACATTTTCATTAAAGGTGCCCGCGAGCACAATCTCAAAAACATCGACGTTAAAATTCCACGGGACAGGCTGGTTGTCATTACCGGGCTTTCCGGCTCGGGAAAATCTTCCCTGGCATTCGACACCATTTACGCCGAGGGCCAGCGCCGCTACGTGGAGTCGCTTTCGGCGTATGCCCGACAATTTCTCGGGCTGATGGAAAAACCGGATGTGGATTACATCGAGGGGCTTTCGCCGGCCATTTCCATCGAACAGCGCACGGCCAGCAAAAATCCCCGATCCACGGTAGGGACGGTAACGGAGATTTACGACTACCTGCGTCTGCTGTTTGCACGGATCGGCATTCCCTACTGTTACAAATGCGGCAAGCGCATTCAGCGCCAAACGCCCCAGCAAATTGTGGATTCCGTACTCCAACTACCCGAGGGTAAAAAGATTCAAGTCATGGCGCCCATTGTGCGTGGACGGAAGGGCGAATTCCGGGATGTTTTCGAGAACATCCAGAAACAGGGCTACGTGCGCATTCGGGTAGATGACCAGATCCTGGACGTTTCCCAGAAAATCAAATTGAATAAAAACCAAAAGCACAATGTTGATGTTGTGGTCGATCGACTTGTGGTTCAGCCGCAAATCACCCATCGATTGACCGACTCCGTGGAAACGGCGCTGGGTTTGGCATCGGGTCTGGTTGTGGTGAATGAATTGGACGGGGGCGATCATCTCTTCAGCGAACACTTTGCCTGTGTGGACTGCGGCGTAAGTTACGAGGAAATCAGCCCGCGCATGTTTTCCTTTAACAGTCCCTACGGTGCCTGCCCGGTTTGCAACGGTCTGGGAACCATCATGGAAATCGACCCGGAATTGGTCGTACCCAATCCCAAAAAATCCTTGAACCAGGGGGCTATCGAGCCGTGGGGGCAGGCAAAAGACGGGTGGTATTTCACCCATTTGAAATCGCTTGCCAAACACTACGGGTTCAGCATGGACACGCCCTGGGAAGAGCTCCCGGAAGCGTTGCGTCAGATTATTCTCTACGGCTCAGATGAGGAAATCGACGTCAATTATCGCAGCACACACGGAAAGATTCGGGCTGAGTTCCAGACCAAATTTGAAGGCGTGATCCCCAATTTGAAACGACGCTACAGTCAAACCAATTCCGCATCCGTTCGGGAGTGGATTGAAGGCTACATGAATATCAAGACCTGTCCTGCCTGCGGAGGCGCGCGCCTCAAGCCGGAGAGCCTGGCCATCAAAATAAAAAATTTAAACATTCACGACATCACGGAGATGTCTGTTAAGGAAGCTAATCACTTCTTTGAAACACTGGAATTGTCCGAACGCGAAGAGCAGATTGCGCATCAAATTTTGAAGGAAATCCGCGCACGCCTTCAATTTTTAATCAATGTGGGATTGGACTACCTGACGCTGGATCGAACGGCCAGTACGCTTTCCGGCGGAGAAGCCCAGCGCATCCGGCTGGCCACGCAAATTGGCTCGCAGTTGGTGGGCGTGCTCTACATTCTGGACGAGCCCAGCATTGGCCTGCATCAGCGGGACAACCGGAGGCTCATTCACACGCTGGAACGCCTGCGCGACCTGGGCAACACGGTTGTGGTGGTTGAGCACGACCGCGAAACCATCGAGCATGCCGATTTTGTGGTTGATCTGGGGCCGGGCGCCGGCGAAAATGGCGGCGAAGTAGTGGCCGTCGGAACGCCCCGGCAGGTGAAAGCCAACCCACACTCCCTAACGGGTCAATATTTGGTGGGAACCAAGTTTATTTCCACACCCCAAAACCGCCGTCCCGGAACCGGCAAATTTGTCGAATTAATCGGCGCCCGCGGGAACAATCTCAAATCCATTACTGTGAAATTTCCGCTGGGAACGTTTATTTGCGTAACCGGCGTTTCGGGATCGGGAAAAAGCACTCTGGTCAACGAAACCCTCTACCCGGCGCTGAAACGAAGCCTCTATTACAGTAAAGATTTACCCCTCCCTTACGATTCCATTGCGGGATTGGAAAACATCGACAAGGTTATTGACATTGACCAGTCGCCCATTGGCCGAACGCCGCGGTCGAATCCGGCCACTTACACCGGCGTGTTCACTCCCATTCGGGAGCTTTTTTCTCAGCTTCCCGAATCGAAAATCCGCGGCTACAAGCCCGGCCGATTCAGCTTTAATGTGAAAGGCGGCCGCTGCGAAGCCTGCCAAGGGGATGGCATTATTAAGATCGAAATGCACTTCCTGCCCGATGTGTACGTGACGTGCGAGGTGTGCAAGGGAAAGCGGTACAATCGGGAAACGCTGGAAATTACTTATCGAGGCAAGTCCATTGCCGATGTCCTGGACATGACCGTCCACGAAGCGATGGAGTTTTTCAAGAACATTCCGGTTATTCATCGAAAATTGAAAACACTCTACGATGTGGGGCTCGGCTACATTCGCCTGGGACAGCCCGCAACCACGCTTTCCGGCGGGGAGGCGCAACGGGTGAAGCTTTCCACAGAGCTTTCCAAAATTGCAACCGGCCGAACGCTTTACATTCTGGACGAACCCACCACAGGTCTTCATTTTGAAGATGTGAAAATGCTGCTCACGGTTTTGAACCGGCTCGTGGACAAGGGAAACACCGTTATTGTGATCGAACACAATCTGGACGTGATTAAAACAGCGGATTACATTATTGATTTGGGTCCCGAAGGAGGCGACGCCGGAGGAACCGTTGTAGCCACAGGCACACCGGAAGAAGTAGCCGCAAACGAAAAGTCGTACACCGGGCACTTTTTGAAGCAGGAATTGGCCGGGAGAGAGAAAGAGTGGCAGAATGTTTCCGAAAGATAGGTTGGGCTGATTCTTGCCCTGGGAAAACATAGCGCCGGAGACCGCCATTCAAAAACAGAAACGCTACGGATTCACGAATTTGACCTAAAGAATTCATAGCCACGAAGATACAAATACACAACGCCTTGGCAATAAATGAAACAACAAAAGTCTTAGAATTTTTCAAAAAACTCCATTGGGGGTTCCCTATTTTTTAAATGCCATAGTCTTAGTAATTTGGAGTCTTGGTGGCATAAATTTATGAATAAAACGGATTAATCAGAATAAAATCCCATTCGCGCATTCGCGGCTTATTCTTTTAGAAAAAACAAAATGAGTAAACCATTCTCCAGTTGAATTGCCACGAGCTTCAGCTCGTGGATCGCAATTCACGTCACATTTTCGGGTTTTTAACCCCAAATGGCTAAAGGGAATCATCTGTTTTGTTTTGAATTTCTTGTATTCGAATTTGTTTCGGATTTCGGACTTTGTGTTTCGGATTTTAAAATGTGTTCTCTATTTTTCAACAGGCAGGATCAACTCTCTGGAATACGCTACAATATTTGCAAATTAAAAGCCTTCGGGTCGTTGCGGCAAAAAAATGTAAATCAACAATTGAGGTTTAAATGAGCGAATTCTGGGATGTGGTTAAAAAAAGACGCACGCGCCGAAAATTTCTTCAAAAAGAGATTCCTTTAAAAACCGTCCTAAAACTGCTGGATGTTTTCGAGTACGCTCCCTCCGGAGCCAATCGCCAGCCGTGGAAAATCGTTCTGGTAAAAGACGAGGTTGTTCGAAACGAAATCCGCCGCATTTCAGAAGAAGCGGAGGCCGATTTCCACATGCGCGCCCCCGCATGGATGAAGACCTTCTTCCGGGAACAGGAGATCGACCCGCAAAAGCCTTTCTTGAGCGAGGCCCCCTATCTGGTGTGCGTTTTTGGCCTGAGAAAATCCCCCTATTTCAAGGAATCCCTCTGGATTGCTGTGGGATGGTTTTTATTGGCCGCGACAGAGGCTCATCTTGGAACCGTCACCTACACACCGTCCCGAAAACGCGCCATTTCCGAACTACTGAAAGTGGATTTGGAATGGGATTTGCAGGTCATTTTGCCCGTGGGGCTTCCTAACCCGGACGAATTTATCGCCGAGCGCCCGAAGCGAAGTGTGGAGGAATTCCTATCAATTAAATAGAAAAAATCAAAACTAATTGGAACATTTATTCTTTTTTTCTTGTATTTAATTATAGATAGATTATCCCCTCATTTTAATATCTCCCTTATTTAGGGAAGGAGGCACGTATGAATAAAATCTTAAAAAAACTATTCATTCTTGGTATAGCCGTTCTCGTTGGAGGATTCCTGGGCGGCTGTTACACGCAGCTCCAGAATTATTCTGCAACCGAGGAATCCTACACGGCTTCCAAGAGCGATCAAGGTACGTACCAGAATTCGGGACAATCCTATTCTGAACAACAGCAGGCTCCTGCTGAAACTGACACCGTCTACGTCGAAGGCAATCAGCAGACTCAAAATAACAACCAACAACCGGGAACGACTAATATTTACAATTACTACTCTCCCACATATCCGTACGGATTGCCTTATTGGCCTGATACTTGGTATGGCGATTGGTACTTCGATTATCCCTATTATCCGCCTTATTACGATGGATTCTATTTTTCTGCGACCTTTGGCTCGCCCTATTATTACGATCCGTTTTTATGGGATTGGCGCTATTCGACACCTTTTTACCGCTGGAGCATGGCTCCCTGGTACAATCCGTATCGCTATTATTGGTACGACGGATGGGGAGGCGGTGTGGACTGGTGGTGGTACTCAACCTACACCTATGAAAGGCGTCAATTGAAAAATCGTCCATTTGAACGGCGAGAAGGTCTGGATACAGGACGTCGGGGCGGCCTCATCGAGGCGCCAGTGGCAGCCGGCAGTGGCGTTAGCGGAGGAATCTCAACAGGATTCAATAAACCGGTACACCGACCAGACCGGCGGCGAAACGGATTGGAGCCTAATCCTGTGCGTATTCGGAAACAAAATCCTACAGCTACCCAATATCCAACAGATGCCATTCGCGTTGAAAAATCAAAGCGGTCAGGACAAACAGAGGTCACGCGAATCAGAAAAGCAAAACGCTACGACAGAAATGGTGAGCGCATTTTGGTTCGACATCCCAAGCGTACCCGCAAGAGTACAATTCAGCCACAACATCAGAGACGAATAATTTACATCAGGCGTTCAGAGGCGCGCCAGGCAAAACGCTCAACGATTAATCGATCCCGAAGCATACGAAAGCCCGCACACGAGAGTCGTATTCATGTAATCAGACAATCGAACCGATCTCGTCCTTCTACACGCATGCGAGTGTACAGGCCTCCGGTGAGACATTCCGAGCCGATTATTCGCAGACGCAGCAGCTCGTACAGCCGTCCCAGCTATTCGCCCCCGGCTCCAAGAAGCCGCCCAGCAGCACCGGTGCCAAGTTCTTCTTCATCTTCCAGAAGCCGCTCAAAAAGGGATCGGAAATAGAAATTTGCAAACGATAAACGAACAACAGCGGAGGAATTTATGTGGAAACGCTTCTTTCGAATAAATCTTGCTTTAGCACTCTTTTTTGGACTCTGGATTGGGAGTAGCTCCGCTCAAGATATTGTTCCCCTGCAGGGGCAGGAATTTGGGATCGGTGCCCGGGCACTCGGAATGGGAGGGGCGTTTATTGGAGTAGCCGATGACTATTCAGCCACGCACTGGAATCCCGCCGGATTGGGATTGATTAAAAAAATCGAATGGTACGGCTCTTTATCCCGTTACGGTTTGATCAATAAGGTGACGCTGGGTCCCCTGACAACCACGGATAAGGGTCATTTTTCCCGATTGAATGCGGGTGGATTTGTTTTCCCCATTCCCACATATCGGGGAAGCCTGGTTTTTGCCGTTGGTTACAATCGAACACAGAATTTTGACGGCGTTTTTTATTCCAAAGAATTTATTAACACGCCAGGAGATTCGGTTTATCACATTGGAGATGAATTGGAGTCGGGCTATTTGGGCTACTGGAATGTTTCCGGAGCTGTGCAGCTCTCACCCAATTTTTATGTGGGAGGTGCCATTAACTTTTGGCGCGGCGATGATAACTACAACTGGAACTATTACGAATGGGATGCCCTGGATATTTGGACATTTAATACAAACACTTTGGCACACGATCAAATTCATACGAAGTTCAGTGGTACCAATATGAAACTTGCCAGCTTGTTTACACTGGGTCATTTCCTGAATATCGGTGCCACCATTTCCACACCACTCACGATTCTTGCAAAAGAAGATTGGTACCATCAGAATCACAGAATTGTTTTTGACGATG
>CAZMRE010000134.1:0-6419 GCA_964568545.1 uncultured Deferribacteres bacterium | reverse complement strand
CACGATCAGCAAGAGAACCAAAAATAATTTTAAATTTCCATTGGCTTTTTTCATTTGATTTCCAAGATTTCCGCACGGAACATTTATAATTGAATTGTTTGAATATATGAAATTTTTAAAACCAAAACCACAAAAATTATGAGTAAATTGCCCATTAGAAAAAAATAACCAACAAGTTTCTAAGTGAGAAGTGTGGAAGTAATCATTCCGCCAACCATCGGCGCGGCAATTCGCTTCATAACCTGTGATCTGGATCCGATCCCCCACAGAATGTGCAAAAGACCAAAAATAATGGTTCAAACAATCGGAACCATAACTTTCAGCCGGGCTTCGGCGCGTTTCACGTACTCAAATTGGCCGCTCCAAACGATGCTGTACCCCGATGGAAAATCGACAGCTTTATCCACCACCTCCTGAGCTTTTTTCACATAAGACCCCACGTCTACGCCGGGGATGTCCACATACAGCCAGGCGGTTCTTTTGGAATTTTCGCTCTTTATCATCGGCGGCCCCTTGTGGATGCGGACCGTCGCGACCTCAGAAATGGGAATTTTGGCGCCGGATGGCGTGGTAATGAGTACACGTTTCAGCGCTGGAAGATTGTCCCGAAATGCGCAGCTATACTGGACATTTACTGGATAGCGTGCCAAGCCTTCCACCGTATGAGTCACATTCATCCCGCCAATTGCCGACATAATGACGTCCTGCACATCTCCAACCACAAGACCGTATCGGGCAATCGCGTCTCGATTGATTTCAAAATCGAGGTAATTCCCGCCGATCGTTTTGTCCGGGAAAACACTGACCGTCCCGGGCACCTTGCGAAGGACTTGCGCAATCTGCTCGCCCAATTTCGACAGGACGATCGAATTGCTCCCCATGATTTTTAATCCCACCAGCGTTTTAATCCCGGTTGAAAGCATGTCAATGCGCGTTTTGATGGGCATAGTCCACGCGTTGGCCAGGCCGGGAAATTGAATGGCCTCATCCAACTCACGCACCAGCTTTTTCAGAGTCACTCCGAGCCGCCAGTCTTCTTTTGGTTTCAGGGTGATAGTGGTTTCGATCATGGAGAGCGGAGCTGAAGTACCGGTAGATTTTCCCCGCCAAAAAAGATTTTTTATGCCGCGAATGAAGATTTGCAACACTGCTTTGCGCCCTGGCGTCGTTGCGGTGATTTTTTTTGTTCAGCATTTTGGATTTCGTGCTTGGCCTTTCCCCCAGGTTGCTTTGACTCCGCTCAGCGACCAGTCGTATTCAGCTACCATTTTATCCTGGCGCCTCTACCCACTTGCGGTGGAGCCTTTCAATCAACCATCAGAGGAGTTAAGGTAATTCCCTAATAGCCAAACACGCGCGGCAGCCAGAGCGAGAGAGCCGGAATGTACGTTACAAAAAGAAGCGCCAAAATCATGGCAACAAACAGAGGAAGTAAAGGCTTAATAATATCTGCAATCCGGATTTTGGCGATGGCACATCCAACAAACAAAGCAGAACCCACCGGAGGCGTACACAGCCCGATACACAGATTTAATACCATCATAATCCCAAATTGAATGGGATGCATGCCGAGCTTCATCGCCACCGGTAAAAAAATTGGCGTAAAAATCAGCACAGCCGGCGTCATATCCATAAATGTGCCAACAAGAAGAAGAATCAAATTGATAATGAGGAAAATAATGACTTTGTTGTTAGTGAGCGAAATCAAAACCACGCTAATCGTTTGCGGAATATTTTCATATGAAAGGATCCAGGACATGGCCATGGACGTGGCAATCAATAGCATCACAATGGCCGTTGTGTTGACCGTGTCCAAAAGAACGGAAGGCAGTTCTTTCCAGTTCAGCTCCTTATAAATCATTGCCAAAAAGAGAGAATAAATCACAGCAATGGCAGACGCTTCGGTTGCCGTAAAAATGCCGGCAATGATTCCGCCAATCACAATAATAACCAACAAAAGACTGGGAATGGCTTGCAGAAAAATAACCAGCGCTTCCAGAAATCGACTTTTCTGTCCCACGGGGTAGCCGCGTTTCACAGAAATCATCCAGGCAACTGCCATAAGCATTAGACCCACTAAAATCCCCGGAATGTACCCGGCAATAAAAAGTGCTGCAACCGAAACACCGCCGCTCGCCAGAGAATAGACAATTAGAATATTACTTGGAGGAATGAGCAAACCAACGGTTGAGGAGGTTACATTCACAGCCGCCGCAAAGCTTTTGTCGAAACCCTCTTTTTCCATTCGCGGGATCATGATCCCGCCAATGGCTGAGGTGGCCGCAACAGCGGAGCCGGAAATTGCCCCAAAAAACATGGCTGCCACAATATTCACATATGCAAGTCCGCCGGGCAGCGGACCCACAATTACCTTGGCCAGGTCGATGAGCCGCCTGGCAATCCCTCCTCTCCCCATAATCTGCCCGGAGAGAATAAAAAATGGAATTGCCAGCAGGGCGAAGCTATCCAATCCCGATGCCATTCGCTCCGCAACCGTTGTAACCGCGGCGTCTGGTGAAATAGTGATGAGCATTGTTAAAATAGTAGAAATACCAATACTGAAGGCAATTGGTACATTAATCGCTAGCAGAATTACAAAACTCAGTACTAAAACAGATATTGACAATTCCATCAATCAGGTTCCTTACTCAACGGCGATGATCTTTTCTTCTGTTTCCATAATTGGTTCACCAGACCCCCTAAATCGAATAAAAATATCCCGTAAAAATAAAATGGCGTAAAAACTAATTAGTAGCCCGCTTAGAGGAATGACCAAATAAACGTACCCCATTTTTATTTGCAAGGCGGCAGAGATTTGATCCAATTCCAGCGTGAGCAAAACCAGACGGAAGCCTCCCCAAACCATCACGAACGCCGCAAACAAAAACACAAGTGCATGAATTATTGCATCGGCCCACAACCGGTTATTTCCGGACAACTTTTGCACCAGAACATCCACACCCAGATGCATCATTTGCCGGTAAGCGTAGCTGGCGCCCAATAATCCAATCCAGATAAGCAAAAATCGGGCGATTTCTTCTGTGTATGGACTGGGATGCTTGACCACAAATCGGGAAAGTACCTGCCAGGTTACATCCAGAACCATAAAGGCTAAGAGCGCTTCTAAAATAATCGCCATTACACGATCTGTCCATTGTACAAGCTTTTTTAAGATCATGGACTCGCCTCAATTTCTCGGATTTCATCCACCAATTTGCCAATTGATGTATTTGAATACTGCTGATAAATACCCTGCACAGCCTTTTGAAAGGGCTCCTTGTCAGGATAGTACACCTTTACGCCGGCTTTTTGTACCGCTATCAGGCATTTCTGAGTGACTTTTGCCCACAGTTGTCGCTGATAAATCACAGATTCATCAGCCGCCTGCTGAAGCCAACGTTGTTCCTGAGTGTTTAATTTATTCCAAATATGAGTACTGATCAGAACAATATCGGGAACAAATGTGTGCTCGTCCAAGGAGTAGTACTTGCAAACCTCGTAGTGTTTGGAAAAATAAAAACTGGGCGGGTTATTCTCGGCTCCGTCTACCACGCCCTGCTGAAGAGCCGTGTACAACTCACCCCAGGAAATGGGCGTGGGGGATCCCCCCATCAGGCGGATCATTTGAAAGGATGTCGCGCTTTTTTGCACGCGAATCTTTAGTCCCTTCAAATCCGCTGGTTTTAAGATTGGCTTGTTTTTTGTGTAAAAGCTGCGGCTTCCGGCATCATAATAGCACAATCCCCTCAAGTAATATTTCTGGCCGGATAAGAGCAGCTGCTTACCCACACGACTATCTAAAACCTTCCACAAGTTGTTATCATTCTTAAACAGATACGGTAGACTGTAAACCTTCATTTCCGGCACAAACCCCTCCAATGGGCTGGTGGATACTTTTGTCATCGCAAGGCTTCCGATTTGTAGCAGCTCAATGAGCTCGCGTTCCGAGCCCAATTGCCCATCCGGATAAATGTCGATTCGCATTTTTCCGCCGGAGATTTCCTGCAAGCGCTTGGCCATG
Organism: uncultured Deferribacteres bacterium; assembly: GCA_964568545.1. GTDB lineage: Bacteria > Zhuqueibacterota > JdFR-76 > JdFR-76 > BMS3Abin05 > BMS3Abin05. The sequence continues at coordinate 2,398 of CAZMRE010000134.1, read as the reverse complement.
TAAACCATACTTCTGTGCACGGGACTCTGAACACCGAGACTATGAGCCAATTTCAGTACGCGCACATGGGTGGTTTGGCGGCAGCTGAAAAACACTAATACAACCAATAAAAATAAAAGATTGAAAATTCTCTTTTGAAATTGCAGCATATCTTTCCTTCTTCGAAAATGATTTAATCAAACTTTTATAATATAGAAAATTTTATTGAAAAGTCAATTGTAATTTTTTCTTGCTTAAAATAATTATTTTTTGCTGTACATACTTTTTCAAGAAATCCAACAGGCAATTTGGGTTCGGGTGCTGCTAATTTCATAATTTGTATCAAAAATGATACATCTGTAACTACTTGTAAATATATTTTTTAGCTATGGTTCTAAAAAATAATTAAAAATTAACTGGATTTTTGGCCATAAAAATAACTAAATTTTGACATACAATTAATAATTGTTCTATTTTACTTATCTTCTTTTGTATTATTGATATGGGTTATTTGATTATCTATAGCTTCCTAAATTTCTTCACGAATTTTATTAAAAAAACTTCAAATGGATTTGATTTAATCAAAAAGCATAAGCATTTTAGCAATGAGTCTAAAACATTGATTTATGATGTTGCTGGAAAAGTCATAATTTTATCAAAATACAAACAGTAAGCTCAATACTTCCAATAGACATATCCGTAGAAAAAATATTTAATCAACATCATTATTTCTTTTTTGGATATTTTATTTTTCAATAAGGCATATCCAATGCAAGCCACTCTTTACGAAATATTCCTTAACAATTTGCCAGAAGGCATTTGTATTTTTGACGAAAATGAGAAAATTATTTTCTGGAATAAAACGGCTGAAACTATTATTGGATATAAAAAGGAAGAAACACTTGGTAAAATATACCAGCATTTCATTCGGTTCTCAAACCCGATGCATGCTTATCCTAAGAAATTTTCATTTGCTAATCTTAGTGCAACCAACCATTCAAAAGAAACAGAAGCTACTCTAAAAAGAATTATTACAAAAAACAATAAGACAATCAATGTTTTCCTCCGGTTTGTACCATTTCCTGGCATTGAATCGAATCAAATCCAAACAGCCATTATTTTTAGCTCAAACCTGAGTGGATTAGAATTGAGTAATCTTTCTTATTCCCAAAATACTTTCTTTAATATAATTGGGCAATCTCCAATTATGAAGGAAATCTTCAGGAAAGCTGCAAAAATTGCGAGATCAAATGTTCCGGTTATGATTATTGGTGAAAGTGGAACAGGGAAGGAAATGCTGGCCAGAGCCATTCATCAATTAAGCAATCGAAAGAACGAAAGTTTTATTGCCATTGATTGCCATGCTCTTCCCTTAAGCCTTTTGGAAAGCGAGCTTTTTGGCTATGAAAAAGGTGCGTTTACAGGCGCAAATACTTCAAAAATTGGCCTATTGGAACTTTCTCATAAGGGAACAATATTTTTGGATGAAGTGACTGAAATGGATGTTTCGGTTCAGGCCAAACTGTTGCGATTTCTTCAGGAGAGAAAATTTCGAAGACTGGGAGGACGAGAAGAAAAGGAAGTTGAAGTTCGCGTTATCTCCGCAACAAATAAAAATCCGCAGGCACAAATTAGTAAGGGCACCTTTAGAGAAGATTTTTATTATCGACTTGGTGTGTTGGAATTGGAACTTCCAACTCTTAAGCAACGAAAAGAAGATATTCCCTTATTAGTTCACTTTTTCATAAAAAAATACAGCAAACGATCCGAAAAAAAATGCGAAGGAATAACTGAAACAGCATTGAGATTTTTACAGGATTATCATTGGCCGGGAAATGTTCGGCAGTTGGAAAATGTTATTTATCGTGCCGTAACCATGAGCGAAAAAAGCATTATTCATACCGAAGATTTACCAGAATTTATTTTGGGCCACAAACCAAAATTATTTTTTCAGAGCCAGAGTTCTCATTACTCCAATTTTAAAGAATTAAAGAAAGAATATATTAAGCAGTTTGAGAAACAATTCTTAATTTCGCTGTTAACAAAACATAATGGTAATATCACAAAGGTCGCTTCTGAAGCAGGATTAAGTCGCGTGACAATTTACCGAATGCTAGAATTACATAAAATCAATTTACCCAATATAGCCACCGGATTTCCCAACCCTGCTAATATAGAGTAAAAAAGAAAGCGATATTTGCTTTGAAATTCTAAACCGGAATCGTTATGTATTTTTCAATTTTTTCTTGCATGAGAAATCAATGGTTTCTGGCTCCTTTCTTGGAAACTGACAACAATTTTCTCAACCTTATTAGAAGAAGCGATTATAAAAGAAAACTGGTTCCTCATCATTCTGAGTGGGTGAATTAGTCAGAAACATAATAGGGATTTATATTATTAAAGTCAAGATTGGCTGTTA
>CAZMRE010000133.1:0-6477 GCA_964568545.1 uncultured Deferribacteres bacterium | reverse complement strand
AGTGCCTATTTCAGCGGAAAAATCCTGGGAAACCTGAAAAAGGCCGGGGTGTCCACAATTTTGGAAAAACCTATTCAAATGGAAAAACTAAGAAAAGAACTAAAAAAGGAGTAATACAAAATGAATCCGTTTAAAAAACAGGTTTTGCTGACGGCGGTTTTTATTTTAATGACCGCAACTGCCGTTTTTTCGCAGGCGATTCAGATGCAGGAACAGGGCCTTCCTCGGTCGGCGAAAATCCTGCAGCAACACATGGCCCAATTGCCCGTTCCGGTGATTTTGGCCAATCCGCAGCCCGCACTTCTGCAAGTGCTGAAGCAGAAATGGCTGAGCAGCGCCTGGCAGGATGCGCAAAAGACCACCTATTCTTACAATGCCCAGGGGGCGCTCAAGGAAGAAATCTCGCAAAAATATGACGCCAATCATGGATGGCAAAATGATACCAAAGTAACTTACGTTTTCGATACAAACCAGAACCTGACCGTCATGTCGATGTACAACTGGAAAAATGGCCAATGGGACGGCTTTGTGAAGTCGGAAGCCAAGTACAACGCAGATAATAACATCACAGAAACAACTACTTATAAAATGGAAAGTGGCGTTTGGCAGCGTTTTATGAAGAGCACGAGCACCTACAATTCGGACAAATTGCCCGAGCAATCCAAAATGCAGATGTGGATGAACAACGCCTGGATGGATTTCATGCGCACCTCCTACAGCTACGACGCTCAAAACAATCGTGTTGAAGATCTGAGCGAAATGTGGATGGGAATCAATTGGAACAAAACGGAGAGGGTTACCTACCGGTACGATTCCAATGGAAATGAAATAGAAGTCATTCATCAAATGTGGAACAACACGGATTGGGAAAATCAGACGAAAACAACAACAGAATATGATGCCAATGGCAATGAGACCAAAGAAATTCATTTTAATTGGAACGGCTCAAGCTGGGAAAAAGAAAAGCAATTTTTGACCACCACCAACAGCAACGGCCAGAAAACCGAATACCGGACTCAGGTCTGGAATAACAATGCCTGGCAGAATACGTACCACACCCTTTCTGAATACGACGCCAATGGGAATTTAACAAAGGAAACGGGACAAGCATGGGATAACAGCGCCTGGGTAAATGTGGAGAGGAGTTTGTACACCTACGGGAATCCCACGGGCGTTCGGGAGAAAGCCCTTGCCTCCACCGTTCCCGCTGATTTTGCGCTTGCAAACTACCCGAATCCCTTTAATCCCGAAACGCGAATCCAATTCGAGCTTCCGGCGCGAACACAGGTTCATCTTGCCCTTTACGATTCAAGAGGACAGCTGATTCGGGTGCTGATTTCCGGGGTAACTTTGAGTGCCGGGTCCCATTCGTCAGTCTGGGATGGCAAAAATGCCGCCGGGCAAACGGCAGCCTCCGGACTGTATTTTTATCGCCTGCGTGCCGGATCGCATATGTCCGTTGGAAAATGCACCCTGCTTCGGTAGGCTTTACGCATCACACACCACACCTCGTGTCCCTGCGAAGATGAGGCCACTTCGCAGGGACATTTTTGTGTTTAGCCAGAATCCCACCCAAATATTACAAAAATATAACTTGACATTTCAACTGATATTATTTAATATTTTGTAGTAATTCAAACTCCTCTCCCCTTCAAAGAATAAAATGAGAGAAAGACTGCAAACTGTGACAACATTCATCCAGAATTGCTGGCCTGCCCGGATCGGGTTTTTTCTCATCCTGGGCACGCTTTTCTTGCAAACCTCTTCACAAGCTACCGCACAGACCCTAAACATTCAAACCTACAACAACGAGGATGGATTGGCACAATCACAGGTGCAAACAATTATTCAAGATTCGGAGGGCTATTTGTGGTTTGGTACGGTGGATGGTCTTTCCCGATTTAATGGTACCTCTTTTGTTAATTTTACGGTAAAAGATGGAATGGCTTCCAACGAAGTGACGGCTTGTGCACTGATTCACGATGGGAACATCTGGTTCGGCCACAGTGACGGGAAGATTTCCATTTATTCTCCCAGAACGCACCGTTTCTCCAAATTTGAAAGCGGGCGCGCACTGGGTAAAGGATTGATCACTTTTATTTTTGAAGATGGTCGGCATCAAATCTGGATTGGCACATACGACGATGGGCTTTACAAATACCACCAGCAAAAATTGGCTCACTTTTCAATGAAAAACGGCTTGCCCTACAATGGGATTTTTTCTATTTGCCAGCCCGATTCCAACACACTCTATCTGGGTACTGAAAACGGCCTGATTCAAATTCCCGCTCAAGCAGATTTCAACCAAATTCAACCAAAGGCACTTTTTAAAGGGAATAAAAAGCTCCTTGACAACATTGAAAGCCTGCTTCTGGATTCCCGAGGACACCTCTGGATAGGAACGATTAGTAATGGCCTATTCGAATATATTCCTTCGGTGCGGAATCCCAATCAATGGACGTTTCGCCATTATTCCATTCACAACGGCCTGCCGAGTGAATGGGTCGAGGCACTTTTTGAGGATCAGGATCAAAATATCCTAGTGGGAACCTTTTCGGGTGGGGTTGTTAAACTTACACCGGTCAGGCGCGCCCGCTCCGTCAAATACCGCTTTTTTTATATCGATAAAAATCACGGATTGCCCAATAATTATGTGAATGCCATTTACCAAGACTCGGAAGGAAACTACTGGTTTGGCACAGACGGAGAAGGGGTTGCTCAATTTCGAGATAGCAGTTTCATGCTCTTTACCCAAAAGGACGGGCTGCCCGGGAATTCGATCTGGTCTATTGCCCAAAGTAATAACGGCTGTTTTTGGATCGGTACAGAAAATGGGTTGGCCACTTGCGACATAAACTCACAGTTTTCACGGATTCTTTCATTCAAAGTTTTTACAAAAAAAGACGGCTTAACGGAAAATTACATTCAGAATATTTTTGTTGATTCAACGGGCATGCTCTGGCTTGCAACAAATGAAAATGGCGTGACGCGGTTTGATCCCACCACTTACCAGACCTGGAAATTTACGGTCAGGAATGGGTTTCCCTCGAATGAAATAAATTGCATTCAATCGGATAAAAATAACCATTTGTGGTTTGGAACCTATTCTGAGGGAGCTTTCGTTTATCTCGCCAAACAAAAAAAATATAAATTTTTCACAAAAGAGGACGGACTTGGGGGTGATCAAATTAACCAAATTTTGAGGGACCACTCAGGCAGACTTTGGTTCGCAACCAATGGTGGGCTCACAAAATTTGATGGAAGTTCCTTCAAAAATTTTGGTCCCAAGGATGGCCTGTCCAATTGCAACATTATTTCTCTGGCAGAGGATTCATCCAACCACATTTGGGCTGGCAGTTCGGGAGGCGGGGTTTTTATTTTCGATGGGACTCATTTCAAAAATTACACTACGCGCAACGGCTTGAGCGGCGATTTTATCTACTCGATCACTGTGGATGGAAGGAAATCCGTGTGGATCGGAACCAGCCGGGGAGTTGATCGCTTCAATTCAAAAGATTCCACGCTTACACATTTTGGGAGGCGCGAAGGATTCCTTGGGATTGAATGCAATCAGGGAGCCGGCTTCAGGGATAAATACGGGACGCTCTGGTTTGGAACAATCAAGGGACTGGTTCATTTCAATCCCAAAATGGCAAAACCCAACACGCATCCCCCGGGAATTAAAATAACGAACGTGGAACTTTTCTACAAAAACATTCCATTTACCCAGAATTTGAAGCTGAAACACGGTCAGAATCATCTTACGTTTCATTTTGAAGCCATCAGTTTTACACGTCCTTCATTGATTAACTATCGATTCAGGTTAGAAGGCTTCGACAAAGATTGGTCACCGCTAACAAGGCAGACAGAAGCGATTTACCCTAAATTGCCGCCGGGGCATTACGTGTTTCAGGTACGCGCTCGCAATTCGAATGGAATATGGAGCACAAACGCGGCCAAATTGGCGTTTCGTATTGTCCCTCCTTTTTGGCTAACCGGATGGTTCATTTTTCTGGTTCTTTTCGCCGGATCAGCCGGTGCCTTTTCGGTTTATCGAATTCGGGAGAATCGGATCCGAACCAATCGGCAAATGTTAGAAAGAAAAGTGCAGGAGCGCACCCGGGAATTGAATCAGGAAAAGGAAAGACTTCAGCTTGCATTGCAGGCCCTGGCTGAAAGCGAAGAAAAATTTCGCACGCTGGCTGAATCAACCCCAAGCGCCATTTTTATTTACAGGGAAAAATTCCTTTACGTCAACCCGGCGATGGAGAAAATCACGAAATACACTTCCGAAGAGTTGCTGTCGCTGAATTTCTGGGAAATTGTCCATGCTGATTTCCGGGAGCAGGTTAAAAGTCGTGGGCTGTTAAGAATTGGAGAAACCGGGGATGCCCGAGAACTTCCTGTGCGCTACGAGTTCAAGATTTTAACGAAAACAGGGGAGGAGCGCTGGGTCGATTTTACGGCAAAAACCATTGTCCTGAACGGGCAGAAGGCCGGTTTAGGCACCGCGATTGACATCACCGATCGAAAAAGGGCCGAAGAAACTGTGCGCCACAGAGAAGCTCAACTTCGCACATTAATCAACGCCATGCCGGATATTGTCTGCTTTAAGGATGGCCAGGGACGATGGCTGGAGGCCAATGAATTTGATTTGAGATTATTTCAGATTGAGAATGTGCCCTACCGAGGGAAAAAGGATTCCGAATTGGCCCCATATAGCCCGTTTTACAAAGAAGCTTTTTTAACCTGTGAGCGAACGGACGAACTGGCCTGGGAAAAAGGAGAAATTTCTCGCGGAGACGAGGTCATCCCCCAACCTGATGGGAGCACGAAGATTTTCGACGTCATCAAGGTGCCCATTTTTAATGAGGATAGTTCGCGCCAGGGTCTGGTGGTTATTGGACGCGATATCACGGAGCGCAAACGCATGGAAGACGCATTGCGCAAAGAGAAAGAGCAACTCTCCACCACTCTCCAGTCCATCACGGATGGCGTAATTTCCGCCACACCCGATGGAAAAGTCTTGCTGATGAATCGGGTGGCAGAAAAACTGACGGGGTGGAGTTACTCTTTGGCGCAGAACAAGTTGATTTCAGACATCTTTAACATTCTTGATGAAAACACTGGCAAACCCTGCGAATATCCGATCAAACGAATGGAAGCTTCACATGATTCCGCAGAGTGGATGGAGCCGTGCGTTCTTCTTTCAAAAGACGGAACGGAGCATCTCATTGCCCTCAGCGTGGCTCCCATTCGAGGTGAAAAGGAAAAAATTCGGGGTGTTATTGTAGCCTTTCGGGACATCACGGAAAAACGCAGAATGGAACAGGAGCTTATTAAGGCCGAAAAACTGGAATCGCTGGGACTGCTGGCTGGCGGGATTGCCCATGATTTCAACAATATTTTGACAGGAATTATGGGGAATATCTCGCTGGCAAAAATGGAAATTGATCCCGACAAGGAATTGTTTGAAATTTTAACCGAGGCCGAGAATGCATCTCTTCGTGCCAAAGACCTGACTCGCCAACTGCTTACCTTCTCAAAGGGCGGGGCGCCCATCCGAAAGGCCACTTCCATAAGAGACCTGATTCGAGATACCGCCCGTTTCGCGCTTCGGGGCTCGAATATCTCATTTGAATTTCATAGCAGCCGTGATCTCTGGCCAGCCGATGTGGATGAGGGGCAAATCAGTCAGGTGTTGAACAATTTGATCATTAATGCCAAACACGCCATGCCGAGCGGAGGGACGATTTGGATTTCGGTAGAAAATATCGTTGTCGAGGAATCGATGAATCTCCCTGTTACCGACGGACGTTATGTTAAAATTTCAATCAAAGACGAGGGAATGGGAATTCCAAAAGAGCATCTTACGAAAATTTTTGACCCCTATTTTACCACCAAACAGCAAGGGAGCGGTTTGGGGCTGGCCAGTGTTTATTCAATTATTAAACGACACAACGGGTACATCGGGGTAGAATCGGAGTTGGGTAAAGGAACAAAATTCACACTCTATCTTCCAACCGCCGAGAAATTGCCTGAAGAAGGGGTGGCTAAAATTGAGCGTTCGGAACGCGGGCGCGGCCGGATTTTGGTCATGGACGACGAAAAGGTGATTCGTGAAGTCATTTCCCGAATGCTGGGCCGCCTGGGTTACGAGCCGCACGTGACGAAAAACGGCGAAGAGGCGCTGGAAGTCTATCAAGACGCCCTCGAAAAAAATGAGCTATTTGATTTAGTCATTTTGGATTTGACAATTCCAGGCGGCATGGGGGGAAAGGAAACCCTTCAAGAGCTGCGCAAATTAAATCCCGACGTGGTGGCCATTGTTTCCAGTGGGTACTCCACAGATGCGGTCATGGCGGAATATCGTTCATTTGGATTTGCCGGACTTGTAACGAAGCCCTTTAATATGCGTGAGTTGGGAGAAACTGTTCAGAAGATTTTAGAAAACAACAAATATTCCTAAAAATATCA
>CAZMRE010000132.1:4909-6485 GCA_964568545.1 uncultured Deferribacteres bacterium | reverse complement strand
CACGGTGTGGTTGTTTTCAGCTACCAGGGAGATTTGTGGCAGGTGCCTCAGGATGGCGGCCGCGCCCTTCGTTTGACCGTTCACGAAGGATTTGAAACGCACCCCAAAATTTCTCCCGATGGTAAATGGATCGCTTTTACAGGAGAATACAACGGTGGAACCAATGTATTTGTCATTCCGTTTGAAGGCGGTGAACCAAAGCAGCTTACGTACTATCCGGGTACGGAAATTGTTTTGGGCTGGACACCTGATTCCAAAAATGTGGTATTTTCGGCCAATCGCACGGCCTATTCCCGTTTTTATGACGAGCTGTGGCAGGTCAGTATTCAGGGACACTTTCCTGAAAAACTTCCGGTGGATCGCGGCAGCAGTATTTCGTTTTCCCCGGATGGAAAAAAATTTACGTACAACCGCCACCCGATGATGTTCTGGTGGTGGAAACGCTACAAAGGAACGTTTAATCACGATGTCTGGGTGTTTGACACAACGGACAAATCCTTCCACCAGCTTACAACCTGGATCGGAAACGATTCCTGGCCCATGTGGGGAAAGGACGGGAAAATCTACTTTGCCTCTGAGCGAAAAAAAATCTCCAATATTTTTTCAATCGATCCCAAATCGAAAAAAATCGAACAAATCACTTTTCACTCGGATGATGGTGTTCAGTGGCCGTCAATGAGCGCCGATGGAAAATGGATTGTTTACGAAAACGATGGGAAATTATTTTTGTTGAATGTTGCACGGAAAAAGACAAAGGAAATCGTTGTAACCGCCCCTCTGGATTTTCATTACGATCTGGTGACCTTTGAAAATCCCACAAAATACATTGGCGGATTCGATATTTCTCCTTCGGGCAAACGGGTTGTCATCGGGGCGCGAGGTGAAATTTTTTCCTTGCCGGCTGAACACGGCATTCCACGGGATTTGTCTAATACACCCAACGGGCGCGAGCAGCATCCGGCCTGGTCCCCGGACGGAAAATATGTGGCCTTCATTTCCGATGTGAGCGGCGAGCAGGAGGTGTACATTGTCGATCAAATGGGAAAGGAGAAGCCCATCCAATTGACGCACACGAAAAAATTCAAATTCCGGCTCAAATGGTCTCCCGACAGCCGATCGATTTTATTCTACACGAATAATCATTACCTGTACCTGCTGAATGTTTCATCAAAAAAATTAACCGAAGTGGCTTACAACCCGGCCAATCTTGTAGATGATTACAGTTGGTCACCGGACAGCAAGTGGATTGCGTACGCACTTAATCACAGGAATAATTTGTCAGACATTTACGTCTACTCGGTAAACCAAAAGAAATCGTATCCGTTTATTGTGCGTTCGAATGATGATTATGATCCTGTTTTCGCGGCGAACGGAAAGGATATGATTTTTGTGTCATCTCCCTATCCCGGCCGAACAGAGCTTCATGTGGTTCACCTAATGCCTGAGGAAAAACAGCCTTTTCAGAAAGCGGATGATGAAGAGAAGGCAGAACCCGGGCAAAAGGAAAAATCGCCCAAAGAAAAATCCAACAATGACAAATCTAAAAAGAAAAAAAATGAGGAAAAAATCGTTGTAA
>CAZMRE010000132.1:0-4809 GCA_964568545.1 uncultured Deferribacteres bacterium | reverse complement strand
CCCGTCAGTTTTAAGTCCGTGATTATGAAAGTAGATCGCCCGAAGGAATGGCAGGAGATTTTTGACGAGGGCTGGCGGATGGTGCGCGATTATTTTTACGATCCCCATTACCACGGCGTGGATTGGAACAAAATCCGAAAACACTACCGAAGGCTATTGCCCTATGTTCACACCCGGCGCGAACTTAGTATTCTAATGGCCGAAATGGTGGGAGAGCTGAATGCCTCGCATCAGGGCGTACGCGGCGGCGATGTTCACAATGTTAAAAAATATGCCGTTGCCTTGCTTGGAGCTCAGTTAAAGCCCGATTACAAAGCAGGTTACTACCGGTTTACAAAGATTTACAAAGGTGACAAGGCCAATAAACGGTATCGGTCGCCTCTGGATGCCGATTACGTTAAAATCAAACCTGGTGATTATTTGATTGCCATTAACGGACATCGGGTAAAAGCAACCGAGAATTATCTTCAATATCTTGTTGATAAAAATAGAATTAAGATTACACTTCTCACCAATTCAGAACCGTCGCGAAAAGGAGCGGTCGAAACAAAATTTTTCCCAATTGTCAATGATTACGCCCTTCGTTTAAAAGAATGGACAGACAAAAACACCCGGCTTGTGGACAGTCTGAGCCACGGGAAGATTGGCTACATGCATCTGGAAAATATGGGTGGAAATGACCTGAACACATTTAAAAAGTACTTCCAGGACTACCGCTACAAAGAGGCCATCATTATTGATGTCCGCTACAATGGCGGCGGTGGAATTGACCCGGAACTAATCGACATGCTGGAACGCCGACCTTACCAGATTACCCGGGAAAGGGATTCGGAACCAGTCGAGCGGCCGGATGACGGATTTTACGGGAAGGTGGTGGTGCTTTGCAACGAGTACTCCTTCTCGGATGCAGAGGTGTTCCCCAACGGATTTCACGTCCGAAAATTGGGAACCCTCATTGGGAAGCAAACGCTGGGCTTTGTAATCGCTGTTTCTCCCTATTCTCTCGTTGACGGCGGCCAGATTCGGAAAACGTTTATCGGCCTCTGGGATGTGAATGGCAATCAACTGGAAGGACGCGGCGCCATTCCCGACATAACCGTCGAAAACACCCCGAAAGATGAAATTCAGGGCCGGGATCCGCAATTGTTGAAAGCCATTGAGTACCTGAATCAAAAAATCAAAGCGCATCCGAGAAATTACAATTATAAAATGCCCATTCGTTCCCGGTAAAAAATCCGGGAAGGAACGTAACATCATTTTTGGGTTATTTCAAAGGCTGCATCTGAGACGGATGCGGCCTTTTTTACATCGAACTGAAATCAAGCCTTCAAGAATGCAAAATAAATTCGCGGGGGATCTTTCAAATTGTGGAAATTTTCTAACCAAGATTTTCTTGATTTTTAAACCAATTTGTTTTAAATTAGAACTTCGGATAATTCGGAGTGTTCTTGTCTGATTTAAGAATTGATTGCTGAGAAAAGGAGTCGAAAGAATGGCTTTTGTGGTGGAGAATTTAAGCAGTTGGGTGGTTGCTGAAAAAAAGGAAATTCTGAACGATATTTCATTCACACTCAATCCCGCGGAACTGCTCGTGGTGATGGGTCCGAATGGCAGCGGGAAGACGTCTCTTGCCATGACACTAATTGGATCGGAACGGTACGAGATGCGTTCGGGAAAGATTACGGTGGATGGCGAAGAGATATCGGGGATGCCCACTGAAGAGCGAGCCAAGCAAGGGCTTTTTCTGGCGTTTCAGGCGCCACCGGAAATTCGATCCGTCCGTTTTCGGAATCTTCTTACAGATGCTCTGAAAGCAAGGGGAGTTGAAGACACCAATCGGCTCATTTCTCCCGTTTTTGAGCGAGTTGGGCTTCCGCTGGAATTTCTGAAACGCGAGGTCTACGTGGGATTTTCAGGGGGAGAGCGCAAGCGCGGCGAAATGGCGCAGCTCCTGCTCATGAATCCAAAATACGCGATTTTGGATGAACCAGACACAGGAGTAGACGTGGATTCGATGAAGCTGATTGCCAGCGCCATTCAGGAGGCTCTTGCAAATGGTGTGGGGGTTATTTTGATTACCCACTACGCGCGCATTCTAAATCTTCTTCCCCAAAAATATTCGGTGAGAATTTTAAAGAACGGCAGATTTGGGGCGTCAGGGGGGCCGGAGTTAGCCCAAAAAATCGAATCGGAAGGGTTCCAATCCGTCGGAGGGAATGGAAAATGAGCCTTGCGGAACAAATTGCGCGTGAAAATCACGAACCCAAATGGGTAGAAGCCGTTCGAAAAAAGGCGGAATCCCTCATTGATCGGGTGCCCTACCCGAAAAATACATTTTATGTGAATGTGCGCGATTACTTGCCGCATTCCAAGCCCAAATTTGAAATTCCAAAGATTACTAATCTGGAAAATCTCCCCGAAGATATTCGAAAAATGCTTCTCAAATTGGGCATTCCTGAATTCGAGTGGAAGCGTGTGCTGGGCATGGTTCAGGTAGATGAGCAAACGACCAGCAGCAATTATCTGGATGTGTTTCGTAAGCAAGGGGCAGATGTCTTAAAAATGAGTGAGGCTCTGGCCAAGTACGAGTGGCTTCAGGAGTACGCGTTTCGTCTGATGCCGATTGAAACCAATCAGATTGCTGCTTTTCACACGGCTTACTGGAATGGCGGGGCGTTCGTTCACATCCACGAAGGGGCAAAAGTAACAGCACCTATTCACACCTATTTTTTAATTACGGAAGATCGGCTGGCGCAGGCCGACCACACGGTGCTCATTGCGGAACCGGGCTCCGAGGCTACGTTTATCGAGGGCTGTACCGCACCGCCGCTTCTTCAATTTGCGGGACATTTCGGAGCGACGGAGGTGTACATCAAAAAAGGAGCAAAAATCACGGAGGTGGTTCTTCAAAATTGGCCGGGTTACGTTCACACACGACCCATTACCCGAATGATTTTAGAAGAAGGTGCAGAGGTTCATCTGTTAACAGTGCTGCTCGGAACCGGTGCCTCAACCGGACGGGATGAGGAAATTGTGATTCGCGGGAAGGATGGCAAGGCGGTTGTTGAAAGCGTAGGATTTGTAAAGGATGGCGAACGTATTACGGACAACATTCGTATTTTGATGGATGCCCCGAACAGCTCCGGCCTCATCAATACAAAAAGTGTGGCTCGCGAGCGCGCAACCAGTATTTCTTACACCGATATTCTGGCATCCGAAAAGGCAATGGGTTCCCGCGGGCACATCGAATGTGCGGGTCTGCTGCTCACACCCGGCGGCGTTCACGAAACCTGGCCCACGTTGTCGTCCAAAACCAACGCGGTTCATCTGGACCACGAGGCATTTGTCGGAAGAATTTCCGAGGAGATTTTGTTCTACCTGAAAACGCGTGGTCTTTCGGAAGAGGAAGCAGTCAGCATGATTGTTCAGGGCTACATTCAGCCCATTCTGAAACACGTTCCCATTGAATATGCCCTTGAGATTCGGAAAATTGCGGATTTGGTTGCGAAAGGAGAAAGTTAAATGGCAGCTCATTCAGAAAATGTTCCAACTGAAATGACAATTGAACGTCTTCATCCCGATGTGCTACCGCCGCTAAATTCTGCTTTGCAGTACCCGTTTCCAGTTCCGGAAGAAGTTGCGTCTATTTATTCCGTGGCGGATTTGCCTCAAAATCTAAGGAATCTGATGAAGCGGCTAAATATTTCCGAAAATGTTTGGGCCTTTGCCACGGGCTTAATTCGGGATGGCCATTTGCCGGAATTCGAGCAAAGACGATTGGCTCATTTACGACATCTCGGTTTGGAAATTGAACCTCTTGCGGACGTTATTAAGACCCATCCTCGGGCTAAAGAATTGGCATTTTCGTACTGGCCGGAAAATGAATGGGCTTCTTTCCAGAAAAAACATTGGGAAAATGGGGCGTTTGTGCGGATTCCGGGGGGCGTGCAATTAGCGGATCAGCCTGTTTGCACCTATTGCCTGCTGGAAAAAACGATTTCACCGGCTCCTCATTCGCTGATTCTTTTTGAAAAGGATTCTTCCGGGTCGATTATTCTGGGAAGCACCAGTCCGAAGGTGATTCGGGCGCCGTTTTACCTGCCGGGGGTAGAAATATTTTTGAGGGAAAATGCCCGCGGAACGGTTGTGCTGCTTCACAGTTTTGCGCCGTACCTGGAGTCGCGGCCTATTGTGCGCGCCCGAGTGGGAAAAAACGCCCGTCTGAACCTGATGATCGTTACGCTGTTTCCCGGAAAATCCCTGGGTCGTGATATTGAAGTCATTGTGGAAGGTGAAAAAGGAGAAGCTCTTGTTCAAATGAGCAGTTGTTCCAAGGATCAGAATTTCTCGGCTAATCAGGTGTCTGTTATTTTGGATGCGCCTAAAACGCGCGCTGACATTCGCACTCGAGGACTGTCTACCGAGCAAGGGCGGCAGATTTCCTACGTAAGCATTGACGCCAGAGAAAATGCCGTAAAAAGCGAAGGTCATCTGGAGGCCGTCGGTTTGCTGCAATCGGATCAGGCGTCGTATGAGGTGATTCCCGGACTCATTTCTCGCGTGGATGACGTTTTTCTGGATCACGAGGCTTTCATCGGTCGGATTCTGGAAGAAGCCGTTTTTTATTTGAAAACCCGTGGACTTTCGGAAAAACAAGCCATGTTCCTATTGATTAAGAGTCATCTGGAACCCATCGTGGAGTATCTCCCGGAAACCCTTCGCTGGGAAACCCTGAAAATTGCCGAAATGATTATCAATGGGGAAGTGAGGGAGTGGTGATTGTAGGAGCCAAGAAGTTTGATTTTGTCG
>CAZMRE010000131.1:0-6504 GCA_964568545.1 uncultured Deferribacteres bacterium | reverse complement strand
CTGATCCTGAATCCACGCTCTAAAGAGCGTGGCAATTCAAATAGATCCCAATTCTGGTTTTGATTTTTGTTATGGCAATACTTGTGATAGCGGGTTGTGTTCATAAACCAGTACGGGTTATGTACGAAAAACCTGAGTTTAAACAGGAAAAGGTGAATGCCAGACAGGTGATTGAAGAAGCAAAGAAAAAGGGCTACGATCATGCCCTCCGATTTGAGAAGTATGGAATTACGGCATACGAAGGGCCAAAAACCTGTCTAAAGTGTCACGAAACCATTCGAGTTCAAAATCCGAACACGGGTGAATGGGAAGATGTCAAAACAATTGACAATGTTGTTGAGTCTGTTCACATGAAGTTGTATTCGATTCCTGAATACACATTTGACGTGCACGGGAAAAAGGTCAAACTTCCGATGGGGATGATCAATCGCGCATGTGGAATTCCTGGAGCACAGTCAGGGATTGCATGGGCCCTTCAAATAAAAAATCAGGAGGATGGAAAAATATATTCGGAAGGCTGCGGACAGTGCCATATCGGAGGCACCTATGGACCGCCTGTTTATCGAATGATGCGAGAAGTTTCGCCCATCGGTAAAATTACAAAAAATGAAAAGGAATCGGTCGATTGCCTGATTTGTCACGCAAAAGAATATGACATTTCGAAAAGGGAAGTGATCAGAGACGAACACGGTTTTCGCTGGGCACAGGACAGAAGTCTCAAAGCAGCCGTCAGTGTTGGAACCCCTACCACCTGGAATTGCCGGTTGTGCCATGATCACAATTTTATTGGAGACAACAATCCGGATAATGTAAAGACAGCCGCAGGCACAAAATCAATTGTACATCAGTATGTGAAGCGCGGCAGTCCATACACGCCCAAAGAGGATGTGCACGCTGCTGCAGGAATGAGTTGCCTCGATTGCCACAAAACATACGGTCATTTTATTGCCAAAGGGAAAAAAACCTGCGATCTGGTTGCGAATGACTTGCCCCAGGTGTCGCTCACGTGCGAACAGTGTCACACCTCCAGCCCGCACAAAAAAAATAAAGACATTGCGGATATTTTGAACATGCACACAGAAAAATTGTCCTGTACTGCCTGTCATATTACAGGTCTCCCGGAAAATAATATTCGTTACAATGATTGGCGCCATCCTGTTTATGAGGATGGGTTTTATGTTCCCAAGCCAATCATTAAAGGCGGAACAAAGGGGGTTATGGCGTTTCGTTGGTTTGACGGTACGGGTGGCTTAATGACAACGCCAAATGGCAAAAAAGATGATGGTAAATCCAAAATAACCCCATTTAAATTATTCAATGCAATGATGGCCGAAGATTCTCACAATGCAACGCCAACACAGCAGGGCTGGATCCTTTCATTCGACACCAAAACCTACATGGAAACGGGTAATCCGGAAAAGGCCATTCAGGTAGCTCAGGATAAACCCTACATAAAAATGTTTTATGGATTGTCCATGAAAATCATGTTCATGGACGAACTGGCTCATGACCTTGGGTATAAATCGTGGGATCGATCCTATTATAAACGTCCTGTGAAGGATCGGTATTTCTGGACAAAATCCAGATTTAAAATAAATATTGGAAAATACTCAAAATTATAATTTTTATCTTGCATTTTAAAAATGGAAATTGTAAATTAACTAAAATTGAAGAAAGGCATAGAAACGAATGTTGGAGACGTCGATTGCAATTTATTATGAACATTAAATTAGGAGGAAATGAAGAATGGCTTTAATGATTACCGAGGAATGCATCAATTGTGGTGCGTGTGAACCGGAATGCCCCAATGAAGCAATTTACGAAGGTGGTGTACCATGGGAATTGAATGGCGAAACACACGATCCTTTGTCGGATGATATTTATTATATCGTTCCTGATAAATGTACCGAATGTGTCGGGTTTTACGACGAACCCCAGTGTGCGTCAGTTTGTCCCGTTGATGCTTGTGTACCCGATCCCGATCATGAAGAAGACCATGATACGCTATTGGCGAAGGTAAAAAAATTGCATCCGGATCAAAGTTTTGATTAAAGATGCCGAATGGAATCTCGCTTCCCGATATCTGCGAAAAACCGTGGAAAAGGGAAGCGCCAACTAAGCGGTATTAAATCTTCCCCTGGCGGAGAAATTCGTCGGAGATGGATCAATTCAATTATAAGGGATTTCTGAACAATGATCAGGAATCCCTTTTCTGTTTCAGATATTTAGATTATGAAAATGTTCAACTGAGAGGAAAGAAAAATGGTTGTCGTTGGAATTAAAATTGTGCCTCTTGGAACTGCCGATCCCCACGTCAGTGAATATGTTGCCAGATGCCTGGATGTGTTAGACAAATATCCGGATTTGGCCTACGAATTAACTCCAAATGAAACGGTTGTGCAGGGAGAATTGGATCGAATTTTACAGGCAGCGAAGGAGATGCACCAGGATCCGTTTTTGCGCGGAGTAAAGCGTGTGGTAACCACTCTTGTGATTGATGAACGGCGCGATGAAGAAATGACAATGAAAGGGAAAATCGAGGCAGTTGAAAAAAAGCGAAAAAAATAGCGCGGTTTTCTCCGGCAAAACGGCTCATTCTTACGATGCATGGTTCCAAATGCCTTCCGGGGCTTACGCCCTTGAGTTGGAGCATCGACTATTGTTAAGTGTAATCCCTAATTGGGAAAACAAGCGGGTATTGGATATTGGTTGCGGCACGGGCAATCAATTACTTCTATTTCGAAAACAGGGAATGAGATTTGGGGTGGGTATTGATGTTTCGGAGGACATGCTTCGTCTGGCCAAGAGCAAATTTCAGGAAACCGGTGATAAACATTTGTTTGTAGCAAAGGCCTCTGCCGAGCAATTGCCCTTCAAATCCGGATCATTCGATCGGGCAACAAGCATTACCGCGCTGGAATTTTTAAAGAACCCCGCTAGCTCTGTCAGGGAAATGCAGTCTCTTGGCGCGGATGCCTACCTCATTGCCGTGTTGAATCGCTGGAGTCTTTCGTCGCAGTGGAGGCGATTCAAGAGCTATTTTACAAAGAATGTTTTTCGTTCGGCCCGATTTTATTCGCCCGTTTCCTTAAAAAAACTTTTTCGTGAAAATGGCTTTTCCAGAACGGATTACCGGATGACCTGCAGAACAACGCTTCATTTTTTTCCAGTTTATTTTCGCCTTCTGGAGCCGATTTTTAGACGTGTCGATAATCTTCTGACAAAATTGCGTTCGCCTTTTGGAGCGTTTCTTGTGTTGGAGATTGATTTTAATCATGCAAAAAAGGAAATTGAATGATCGATTCTTCGGAAAATGAAAATCTCATTTGGACATCTGATCACTTTCCTACGGAAGAAGATTTCAGGGATTTCAGTCAGGCGGTGGATGGCGTTCTGGCAGTGGATACAAACTTGATCGTGATTAGCTTTAGTGAGGCAGCCGAGAGAATCTCCGGGGTTACCAGCGATAAAATCGTAGGGCAGTCTTGCTACGATATTCTGAAAATGCCCATTTGTCAGAATGAGCAATTGGTGGGACAAGCGCTGAAATCGGGGCGAATTTTTTCAAATATTACAACCACTCTCCAAAATGCCTCTGGGGAAACACTCGAGGTTGTTGTCGGCATTTCTCCTTTGATGAATGTTGAGGGTGGAATTGCCGGAGCCGTTCTCACATTTCGCGATCTGAAAGAAATGAATCGCCTAACCCGCGAGCTTCTCATTCGAAATCGGGAACTTCTGCGCGAAAGAAATAAGCTGACGGCTATCTTGAACAGCATCACCGACGGTGTTTTCACAATTAACACCGACTGGCAAATCACTTCTTTTAACAGTGCCGCAGAAAAAGTTACAGGTTACTCCAACAAAGAGGTGCTGGGTAGAAAGTGCTGGGATGTTCTTCGCGGGAGCAATTGCGGTGCGAATTGCCCTATGCGGCAAGTCCTTCAAACGGGGAAACCAATCTTCAATCTGGAAGTTAAGATCGTTTCCAAGGCGGGAAAGACCATTCCTGTAAGCGTTACCAGTTCGGTTCTAATTGATGAAGAAGGCGTGGCTATGGGAGCGGTGGAAACCTTTCGCGATATGTCGCCGCTACAGGAGCTAAAATCGGAATTGGAAGAGCGTTATCGGTTTGATCAGATTATCGGTAAGAGCAAGCCCATGCAGGATTTGTACGATCTTTTGGAAGATGTGGCGGCTACCGATGCCACGGTTTTGGTTCAGGGTGAAAGCGGCACCGGAAAAGAGCTGGTGGTGAAAGCTATTCATTTTAATAGCGTGCGGCGGTCGGGGCCCTTCATTAGTGTCAATTGTGCAGCTCTCCCGGAAACTCTTTTGGAAAGTGAACTATTTGGTTATGAGAAGGGCGCGTTTACGGGAGCCATCCGAGAAAAACCCGGGCGATTTGAATTGGCCAATGGTGGAACTCTCTTTCTGGATGAGATCGGTGAAATGAGTTATCCCTTACAGGCCAAGCTGTTACGCGTGTTAGATGAACATGTTATTGAGCGCGTAGGCGGAATCAAGTCCATTCGAGTAGATGTTCGAATTGTGGCCGCGACAAATAAAAATCTTCGGGAGGCAGTTGAGAAGGGAGCTTTCCGGCAGGATTTGTTTTACCGCTTGAATGTGGTTCCTATTCATCTGACGCCGCTCCGGGAAAGGAAAGAGGATATTCCTCTGCTGGTAGACCATTTTATTCGGAAATTTAATGAAAAAATGGGGAAGCGAATCCGCGGAGTTTCGTCCGAGGTCCTGCGTATTTTTATGGATTACGAGTGGCCGGGGAATGTAAGGGAACTGGAGAATTTGCTGGAATTTTCATTTATTCAGTGCAAAACGGAAACAATTGGCGTTCAGCACCTTCCTACCGAGTTTCAGCGGCATTTTCAAACGATTCGATTGATTCGGGAAGAACCCCAGGAAGCACTTCAAAAATATGAGAAAAATCTCATTCACCAGACGCTGGTTCAAAATATGGGGAGCCGGGTGAAAACGGCCCGGCAATTGGGAATGAGTAAGGCAACCCTCTGGCGAAAAATGAAAAAATATGGTTTACTGAAAAAAGAGGAAACGGATTGAGCCGGGTATCCTTTCACTCAACTCAATCCGTTGCCAAAATTACCTTGCGTGAAATTGCAGCCCAAGCTCAAAATTTCTTCGGGGCATTGGATATCCAAATTCCATTTGATAATCTTGATCCGTGATATTGCGGAAAGCAAGTTGCGCATCTGTCCACCGATTGAGGTGAACCAGCCCCAAAACATCCGTCACAAAATAGTCCGGGAGCTTTTCCCTGTAATTGTTTTCGCTGTACAAATTATGTACCCAGCGAGATTTGATTACTAAATGCAGCCTTCGGTTCTGGAAGGTGAGAAGATTTACAAGTTTGTGCTGGGGATTGTAGCCCGTCATAGAGCCCACATCCTGATGAGTGAACGAAAGTCTATTTTCGATGTGAGCCGTTAATCGTAGTTTCAGAGCTGCTTCAATTCCTGTGAAATCAAAATTACCTACATTTCGGAATTTTTTAGCGGGAAAATAAAATTGAATTAAATTTTCCCCTTTTAATCGATAAGCGGTCACATCTGCCTGAAAATGCCTGTTGGAGTAGCTTGCACCCATCTCGAAGCTCTTGCTTGTTTCGGGCTTTAGGTCGGTATTGGAAGGTGGGTACAAATAGAGCTGCATCACGGAAGGCGAACGAAATCCCTGACTGGCGTTGGCGCGAAGCGACAGAGAAGAAGTGGCTTGATAGACTAACCCCACAGAAGGAACCGAAGCAAATCCGTAAACCTGATGATGATTGAGACGATATCCAACGGAGGCGATGATTTTCGAAAAAAGCATTTGCTGTGTCAATAAATACGGAGCCCATTCCAAAACACTCCAGGATTTGTTTCGATTGAGGTCCGTTCCGCCATAATTTCTGAAATCAATCCCAAGCACGGTCTGATTGTTTTTTAATGGTGAAAATGCCTGGCTAAATTTCACGCCATTCGTGAAATCATCCGATAAGTAACCGTCGTAAATGGCGTGGTGTCCATCGCTTCGATAAATCAAAAGATCTGTACTGCCGAGAGAAGATTTTCCTTTCAGTTGAAAGTCATATCCGCTGCGGGTAAAGCGAAACCAGTTGTTCCTTAAAGGATGACTTTCGGGTCCCGGATCCAGCCAGGAACCCCGATAGCGTTTGGCGGATGTCTGGATGCTCCAGTTTGGCAGGGGATTGGCGTAAGCTTTGACAAAAAAATCATGTGCCTGGTAGCCACCGGTTCTGCGATTGCTGTCCGTACCGTAGCCATTCCAGTAAATCGCTGCGCCCAACCGCTTCGAGCCGTAAACTTCCTGAATATTGAAAATCCGCTCTCGGTAGCTTCCGGTAGAAAATCGTACGGCTGTTTTCTTTTGATTGCGAATGTTTGGAGTCAGAAGATTGATCACACCGCCGGTTGCATTTGATCCGTAAAGAACCGACGCGGGACCGCGCACAATTTCAACCCG
>CAZMRE010000130.1:0-6556 GCA_964568545.1 uncultured Deferribacteres bacterium | reverse complement strand
CGCCTTGGCCGTGTGAAGGCGATTCTCCGCCTCATCGTACACGATGGAAATCGATTCGTCGTCAATGACTTCATCCGTCACTTCGCGGCCGCGGTCCGCCGGAAGGGCATGCATGAGCTTTACGTGCTTGTCAGCCAATCCCACGCGGCGGCGGTCAAAAATCCAGTCTTTGTGCTTTTCCAAATTGGACGCCATTTCCGCCTTGCAGGCCTCCTCATTTGCCAGATACTCGGCCATGGTGTACGCACCAAATCCGCCCCAGTTTTTCGGGATCACAATCTGTGCTCCTTCAACGGCCTCGTCCATGTTATTCGTAAACCGCAGACTCCCGCCGCCTGATTCGGCATTTTTCCGAGCTTGTTCAACAATTTCTTTATTCAGCGGAAATTCCTTCGGATGGGCCACCGTTACATTCATTCCGTAGCGAGGGAACAGCAAAATTTGCGTCTGGGGCACGGAAAGCGGCTTGGCATGCGATTGGGCATACGCCCAGGAAATCGTCACTTTGAGTCCTTTGGGGTTTCGCCCAAAGTACTCAAAAATGGTCATTAGATCTGCCAATCCCTGAAAGGGATGGTACACATCATCCTGCAAGGACATCACCGGCACGGTGGCATATTTGGCCATTTCATTGAGATAGCCATTCCCGATACCGTAAAAGCAATTGCGGCTGGCAATGCCGTGTCCCATCCGCGACAAAATAATGGCCGTATCTTTGGCCGATTCCCCGTGGGAAAGCTGCATCTTGTCCGGCGTGAGATCGTGAGCATGACCGCCAAGCTGAGTCATGCCCGCTTCCATCGAATTACGGGTGCGTGTGCTTTGCTCGAAAAAAATCATAAAAAGGGTTTTGTCCGGCAAATAACGATGTGGCTCGCCCACGGCAAACCGGCGCTTTAGATCAAATGCCACCTCAAAAACCGTGTCTAATTCTTGTTTTGTCCAATCATTGGTTGTAATGAAATGCTTGTTGCGGAAATTGGTGTTCATTTTTTATTTGCTCCTTCAAAACATTTTCGCCGCAGAGACGGAAAGACGCAAAGAATTTTAAAATCCATTTACAAAGCGTCTAAATCCGTCTTTTAATAGCGGTACATTAAAATTGATTAAGAATCCCAGTTTCTTTCCGGTCAATTTCAGATAAGAAATTAGTTGAGCCTCGTGTACGGGCAGAAGAGCCTGCGAAGATTTGATTTCCAATATGATTTCATTTTCAACCAGAATATCAATCTTGAATTCCTTCGACAATTCAAATCCTCGATAATTGAGTGGAATGGAAACCTGATTTTGCGCCTTTACTCCGCGCCACTCCAATTCTTTCAGAAGGCATAGTTCGTAAACAGACTCCAATAGACCCGGGCCCATTTCCTTGTGAACGGTAATACAGGAATCCAAAATAATCTTTGAAAGTTTGTTATATCCCTCTCTTGTCACTGATTTCCCCTTGCGGCTTCGCGCCATTGCGGTGGATCAATTTTTTATTACCTGGAATTTGTTATTTGGTTTTTGGAATTTTAATTTTCTCTTTTTTCCTGCGATGAATCATTACCCAGCAATTTTAAACGCGTACGCGGCATAAAATGCAGCCGCTTTAACCAAATGCTCAATCGGTACTTTTTCGTTGGGAGCGTGAGCCATTACTTCATTGCCGGGGCCAAAGCCGATCATCGGGATGCCGTACACGCCGTTGATCACCACACCGTTGGTAGAAAAGGTCCACTTGTCCACTTTTGGCTCGGATTTAAACAACTCCCGGTAGGCTTTCACGCCTGTTTGGACAACGGGATGGTTCTCGGGCATCTTCCAGGTAGGGAAATATTTTTCCAT
The DNA here is from genome assembly GCA_964568545.1 of uncultured Deferribacteres bacterium. Classification (GTDB taxonomy): domain Bacteria; phylum Zhuqueibacterota; class JdFR-76; order JdFR-76; family BMS3Abin05; genus BMS3Abin05. The sequence goes on along the minus strand of CAZMRE010000130.1, from coordinate 4,729 downwards.
TCCGTAGGTGCGCCCTGTGTACGAGGTTTCTTTGTACTGAAGAACCTCGATCTGCGCGTCAATTCCTTTTACAATTTCTGCCACTTCCGCCACAGCGGATTCCTTGGTTTCGCCCCAGGTCAGCCGCCGATCCAGGTGAATTCTGGCGTAATCGGCCACCGCACACAGCGAGGGACTGCTGGAAACAAATTCCGTTACAGACACACTTCCCTTTCCCAGAAATTCGTCCGTTTTCAGGCGCTCGTTGAGTTTCTCGATTTCCAGAGACGCCCGGGACGCCATGTAAATGGCATTCTTCCCGCGCTCGGGCGCCGAGGCGTGGGCAGACAGGCCGTGAAAGGTCACTTCAATCTCCATCCGTCCGCGATGCCCGCGGTAAATATTCAAATTCGTCGGCTCCGTACTGATGGCAAAATCGGGGTGAATGTGGTCTTCTTCAATAATGAATTTCCAGGGCAGGCCGTCACAATCCTCTTCCATCACGCTGCCCACAAAATAGACGGTTAAATCGTCCCCAAAGCCCAGCTCTTTCAAGATTCGGCCGGCGGTTACAAAAGCCGCCGCCCCGCCTTCCTGATCCACTGAACCGCGGCCAAGAACGTAGCCGTCTCGAATTTCTCCGCCAAACGGGTCAAATTCCCAGTCATCGGGATTGCCCACATCCACCGTGTCCATGTGAGCGTCAATGGCCAGGATTTTCTTTCCGCGGCCCACGCGGCCAATTACATTTCCCAAACCGTCAATCCAGACTTCGTCAAATCCGGCTTCTTCCATCTGACGTCTGAGCTCGGCAATAACACCGCCCTCTTCTTTGCTTAACGATTTTATCTTCACCAGGTTAGACAAATTCTTTGCTGTGTTGTCCCGGTAGTCTTGCGAAAGTTCGTTAATTTTCTCAAAAGGATCCATTATCGCATTCTCCTTCTTTTTAATCCTTTCCCCCATCGCAGTCGTATTTTTGCAAAATCCAGTTTCAAATTAAAGAAAATCGCCGTATGAATCAAGACCAAAATCCGGTAAACCCTAATTTCACGAAAAATCTTCTGTTTCTCAAAAAAATAAAGGGCACTTCTTCCATCGAAGTGCCCTTTCAAATCAATTAAAAATCGTCTATTTTAAACGCACAATATCGCCCGTTTGAAATCCCGAACCGGAAAGTACCGTTGCCACAGACGCCTTTCCTCCGGCCAGATCCCGAACGACACGAATCGTTCCAATTTTCTCCTCTTCCGCCCCCAGAGAAAGCCCGGTGTCCGGGTCAATCAGCGCTTCGCCTTTTCTGTAAACGGAGAAAATATCGCCGATTTTCACACCCGAAAGCGAGCCTTTGTTGATGTAAACCTGCCCCGATGCCGTCGCTTTAATGACCTTTCCTTCCCACTGAAGGTTCTGGGCGGTTTGGTCAACCAGTTTAACGATTTCATTGATGGCTTCCCGGGTGGCTTTTCCCACCAAACTTTGGTCAAATTGGCTCCGATTGTGAAAATTGAACTTCAGGGAACTAAAGGAAAGCCCCTTTTTGGATTTTTCTTTCCGAACCGATTCCGCTTTAATAATTTCGCCGGTCGTTGTGTTGATGAAACGCACATCCACCGCCACCACAGCCGATTGAGATTTCAAACCCAGGCCGATGCCTTTCACGCGTCCGCCGATGTCGCTCTTCTTGTAGCCGAACTCCGTCACCGTTCCCACAATGGCCAGTTCCACGCCCAGTAATTTTCCGATTTGAGCTGCCGATTGCGGCGTCACCAATCCGGATGCGCCCAGCTTCTGCTCCGCCAGAATCTTGTCCAGATTCTGACGTTCAATGACGGTGTACCGACCACTTTTCACTAACGCTGTGACCAGCATGTCAGACATGCCGCGTCCTACCGTTTTCCCGCCCCACCAGGCGTACTGATGATTGGTTTTGTCCTGAAAATCGAACACAGCAACGCGCTTTTTAAGTCCCTTGTAATCCGCCCGAGCTGATTGCACGCTAAAAATGCCGGCCAGAAAAAGGAACAGTAGTGCAAAATTTACGATTCGTTTCACAGCAAGCCTCCTGAAATTAGTTTTCTTGTGTTTGAACCGGGGAAACCTTCAGCTCAAGGCTGTTCGGTGTAACGCCAAGCACATCCACCTTAATTTTGCCCAGGTCTTTGTTGGAGAGTTCCCGCGCAAGCTGGCGGGTATTTCCTGTCATTTTGACCTCTAACATGGCCTCCCCATTGCTGAACTTGCGGTCAAATATGCCCTTGATGCCGCGAATGTAATATTTCATTGTGGTTTTGAATTGTTCCAATTGATTGAAATTTTCGATCCCCTTCACCTGAAGCTCAATCGCTGTGGCATTGTAGTACTGTTCCCGCCATTTCTTCAGGATTTTGTCGATGAGTTGATTCGCGGTTTGGGTGGCTGCCGCTTTAATGGCCATGGTGCCGCCTGTCAGTTCATCGATATGGGGTTTGGCCGCGTGGGCCGAAGCTGTGGCGATAATCATTCCTGTGTCCGTGTTGATCGCCCGAGCCGTCACATCTGCCTGGCAAGATTTCATGCCGTAGAGATTGACACCGGTTGCCACTTTTGCCATAGCTTTGCCAATCACAATTACCTCGGCGCCGTACTCGTGCGCAATCGCCGTGGCCGCCTTCAGATTTCCGGCCAGTGCTGCCAGCGCCTCCTGCTTTTTGAGCTTCCGCTTAATCACAGAGGGATCCACCACCTCGATGCCCTTGCTCATCAGCACGTCAATCATGGCCGTTTCGGCAGAGGTCATATCCACATTGAAATAGCCATTGCCCTGGTAGTTTTCGCCGATATTTCGTTCCTGAATCATCAGCATAACGCGCGGATTACCCATTTTAGCAATGAGATTTTGCAGACTTTCGGCGTCGTTTTTTAAATCATCCATTCGAATAGTGGCTTCCACCGTAACCTGGTAAGTCATGGAATCCAGTTGGCGTTCCGAAACAACCTTGTAATTCTGCACGTAGCCCTTTGTCCAGGTGAGAATGTTGTCTTCCACCATTTGGTAATTTTGCACCATTGTTTCGGACGAAAGGTAAGTACCCAACACCTGCTGAACGCCTTTTCGCAGAGCGTCGTCAATGGCGTCGTCCCGGGCATGTGCCACATCCCCGGCAATGATGTTGCCCGTGCCAACCGCCTGAACCGTGGAACTACCAGTCGGCGAAACCTGTGTCGGTTGTTGGGGAACCTGAGCAAAAAGCAGGGCAAATGAAAAGAAAAGCCCCCAAATAACCAAAAACGCTTGTCGCAAAAAAGTTTTCCTCTTCAATGGGTTACCTTTCTATTTTAGTTCTCTCAAAGATTTTAATGCCATTTAACGGCCTGGGCGTAACCGGATTTGCCGCTCCTAAATATTTTCAAAATTACAAAGAGCTGGACGCGTGGCAAATTCCGAGTTGACGCCCGTGGTGGGTGGCTTACGATGATGCTAAAATCTCCAGATAGCGCTTTCTAAAGATCGTTTAATAAGTTAAAAATAATCTATATAAAAATGACAAGAAAAATTTTACTATAAATTCCGGAGTAAACAAAAAAAATTCTAAAATTATTTTTTATATACATCCTTTCGATGTTGTATGCGCAATATAAGTATTGTTTTATCAATAATTGTAAATACAATTCTATAATTACCAACACGATATTTTTTTAATCCTGCAAATTGTCCTTGTAATTCCGGGAGATTATCAGCTTTAGAAGCAAGTTCAGTTTCTATTTTATTCAAAATTTTTATGACATCCGTTTGGGTAATCTTTTTTAAATCTTTTGTAACGGATTTCTTAAAAGTTATTTTATAGTCCAACTTCTTTTCTCATTTCATCAATAGATATTATCGGATCGTTAATATCTCTTAATCGGTCAAGTGCAATTTGTAATTCGGCCTGTTCCCTTAAATAATTTTCCAATGCCTTTTGAATAAAAAAAGATTTTGGGCGTTCCGTAATTTTTGCAATTTCAGAAAGCTCTTCAGCCAATTTATCAGGCAATCTAATTGTAACTGTAATACTCATTTTTATCACCTTATCTTTATCTTTATATTTGTAATACAATATATTACATGTACAACAGATTGTCAACACAAAAATAAATCTGGATAAAATGTTACACCGCAACATCCATTTTGTCGGATAACTTTTGCAAAGTCAATATTTGAAAACTATTTTACAAAGAACAAAAAACGTCTGTAAAATAGAGGATCGTATAGGATGCTGTCAGAAACCCAACGGCCTGGGCGTAACCGGATTTGCCGCTCCTAAATATTTTCAAAATTACAAAGAGCTGGACGCGTGGCAAATTCCGAGTTGACGCCCGTGGTGAACCCTATTTTATCAATAAACTTTATATAAAATTTAACGGTTCTGCATATCGCCTGCGGCGGTTAATCAAGGGTAACTATCCCCGGATATAGCAATCTGCTATATTTCTTAAATCATCTTTAGCTTGAAAAGTCCGGTTTATTTGAACCATTTCTCAATCTCTTTGTCTAATTCTTTTTCAGAGATTATTTTTCCGTTCTTTGATTGTTCTTCCCCTTCCTGGATATTTTCAATAAGGATTCGTTTCTCAATGAGTTCATCAATTGTGAACTTTTCTGGAAATTTTTCAATTTCTTTTTTCAATTTTGTTTTCGTCAACATTTCCGTACCTTTTTTGCCCCTTAACAAAAATACAATTTTATGTTGGTTTATGAAATTTGATTTTAGAATGCAAGCCAACGGTT
>CAZMRE010000129.1:0-6576 GCA_964568545.1 uncultured Deferribacteres bacterium | reverse complement strand
TCGGGAAGGCGGTCGAACCGTTGGTGCTGGTGTTGTTTCTAAAATTATCGAATAAATTCTTCTTTTGGCTCAAAGAAGAGCCCATGTTTAAAGTAAATTAATTTGGAGAGTATTAAATGCCGGGTCAACGAATTAGAATTAAACTAAAAGCGTACGATCATCGTTTGATTGATAAGTCAACAGATAAAATTATTCGGACGGCAAAATCGACCGGAGCGGCGATTTCGGGGCCAATCCCTTTGCCCACAAAACGGTCTGTTTACACAGTGTTGCGCTCACCACACGTGGACAAGAAGTCACGCGAGCAGTTTGAAACGCGCATTCACAAGCGTTTGATTGATATTTTGAATTCCACTCCAAAAACGATCGACGCTCTTATGAAACTGGAATTACCGGCTGGTGTTGATGTAGAGATCAAGGTGTGATCCAATAGAAGAGTTGAGGAATAATAAACATGGTTGGTTTGATTGGCAAAAAAGTTGGAATGACCCGAGTTTTTGATGATAATGGAAGGCACATTGCCGTAACGGTAATTGAAGCCGGCCCCTGTTTTGTAACGCAGATAAAAACGGACAAAACAGATGGCTATTCAGCCGTTCAACTCGGATTCAAAGAAAAAAAAGAAATTCGAGCGAAAAAGCCCGAAATTGGCCACACTAAAAAGGCCGATTTGGCACCCTTTTACGTGCTGAAGGAATTTCGTGATTTTGACAACATTGAAAATCTGAAGCCTGGAGATAAATTGGATGTGTCACTCTTCAATCCGGGTGATCAAATTAAAATAACCGGCAAATCCAAAGGGCGAGGCTTTCAAGGCGTGATTAAGCGTCACGGCTTTGGGGGTGGTCCGGTGACTCATGGTCAGAGCGATCGTCTTCGTGCACCCGGTTCCATTGGACAATCCTCCTACCCATCCCGCGTGTTGAAGGGAACACGGATGGGCGGACGCATGGGAAATGTGCGCGTGACGATAAAAAACTTACAGGTTGTTCGAGTGTACCCGGAGCAAAATGTAATCCTTATTAAAGGAGCAGTTCCCGGTGCTGTGAATAGCTACGTTGAAATCAGAAAATAGATGAGGGTATTGTGAAAATCGATGTTTATGGAATAGACGGAACTAAAGTGGCGGAAGATTTTGAATTGCCCCCGAGCATTTTTGCAATTGATCCGAATGATCATGCGATCTATTTGGCCGTGAAGGCTCAATTGACAAATGCCCGTCAGGGAACTGCTGCCACGAAAAATCGGGCATTGGTGTCTGGAGGCGGCAAAAAACCCTGGCGTCAGAAGGGCAGGGGTACGGCCCGGGCGGGTTCCACCCGTTCACCAATCTGGCGCGGCGGCGGTACGATTTTTGGCCCCCATCCTCATCCGTATGTAATGAAGGTGAATAAAAAGGTTAAGAAACTGGCTCGCCTTTCGGCGTTGTCTTATCGTGCAAAAGAAGGAAATGTTAAGGTTGTCGACGATTTTACGGTTGAATCGGGGAAGACAAGGGACCTTTACGATATCCTGAAAAAATTGGACATTCACGACAAAAAAACGCTTTTACTAATTCCTGGTCCGGATTCAAAATTAATTTTGTCTGGTCGCAACATTCCGAAACTGTGCATTCAGGAAGCGACTAAGGCTTCCGTTTACGAGTTATTGGACAATGAAGTGATTGTCCTTCAGAAAAGTGCTGTGGCCAAATTACAAGAGGTATTTGGAGAATGAAAGATTCTTATAATGTCGTTATAAGGCCCGTTTTAACGGAAAAAATGACCAATCTGAAAGAGCAGCTTAATCAGTACGCGTTTCAGGTTGATCTTCGGGCGAATAAAATCGAAATCAAGGAAGCCATTGAGAGTAAATTTGATGTAACGGTAACATCCGTGCGAACAATGGTAATGCCCGGAAAACTTCGTCGGTTAGGACGATATGAGGGAAAAACAGCTAAGTGGAAAAAGGCAGTGGTCACCCTTAGTGAAGGGGATGTTATTGAATATGTGGCCGGCGCTGTTTAATTAAAGGTTTTTAGAAGGAAAATCGGAGGAGTTCATGCCATTAAAGAGTTATAACCCGGTTACACCATCGTCGCGTTTCCGGAAAATTGTTCAATTTGAAGATGTTACAGAGGATAAGCCTGAGCCATCGTTACTGAAACCTCTGCACAAGACGGGTGGACGCAATAATTTTGGCCGTGTAACAATTCGGCATCGTGGCGGCGGGCATAAACGGAAATACCGTATCGTCGATTTTAGGCGAAATAAGGACAACATCCCGGCTCGCGTGGCAGCTATTCATTATGATCCGAATCGTTCTGCCAATCTTGCCCTATTGTTTTATTCGGACGGTGAAAAGCGGTACATCCTGGCGCCGAAGGGAATAAAAGTGGATGATGTATTGATGTCGGGAGAAAATGTGGAAATTCGGATCGGAAACACCATACCACTGGCCAATATTCCTTTGGGTTCATCTGTTCACAATGTGGAGCTAAAACCCGGCAAAGGCGGACAATTGGCTCGGAGCGCAGGCTCGTACGCTCAACTTGTAGCAAAAGAGGGGAAATTTGCGCATTTAAAATTACCATCCGGTGAAGTGCGGTTGGTTCATTTAAACTGCCGGGCCACCATTGGCCAGGTGGGAAATTTGGATCATGAAAATGTGTCTTACGGGAAGGCTGGGGCGGTTCGCTGGCTCGGAAAACGGCCTCATGTGCGTGGCGTTGCCATGAATCCAATCGATCACCCGATGGGCGGCGGAGAAGGAAAAGCCTCCGGCGGGCATCATCCGACATCCCCCTGGGGATGGAAAACAAAGGGATGGAAAACCCGAAAGAAGAAAAAGTCAGATGATTACATTGTAAAAAAACGCAAATAGTTTTTTAAAGAGGTGAAAGAATGCCAAGGTCGATAAAAAAGGGTCCTTTTATTGAAGAAAGACTTCTGAAGAGAATTCGGAGGATGAACGAGGGTGGACAGAAACGAGTTGTAAAAACCTGGTCCAGACGTTCTACCATCTCGCCTGAATTTGTAGGACACACACTGGCGGTGCACAATGGCAGTAAATTTATTCCTGTATTCATAACCGAAAATATGGTGGGGCATAAATTGGGCGAGTTAGCGCCTACTCGAACATTCCGGGGGCATGGCGGGAAAAGAGAACGATCGGTGGTAAGAAAATAGGTTTTTTAAACTGGCTGGAGATTGATTGAATGGAAGCATTTGCCTTAACAAAATACGTTCGGATTTCTCCTCGAAAGGTTCGGCATGTAGCGGAACTAATTCGAGGTAAGAATGTAGATGATGCAATTAATATCTTGATGTTCACCCGAAAGTCGGCTTCTTTGCCGTTGGAAAAAACACTGCGTTCGGCAGTTGCGAATTTGGTGAATAATCAGGAACAAATGGTTCGAATTGAACCTGAGGAACTTTACATCAAAGAAGTGCGCATCGAGGAAGGCCCAACTATGCGAAGGTTTCGTGCAGGTTCTATGGGGCGTGTGATGCCGATACGAAAAAGAAGCAGCCACATTAAAATTACTGTAGCTGAAGAGACTGATAAAAGAAAATAAGGGAGGATTCACTTTTGGGTCAAAAAACTAATCCTATCGGATTTCGATTAGGTGTTATAAAGACCTGGAATTCGAACTGGTTTGACGAGAAAAATTTTGCAGATAAACTTCAGGAAGATTTGAAGTTGCGCAAATATATTCGGAATCGAATGAAGAATGCCGGCATTTCAAAAATTCAGATTGATCGGACTCCCAAGCACATCACAATAACAATTCACACGGCCAAGCCCGGAATTGTGATTGGGCGAAAGGGTCTTGAGGTTGATAAGCTGAAAGAAGAGCTCCAGCGGGTAACCGGAAAAGACGTTCAATTAAATGTGAATGAAATCAAACGCCCGGAATTGGATGCCTATTTAGTGGCTGAAAATATCGCCCATCAGTTGGAAGCAAAAATTTCTTATCGCCGTGCCATGAAAAAGGCAATTATGGCGGCTATGCGAATGGGCGCAGAGGGAATCAAGATAATTTGCAGCGGCCGATTGGGTGGTGCGGAAATGGCTCGGACAGAGCAATATAAAGACGGCCGAATTCCATTGCATACTTTGCGTGCGGATATTGATTATGCCATATCCACAGCCATTACCACCTATGGATGCATTGGAGTAAAAGTTTGGATTTGCAAGGGCGAAGTTGTAGGAGCCTGAGAATTTTTAAACTGTTATTTTCCAACATTGTTGAAAAAATATAGAAAATAGCAGTGCTCGAAAACTAAGATTAATCCGCCGGCTGGCGGGTCAAGAGGATTTTGATTATAAAAGGAGTGACGTAACTCATGTTAATGCCAAAACGTGTGAAATATAGAAAAGTGCAGCGAGGCCGGATGAAAGGCAAAGCCTATCGCGGATCCAAATTGAGTTTTGGTAGCTACGGCTTGAAGGCTTTGGAATCTGCCTGGATTACCAGTCGGCAAATCGAAGCCGCGCGTGTAGCGATCACTCGACATGTACGAAGAGGTGGGAAGCTCTGGATACGTATTTTCCCTGACAAACCCTTTACAAAAAAACCTGCTGAAACACGGATGGGAAAAGGAAAAGGGGCTCCCGAATATTGGGTGGCTGTTGTAAAACCCGGTCGTATTTTATTTGAATTGGAGGGTGTGCCGGAAGATGTGGCAAAAGAGGCCATGCGGTTGGCATCGCATAAATTGCCTATTAAAACAAAGATTATAACGGCTGAAGAAAGTGTAGGAATGTAATTATGAAAATGTACGAAGTGAACGAATTGCCGCTTGAAGAACTTCGCATTCGTTTGGAGGATGCCAGAGAGGAGTTGTCGAACCTTCGATTTCAGAAAGTCCTTGGCCAGTTGAATAACCCCATGCGAATCGGAATTGTTAAAAAAGATATTGCCCGCCTCGAAACTGTCATTCGGGAATATGAATTGGGTAGGCGCGAGCAAGTAGCAACAGAAAATACTGAAAGTAATTAGGAAACGGTGGGAAAATGACAGAAAACAAACGTGGAAATCGTCGCATCATTGTCGGTACCGTTGTTAGCGATAAAATGGATAAATCACGTGTGATTAAGGTTGAGCGATCTGTGAAGCATCCACTTTACAAAAAATACATCAAGCAGACAAAGAAGTTTATGGTTCATGATGAAAAGAATGAATCGCATATCGGGGATGTTGTGAAGGTAATGGAGGTTCGACCCTTGAGCCGGAAGAAACGCTGGAGATTGAGTGAGATTGTTGAACGAGCCAAATAAAAAAAGGTCTTGGCTGCTTTGAGAAGGGCAAGAGGAAAAAAATGATACAGGTACAAACAAAATTAAATGTTGCTGACAACACGGGCGCCAAAAAGGTTATGTGTATCCGTGTGCTGGGTGGAACGCGGAGGAAATATGCAAGCATTGGGGACATTATTGTCGTCACGGTTAAGTCAGCCATTCCTGGTGGCAGTGTTAAAAAAGGCGATGTTAGCAGAGCAGTTGTTGTTCGAACCAAAAAAGAAGTACGCCGCCGGGATGGATCATACATCCGATTCGATGAAAATGCAGCAGTTTTAATTGACGAGCGTATGGAGCCGCGAGGTACTCGTATTTTTGGCCCGGTTGCTCGCGAACTGCGGGAAAAAGAATTTATGAAAATTATATCATTAGCACCGGAGGTGTTGTAAGGTGGGACTTTTTAAGAGCAATAAGCGAGAACCGATTTCAAAGTTCAACATCCGAAAAAATGACATTGTTCATATTATTACGGGTGAAGACAAGGGACTTGAAGGGAAGGTTTTAAAGGTATTCCCCAAAAAGCAGCAAATTATTGTTGAGGGAATTAATTTTATCAAAAGGCATACGAAACCGTCGCAGGACAATCCCCAGGGTGGAATTATCGAAAAAGAAGGCCCGATTCATTTTTCAAATGCAATGGTTGTGTGCCCGAACTGCGGAAATCCAACACGAATCAGCATCAGGGTATTAGAGGATGGATCGCGCGCCAGAGTATGCAAACATTGCGGCGAAATGATAGTCGTTTCATAAGAAGATTTAATGAGTGTGGAGAATCTATTCATGGATTATGTTCCTCGTCTAAAAAATGTTTATAAAGAAAAGGTAGCGCCTGCTCTGCAGACTAAGTTTAAATATAAAAATGTCATGCAGGTGCCCAAAATAGAGAAAATTGTGGTCAATATGGGGGTGGGAGAAGCTACGCAAGAACCAAAAACTTTGGAATGGGCTGTAGCTGACCTGATGGCTATTTCGGGGCAAAAGCCGTCCATTAGAAAAGCGAAAAAGGCTATTTCAAATTTCAAGCTGCGGGCTGGAATGCCGATTGGCTGCAAAGTAACCCTTCGCAAGGATCGTATGTATGAGTTTTTGGATCGCTTAGTGAGTATCGCAATTCCCAGAATTCGGGATTTCCGAGGGATGCCTGATAAATCATTTGATGGCCATGGAAATTACACAGTGGGTATTCGGGAACAGATCATTTTTCCTGAAATTGATTACGATAAGGTGGAAAAGGTTCGTGGAATGGATATTACCATTTGCACGACCGCGAAGTCAGATGAAGAAGCGTATGAA
>CAZMRE010000128.1:0-6586 GCA_964568545.1 uncultured Deferribacteres bacterium | reverse complement strand
GTAGTTAAACAGTAATCAAAATCTTTAATCAGGAGGTTGTAACATGAAAAAATATGCGTATTACTTCGGCCCTCAGGGTACAGAGGGCGGAGCCGAAATGAGAGATCTTTTGGGCGGGAAAGGAGCCAATCTCGCTGAAATGAGTCGTATCGGAATTCCTGTTCCGCCCGGATTTACGATTTCCACAGAAGCCTGCATTGAATATTTTAAATCCAACAATAAATTGCCTGAGGGTTTAATGGATCAGGTGAAAGAGAATATGGCCAAAATCGAGAAAGACATGAACCTTAAATTCGGCGACGCTGAAAAGCCGTTGCTGGTGTCTGTTCGTTCCGGCGCCCGTGTGTCCATGCCGGGAATGATGGACACCGTACTCAATCTCGGTCTAAATGACCAATCGGTAAAAGGCCTGGCCAAGGAAACAAATAATCCACGATTTGCCTATGATTCCTATCGGCGTTTTATTCAAATGTTCGGAAATGTCGTTTACGGAGTTGCCGCCGAACATTTTGAAAAAGAGATTCAGAAAAAGAAAGAAGAAGTGGGCGCCACATACGACACCGATTTGTCTGCTGAGGATTTAAAAGACCTGGCGGAACGATTCAAAAAGATTTTTAAAGAACAAACTGGAAAAGAATTTCCTCAAGATCCGTGGGAACAATTAACGGACGCCATTATGGCCGTTTTTCGATCCTGGAACACCAAACGTGCCATCGATTATCGGCGCGTGAACAAAATTCCTGATGACTGGGGAACAGCCGTCAATGTGGTCACGATGGTTTTCGGCAACATGGGCGACGATTCCGCCACGGGTGTTGCGTTTACCCGGGATCCAGCAACCGGCGAAAAGCGCTTCTTCGGTGAATTCCTGAAAAATGCTCAAGGCGAAGACGTAGTTGCTGGTATCCGAACCCCGCAGCCCATTAATAAAGTCGGCCGTACCAATGCTGATCAAATTACACTTGAGGAGGAAATACCAGAGGCTTACAAAGATCTGGAATCAATTTACAAGAAACTGGAAAAACACTACCGCGACATGCAGGACATGGAGTTCACCATTCAAAAGGGGAAACTCTGGATGCTGCAAACGCGCAACGGAAAACGCACGGCAATGGCAGCCATTCGCATTGCTGTCGATATGGAGGAAGAGGGTCTGATTACAAAAGAAGAAGCTGTTATGCGCGTTGAACCCGTGCAATTAGATCAACTTCTTCACGAGCGCTTCGATCCCAAAGCCCAGAAGAAGTTTTTTGGCAAGGGCATTAACGCATCTCCAGGGGCTGCCAGCGGATTGATTGCTCTCGATCCGGACAAAGCGGAGCGGTGGGCCAAAGAGGGAAAGCCTGTTATTTTGGTTCGAACCGAAACTTCCCCAGATGATTTCCACGGAATGGTTGCCGCTAGGGGAATTCTGACCTCCCGGGGCGGCGCTACTTCTCATGCAGCCGTTGTTGCTCGCGGTATTGGCAAACCATGTATCGTCGGCGCTGAAGATATTGAAGTCGACTACAACAAGCACATCGTGATTTCCAACGGAATTACCCTTAAGGAAGGGGATGAAATTTCCATTGACGGGAGCGTTGGCGAAATTTACGTGGGTAACGTTCCCACCAGCCCATCTGAAATCACTGCCGTTGTGCTGGGCCAGATGAAACCGGATGAAGCACCGCTGTACCGGTATTACGAAAAATTAATGTCCTGGGCAGATGAGATTCGCAGACTGGGCATTCGCACCAATTCTGACACCCCGCATGATTCCTGGGTCGCGCGTAAATTTGGCGCAGAAGGAATTGGCCTGTGCCGAACCGAGCACATGTTTTTCGAGGGCGATCGGATTTTGGCCGTGCGCGAAATGATTTTTGCTTCCGATATTGAAGGCCGCAAAAAGGCTCTGGAGAAAATCCGCCCGATGCAGCAAAGCGATTTCGAGGGCATTTTCAAGGAAATGGAAGGACTTCCGGTCACGGTACGGCTTCTCGATCCGCCTCTGCACGAATTCTTACCGCACACAGATGAAGAATACAAGGAACTCTCTGATCGAATCGGAATTCCAATGGATGAACTTCAAATGAAGGGAAAACAGCTTAAAGAAGCGAATCCCATGCTGGGGCATCGCGGATGCCGATTAGGAATTGTTCATCCCGAAATAACGGAAATGCAGGCGCGCGCAATTTTCACCGCTGCTGCCAACCTGATCAAAAAGGGTATGAAAGTTTACCCGGAAGTCATGGTTCCTCTGGTAGGTCACAAGGCAGAATTGGACGATCAGGAAGTTATTATACGCCGGGTGGCTGAAGAAGTGCAAAAAGAGGAAAATGTGAAAATCGAATACAAAGTTGGGACAATGATCGAGGTACCGCGTGCCGCTTTGACAGCCGACGAAATTGCCGAAACAGCAGAATTCTTCTCGTTTGGTACGAATGACTTGACGCAGATGACGCTGGGCGTTAGCCGCGATGATGCCGGTAAATTCCTGCCGCTTTACGTTGAACGCGGTTTTTACAAGGTCGATCCCTTCCAGAGCATCGATCAAACCGGCGTGGGACAGCTCATGGGCATTGGCGTAGAAAAAGGCAGAAAAACGCGTCCTGAGTTAAAGGTTGGAATTTGCGGCGAACACGGCGGCGATCCGGCCTCAATTGAGTTCTGCGACAGGATTGAATTGAATTACGTTAGCTGTTCGCCTTACCGTGTGCCCATCGCACGGTTGGCCGCAGCTCAGGCAAAACTCAAACATCAAAAATAAACCAACAAATTAAATTGGTGGCCCGGCTCTTTTGTACTGAGCCGGGTATTTTGTTGAATTAAAAAAATAAAAGGGGTGCACTCTAAAAACCACGGATTTCGCAAACTACATGGATTTTAATCACAATTGCCTCAATAAAATTAATTTGTGAAAATTCGAGAAATTCGTGGCTGAAATTTTTATGGAATCAACTCAGTAATGAACGAACCTAAATTTAAGATTTTTTGTGATTTTGATGGGACTGTTGCCATTAACGATGTGGGAAACGAGCTCTTTAGCACATTTGCCACAGAGGAATGGAAAACAGCCGTGGAAGAATGGAAGGAAGGCAAAATTTCTTCAAAAGAATGCCTGGAGCGCGAATGTGCCGTAACAACCATTTCTCAGGCGGATTTGAAGGCCTTTTGTGACCGAAACGCCATTGATCCCACATTCCGCGAGTTCGCGAACTATTGCCGCACCCAAAACTACCCCATTGAAATTCTAAGCGATGGAATGGATGCCTACATCCTGGAAATTCTAAAACGCGAATCTCTAGATTGGGTTCCCGTCCGATCCAACAAAATGGTTTTCATCGATTCCACCCATATTCGACCGCAATTCCCTTATTGGGAACACACATGCGGCGTTTGTGCCAATTGTAAGGGCTACCATTTGCGTAAGGCAAGAGATGGAAAGAGCGCACTTGTTTATATTGGCGACGGTCTCTCTGACCGCTGCGCCGTAAAAGAGGCCGATATTATTTTTGCAAAAGATGAATTGATTGATTATTGCCGTGAAAATAATTATGATTACATTGCGTACAGAAACTTTCGCGATGTGTTGCTGGCGCTGAAATCTCTTAAAAATGAAGACATTCGAATGACCGTGCCCATTCAATGATACAGATTAAAACATTTGAAGGTGTAACAATTGCAAAGATGGCCCACGCGATTTTTGGCCACCCCATTTATTTTACCGCCGCTTTCCTTGTCGATGGCCTTCTCATCGACACAGGCCCTGCCATCCTTGAAAAAGAATTCTTCAACACACTGCCCCTTTCCCGCGTGCGTCTCGTCGTTAATACGCACCACCATGAGGATCACATCGGTAATAATGCCGCGCTTCAAAAGAAATTTCAGCTTCCCATTTTCGCCTTTTCTTTGGCCATCCCTTACATTGAAAATCCGCTTCTTCTCCACGAACAACTATATCGGCGGCTGACCTGGGGAATTCCCAAACCCAGCCATCCACAGCCCATTGGCTCTGCCGTGACTACTCAACATCTCTCATTTCAAGTCATTTACACGCCGGGGCATTCCTGCGCCGACATTACACTTTTTGATGCCAAAAATGGATGGGCTTTTACCGGTGACAGCTTCATCCGCGGCAAGGAAACGGTCATTCGCCACGACAGCAACATCAAAAACATTATTGCTTCTCTTAACCTAATCAAGAGCTTAAATCCCCGGGTTATTTTCCCGGGAAGCGGCAACCCTCTTCTTAATCCTGAGGAAGAATTGGATAAAAAATTGCGCTACTTTGGACATCTCAAAAATCAAATTCTGAATCTTTACGATGAAGGAAAATCCATTAAAGAAATTCGAAAAATTCTCTTTCCCAAAACCCCGTTTTTAACCCGCATTTCCTCTGGTGATTATTCCTCGGAGAATTTGATTCGTTCATTTATTATGAATTTTGCTGCTCCGGATGAAAAGCAAACCTGAGTGTCTGATTTTTCGCTTCAAATAGACAACCCGGTTTAAAGTCTCTGCCAACTGATGCACTTATTCGTAGCCGCACCCTTCATCGGTACGTCTGTATAAATCCGCCGGAATAAAGCCTGCGGTTACGCAATTCCTTGAAACAACCATACTCTGCAGGAGCTTTTTTTCTTGCCACTGTCTGAAAAAAATGGCAACCCTTCCCAGTCGTTTAAGTCACATGCATCAATGCGGTCCATCTATCAATCGGTCATCCACCTCAGGACTAAATGCTTTTATAACTTGATTTTCACTGCAAATTAGCTTAAATTTTAGAGTTTTAAGACATTATCTAGCGTGGCATGATTCAATTGAAAAAATATTAACGCCACAGATTCCAGAATTTTATTCGAGTAAAAAGTGTAATTCGCGCATGCGCGGCTAATCATTTTGCAAAAACGAACAAAAATTTTGCTTGTAACATTATTGAGGACATTGGGATTTAATGGATCTCTTTTCAAAAGAAGCACCGACACAAAAAAGAGCCGATAAATTTCGCCCATTACCTGATCGAATGCGGCCAAAAAACCTGGATGAGTTTGTAGGCCAGGAGCACATCCTTGCGCCCGGAAAGCTTTTGCGGGAGGCCATCGCCCGGGATGACCTAATGTCCATGATTTTCTGGGGACCACCCGGTGTTGGGAAGACGACGCTGGCGCGCCTGATTGCACATCAAACAAAATCGGACTTTATTGCACTGAGTGCCGTAACTGCGGGTGTGGCCGATGTGCGAAAAGCAATTGATCGAGCGCAAAAGAATCTCCGTCTCAATGGCCGGCGAACCATTCTGTTTATTGACGAAATCCACCGGTTCAACAAGACACAGCAGGATGCCCTTTTGCACCACGTGGAAGACGGCACGATTTATTTGATTGGAGCCACCACGGAAAATCCGTCCTTTGAAATCAATTCCCCGCTGCTTTCGCGCTGCCGTGTGTTCAAACTGGAACCACTCTCGCCCGAACACATTGAAACCATTCTTGACCGCGCCATTCAAAACGATTTCATCTTGCGCGAAAACGAAATTCAATTTAAAGATAATGCCCGATCGATTTTGGTTCAATTTTCCTCAGGCGACGCCCGCATTGCTTTGAGCGCCCTTGAAATTGCCTTCAAAATGGCCAAAAAATCATCCGCAAAAAAAACGGTGATCATTACCCGCGAGCATGTGGAACAGGCCTTTCAAAGTCGAGCACTTTTTTACGACAAAAAGGCCGATTACCATTACGATGTGATTTCTGCCTTCATTAAGAGCCTTCGCGGGTCAGATCCGGATGCGGCGCTTTATTGGATGGCACGTATGATTGATGCCGGAGAAGACCCCAAATTTATTGCCCGCAGAATGGTGATTCTGGCCTCGGAAGATGTGGGAAACGCCGACCCTCAAGCGCTTGTTCTGGCAACGGCCGGGTTTCAGGCCATCAACGTCATTGGGATGCCAGAAGGGCGTATTATTTTGTCCCAGGTTGCCACCTATCTCGCTTCGGCGCCAAAAAGCAACGCCGCGTATCTGGCCATCGAAAAGGCTCTTCAGGACGTCAAACAATCGCCTATTGAGCCTGTTCCGTTGCACATCCGGAATGCCCCAACAGCCCTGATGAAAAAAATGGATTACGCAAAGGGGTACAAGTACCCTCACGATTTCCCGGGGCATTTTATTGAACAAGATTATTTACCCAACGGCAAAAAAAATGTCATTTATTACGAACCCACAACCATTGGTTTTGAAGCAAAAATTCGCGAGCGATTGACAGCGCTCTGGAAAAAACGAGCGGAACGGAAAGAGAAATCTTAAAGGAGGTTTTCTAGACATGAGCATGCGCGTGGCTATTGGCGTTGATCTAGGCGGAACAAATCTGAAAATGGCACTGGTTTCTGAAAACGGAGACATCCTATTCGAACTTAGAAAGGACACCCACGCCGAAAGGGGACCCAATTTTATTCTGACCGAAATTGAAAAAGGGATTGAAGCCCTGCTACAAAAAGCCAAAGAAGCATCCATTTGCGGGATTGGAATTGGCGTTCCCGGAACGGTTTTCTTCAAAAAAGGCATTGTGTCCTACCCTCCTAACCTGCCAGGCTGGAAGGAAGAACCTGT
>CAZMRE010000127.1:0-6665 GCA_964568545.1 uncultured Deferribacteres bacterium | reverse complement strand
AATTTAAATATACTATTCTTAGTGCCTTGGCGTTTTTGTGGCATCAGTTTATGAGGAATACAGACTAAAAAGAAAAAGGGACAAATTTATGAAAATAAAACAAATGTTTACAATTGGTTTATTGCTTTTTCTGCAAGCTGCCGTTGCTTTGGCTGATGTCACATGGTCTCCGGTAACACCGGCCAAATTCGATTCCATTAAAATTACGGTAACCAATTGTACGGTTGGAGCGAACTTACATTGGGGTGTCAATGGCTGGAAACAGCCAATTTCCGCTTATTGGCCGCCCAACAGCACCCCATGGAGCGATGGAGCGGCTGTCGAATCGCCAATGGCCGGCCCGGTAAACGGAAAATGTACCATCACTATTGGCCCATTTGCCAATTCGGCTCAAGTGGTGAAAGAAATAAATTTTGTTATCCATTTTAATGATAATTCCTGGGACAATAACAACAGTCAGGATTACAAAATAGTACTCATGTCAGGGGATGTGGTCTGGACTCCTTCGGCTCCCGGCCCCAATGACACCGTGACGATTCATATCGGAAAGGCTGTAAAGTCAGGGAATCTCCACTGGGGCGTCAATGCAGCCGATCACGAATGGACACAGCCGATTTCGGTGTACTGGCCTTCGGGAACATTCCCGTGGTCGGATGGCACCTCTGTCGAAACTCCTCTTCAGGGCCCCGATGTAAATCAGGTAAGCTCCATCCGATTGGGACCATTTAATCTGGGGAAACAACTGGTGCAATCCGTCGATTTTGTGATTCACTGGGCGGATGACACCTGGGATAATAATGACGGAAATGATTATCACATCCACTTCTCATTTGAACCTCAACCGGGCGATCCGTCCATTCAATGGACGTCGCTTCAGGAAAATGCGGTTCTTACGGATAATGTGGATTTGGCCGTTCAGGCCACAAATGCCGACACTGTGGAATTCTGGTATGACGGACATCTCATTGCGAAAACGGCCGCTCCCTTTTCTTATTTCTGGAATACATCGGGTGTGGGATACGGAAAACTGACGCTCTACGCCCGCGGAATCAATTCTTCGGGACGTGTGGGATTCTCAGTGCTTCATGTTTGGAAATTGCCCCAAATCGTGCATGCCAGTGCTCCTCAGGGAACACAGCCAGGAATCAACTACAATGCGGATGGCACGGTTACACTGGCTCTTTTTGCGCCGTATAAAAATTTTGTTATGATTCAGGGAGATTTCAACAACTGGAACGGCTCTGAAACGGTTATGAATCTTCAAAATGATGGCCTCTGGTGGAAAACACTCTCGCTTTCGCCAGGCACTTACAAATATCAATATGTGGTCGATGGGACAATCGTGATTGCCGATCCCTTTTCCTGGGATGTGGACTGGACGGTCAATGGAAAAGAAGACTGGCATCCGGAAAATGCCAAAACGGTGCTTCAGGTGCCGCGGCCGCAATTCAATTGGAGCGACGCGGCTTATGCACCCCGGGCAAAAACCGACTTTGTTATTTACGAGGTTCATATTGGGGATTTTAGTCCCTCGGGCACACTGCAGGGTTTAATCGATAAACTGGATTACATTAAGGATTTAGGAATTACGGCCATTGAACTAATGCCAAACTACGAATTCCCCGGGGGGCACAGTTGGGGTTACAATCCCACATTTTACATGGCGCCGGAGTCATCTTACGGCACACCGGAAGATTTCAAGCGCCTGGTCAATGAAGCCCACAAGCGGGGAATTGCTGTTTTGATGGACATGGTTTACAACCACAGCGATGCCACCTGTCCCTTGAACGTGCTGTACAAAAATGACTACGCCCACAGCCCATATTACCATTCGGTCTCGAATATGTGGGGTTTCCCGGATTTTGATCATTACAAGCCCGCCACGCAGCAATTTGTGGATCGTGTCAATAAATTCTGGATGGATGAGTACCACGTAGATGGGTTTCGATTCGATTACACCCGCGGATACGATCAGAGCTCAGAGACCGGCAATTTGAATCTGTTGAATCGAATGGCCACGGTGGCTCACATTAATAAGCCCAATGCCTACCTGATTGCCGAACACCTTCCGCAGGATCCGGCCGTTGCTACGCAAACCCAAATGGATGCAGAATGGCACGACACCTTTCATGACCAGATGAAGGCCAATCTTCGAGAAGGATCGTTTGAAGGGAGTAGCTACGCCAATTTGGCCGTTACCGCCCGGGCGGTCGACTACGCTCTGGACGGATTTACGGCATCCTCTCAGGTGATCAATTATCTGGAAAGCCACGACGAGCAGAGGATCATCTGGGAAGTGCAAACCAATTCGTCCATCGATTATGATTTGGCTTTGCAAAAATCGAAATTGGGGGCAGTCGTTCTGTTTACAGCGGCGGGTAATCCCATGATGTACATGGGCGAAGAATTCGGAATGGACACGAAAAAAACACTGGACTGGAACAAATTGAAGTGGGAGTATTTGGATCAACCCAAAACAAAAGACCTGTACGAATTTTACAAACGGGTCATCCATTTCCGCGACGACCACGAAGCTCTTCAAGCGGGCGCCATTCAAATTCTCAAGAAATTTGTTTCGCAGAAGAGCATTGTTTACGAGCGAAAACTAAATGATGACAGAATTGTGGTGGCGGCTAATTTTTCCAGAGCAAGTCAAACTCTCAACATCCCTTTGGATGGTTCCGATCA
This sequence comes from uncultured Deferribacteres bacterium, assembly GCA_964568545.1. Classification (GTDB taxonomy): domain Bacteria; phylum Zhuqueibacterota; class JdFR-76; order JdFR-76; family BMS3Abin05; genus BMS3Abin05. The sequence continues at coordinate 3,977 of CAZMRE010000127.1, read as the reverse complement.
CTGGTACGAATTTCTAACGGATTCTGATGAGGGAATTGCGGATACACTGAGAGGGTTTGTCCTGCCCGGTTCATCGGCACGTATTTTTACAAATTTCAGGGATTGGCCCAGCGGTGTGCAAGCGACCGCCGAAAATCCAAATCTGCCCAAAATCTCTCAACTATTTCAAAATTATCCCAATCCGTTTAACGGTTTCACGCAGTTTTCGTTTGCGGTGGGTACAAGCGAAGGTGCCGGAACCCACGGCAGTGTACAGGTTGTTTTAAAGATTTACGATTTACTGGGCCGGGAAGTGGCGACACTTTTTCAGAAAAATGTGGGTTCCGGAAACTATCAAGCGGTTTGGAAAGGATGGGATCATTTTGGGAATCCGGTGCCGAGTGGAATCTACATTTCCAGACTCACGATTCGCGGGGCATCTTCAAAACAGGTGTTTATCAAGAAGCTCATGTATTTGAAATAATGGCTCGGTGCGAATCGCAATGGGAGAGTTCAAAAAAGGACAAATCCGTGACGCTGAATGATAATCGGCAGCCCAATTTTAAAATGGTTGCGAAAACCTACTCCGGCCTGGAGGAGGTGCTGGCAGAAGAATTGAATCAATTGGGGGCGCAGGAAATTCAGGTTCAGAAAAGGGCTGTTTCATTTCGGGGAAATCAGGAACTTCTCTACCGAGCGAATCTCTATCTGCGAACCGCCCTGAGAATTCTGAAGCCGATCGCTGAATTTTCCATTGAAAATGAGTCGGATCTTTACCGGAAAGTTCGGGAAATTGACTGGAGTTCCTATTTGGGGGTTGATGATACCCTGGCGGTGAATGGCGTGCTAAAATCGAACCGAATCCGGCATTCAAAATATCTGGCATTGAAAGTGAAGGATGCCATTGCTGACCAATTCAGGGAAAAATTCGGGCGTCGTCCTTCAGTGAATGTGTCCGATCCGACGCTTCGGCTGAACGTGTACCTGTTCAACGATTGGTGCACCGTTTCACTGGACAGCTCGGGCGATTCTCTTCATAAACGGGGGTATCGGTTGGAATCCACTCAGGCCCCTTTGAATGAAGTGCTGGCAGCGGGAATGGTGCTTCTCTCCGGATGGAACAGGCAGTCAAATTTCGTGGATCCCATGTGCGGTTCCGGAACACTTGTCATTGAAGCCGCCCTGTATGCATTGAATTTGCCGCCAAATGGCCAACGCAAGGTGTTTGGTTTTACAAAATGGAAAGATTTCGATTCAGAGCTCTGGCAAAAAATTCTAAAAGAAATCCCTCAGAACCGGCGGTCATTCGATTTCCAAATTGTGGGGTCAGACAAATCAGATCGCGCACTGCGGATTGCCGAAGAAAATATAAAGCGGGCCGGTTTGGAAGAAGAAATAACGTGGGTTCAGGTATCCTTTGAATTCTTTGTGCCACCCCAAGGTGAAGGAACGCTGATTACCAATCCGCCCTACGGGGAGCGAATGAAAAAAGAGGCTATTGGCGAGTTCTACCAAATGATCGGCGATCACTTGAAAAACTTTTTCAGCGGTTACAATGCCTGGATTTTGAGTGCGAATCGTGAGGCACTGAAGCGAATCGGTTTGAGAGCATCTCAAAAACACACGCTTTACAACGGAGGACTTCTGTGCAAATTTCAAAAATATAGTATTTATGAAGGAAGCAAAAAGAAAAAGTTTACGCCGGAACCATAAAATGCCGATTTTTGAAAAATATAAAAAAGGGGCCCACGAATTTGCACGAATTGACATGAAGGATTTTACGACACCGTATTCGCTACACCTCGTCCTCAAAATTTTCTTCGTGTACTACAAGCAAAATAGCTGCCTGCGGGACAACAAGGTAGTTTTTCCCTTCAAATTTAATCTCAATGGCAGACTTTCTCAGAAAAATGGCGTAATCCCCGATTTGCACCTGCATCGGCAAATATTGAACAGTGCTTTCATAGGATTTCCAGGGTTCGTTTTCAATGTCTCCGGGTTGGGGCAGAGGCGTTCCCGGCCCCGTGGCAATAATCCGTCCTCCTTGAACGGTTTCTCGTTCAACAGCCCATTTGGGCAGGTACAAACCTACTTCGGTTCGCTCTTCTTCGCTGTCTGGTTGGATGAGCACGCGATCGCCAATAACAACCAAATGTTTGTGTTTGTTCAAGTTTTTGATTCCTCAAAGTTCTTTTTGGGATTTTCCTCTTTCTCTCATACAAAATAAGAAATTTTTTGGAAAATGCAATTTCTTTTCAATCTTACAAAGAAAAATTCACACTGAGCGAATAATTGCCAAATTTCTGTTTGTAATATGCCCAAAAGTTTAGTAAATTAAATTGTTAAGATTCCGTTTTACACAAGCTGAACCCCTAAGAATAAGGAGGATTTGACCGTGAAAATAGTAGTGTGCATGAAGCAAGTTCCTGACACTGAGACGAAAGTGCGGATTGGTCCCGATGGCAAGACAATCGATCCGACTGACGTCAATTACGTGGTGAATCCATATGATGAATACGCCATTGAAGAAGCGCTGCGCATTAAAGAAGCAGCAGGCGAAGGCGAAGTAACCATTTTGACGCTTGGTCCCGATCGGGCCATAAATGCCATACGTACCGCATTGGCGATGGGAGCTGACAGAGCGATCCATTTGAAAACAGACGATACGTATTTAGATTCACATTCCGTGGCCACCGCTCTGGCCAATGAATTAAAGACCATGGAATATGATGTGATTTTAACAGGGAAACAGGCTGTGGACGACGATTCCGCCCAGGTTGGGCCGAGAATCGCTGCGCTGTTAGATATTCCCTGTGCAACCATTGTTACCAAATTGACCATAGAAAATGGCACATTTACCGCCAATCGTGAAGTGGAAGGAGGTATCGAAGTGGTAGAAGGGTCCTTGCCGGCTATGATTACGGCACAGAAGGGACTTAATGAACCCCGATACGCCTCGCTGAAGGGCATCATGATGGCTAAGAGAAAACCCGTCGAAGAAAAGGAACCCCAGTTTGACGAAGCAAAAGTGGAAATTCTGAAGATGGAATATCCCCCAGAACGTAAGGGCGGCCGCATTGTTGGGAAGGATGTGGATGCTGTTCCCGAATTGGTTCGTCTTCTCCACGAAGAAGCAAAGGTTATCTAAATTCGATTATAAAGAATTTTTAATAAAAGGAGGTTTTAAATGGCTGGTAATGTGCTGATTGTTGCGGAACAACGCAAAGGTCAATTTCGAAAGGCGGCCTATGAAGTTGCTACTGCCGGCAGAAAAGTTGCAGACGACTTAGGCGGTGAAGTAACGGCATTAGTTTTTGGAAAGGATGTTTCGGCAATGGCCGCCGAATTAGGCGCTTACGGTGTAGATAAAGTTCTTGTTTCCGAAAATGACTTATTTGATATTTATGCACCGGAAGGCTTTGTTAAGGTTATTTTAGAAACCATTGGCAATTTGAATCCGGACGTGGTTCTCTTTGGAGCTACCTCACAGGGTAAAGACCTGGCTCCGAGAGTAGCTTCCAAATTGGGTGTGGGACTTGCGTCCGAGTGTACCGGCTTGCAGGTGGATGGTGGAAAATTAATCGCCAAACGTCCCGTGTACGCCGGGAAGGCATTTATTCAGTTGGCTTTTAAAGCGAATCCCCAGATGGCAACGCTTCGTCCGAAGGCTTTTACCGCTGAAGTCAAGGAAGAAGGGAAAGCAGCTCCGGTTGAGAAGGTTTCCGTTTCGGTGGATGCCTCGGAAATTAAAACAAAGGTAAAAGAATTTCAGGAAACGGGCGGCGGAAAGATCGAATTAACGGAAGCCGATATTATTGTTTCGGGCGGTCGCGGAATGAAGGGGCCGGAGAATTTCAAAATGTTGGAAGAATTGGCCGATCTGTTGGGTGCCGCCGTTGGTGCTTCCCGTGCCGCCGTTGATGCCGGTTGGCGTCCGCATTCGGATCAGGTGGGGCAAACCGGAAAAACCGTGTCTCCTAATCTTTACATTGCCGTGG
>CAZMRE010000126.1:0-6705 GCA_964568545.1 uncultured Deferribacteres bacterium | reverse complement strand
ATAAAAATTTATTACATTTAATTCTGAAAAAATAAAAATACAAAAAGCTTATTTTGAGGGAGAATTTTGAATGCCCACAACAACTGAATGGCTTTATCTGGCCGGTTTGTTTTTTGTCCTTTTCCTTTTTGTTGGAATTGCAGAAAAAACACGTTCTGCTCTGGAATGGTCGCCGGAGGTAACGCGCAAATTTGTTCACATTGCTACGGGAATTGTTGTTTTTTTTACTCCTTACATTTTTAGAACTAACATTCCTCTAATTGTCCTTGCCGGTATTTTCACAATCATTAATGCCATTTCGCTCAAAGCCGAGGCTTTTAAGGGAATGCATGAAACAGAACGCACAACCTACGGAACGGTGTTTTATCCCATTTCGATTATTCTGCTGGCCATCCTTTTTTGGAATCACTACCCGCAGATTCTCCAAATAGGAACCCTTATTCTGGCATTGTCCGATGCCTTTGCAGCCATTGTGGGGCAAAATATTAAAAATGCACACATGTTTCAGATCACCCGTGACAAAAAATCCATTGAGGGTTCACTCACATTTACTATCACAACATTTCTTATTGTTGTCGGCGGAATTGGCTTTTTGCAGCAACAATCCATGTCCCTGGCAACCCTTTTGTGGGTAGGCTTTTTGACAGCTCTTGTTTCCAGCATAACTGAAACCCTTTCCTGGGCGGGTTCGGATAACATCACCGCTCCGTTAGCCGGCGCTTTTGTTTTGCATCTAGCTCTGGCGCATCCCGAGCTCATCACACAATTTTCAATCGGCCTGGCGCTGGCAGCCTTGATTGGATTTTTATCTTTCCATGTGCAGTTTTTGGATGCCAGCGGCGCCGTAGCGCTCTTTCTTCTGGGGACGCTCATTTTCGGCGTTGGGGGCTGGATTTGGGCCATTCCAATTCTGACATTTTTCATCACTTCCAGCATTCTTTCAAAAATGTGGAAATCGCGAAAAGCGGAATCTAATCTGCTTTTTGAAAAATCCTCTCGAAGAGATTGGGCACAGGTATTGGCCAACGGTGGTATGGCCGGCGTTTCGATGATCTTCTGGTACATCTGGCCAAAACCCATCTGGTACGCGATTTATTTGGGGTCGTTAGCAGCAGTAACGGCGGACACATGGGCTACGGAAATTGGCGTTCTTTCCAGAAGAGCACCTCGATTGATTACCACGTTTAAAAGAGTTATTCCCGGAACTTCTGGAGGAATTTCTCCCATTGGACTATTTGGAGCGCTGCTGGGGGCCCTTCTCATCGCGACCATTGGAATTGCAGATGCCCCCCATATTTTCTCATCAGCCCTTCGCGCCATTCTCATCATAACAACAGCCGGCTTCGTAGCCAGTCTTGTGGACAGTCTTTTTGGAGCGACTCTTCAAGCCCAATTCCGATGCACAGTCTGTCATAAGGTCACAGAAAGGCGCTTTCACTGTAACAACACCCAAACTATTTTTGAAAGCGGGAAAAAATGGATCAACAATGATGTGGTTAATTCGTTTTGCGCTCTCAGCGGATTTTTGTTTACAGCCGCTTTTGTTCTGCTGTTTTGCTAAAATAGAATTGCCAGTGGTTCAATTTTTTATTTAAAAGCTGAATTTCTTATTTGAAATTGAGCTTTTTTTTTATATCTTTTATTGATTTGAAAAATTTGAAGATAAACATACTATTCACAAAAGTACTCACACAAAATCTTAACAGGAGGTTAGGATGACAACAATTTCTGATGTGGCAGCCAGAGAAATTTTAGACTCGCGGGGCAACCCCACGATTGAAGTAGATGTTTTATTGGAAAGCGGTGTTCTTGGGCGAGCAGCTATTCCTTCGGGTGCTTCCACAGGGGAACACGAAGCTATTGAGTTGCGGGATAATGATCCGCAGCGATTTCAAGGGAAAGGCGTATTGAATGCCGTAAAAAGCGTTAACGAAATTATTGCGGATGAAATTATTGGTTACGACGCGGCCGAACAGGCCCTTATTGACAAATTATTGATCGAATTGGACGGCACTCCCAACAAGGCACGTTTGGGAGCCAACGCTATTCTGGGTGTTTCCCTGGCGGTTTGCAAGGCTGCCGCTGAAGCCTTTGAGCTTCCACTGTACCAGTACATTGGCGGTGTCAGCGGCCGAACCATTCCCGTTCCAATGATGAATGTTTTGAATGGGGGCGTTCATGCGGATAACAATGTGGATTTTCAAGAATATATGATTTTTCCGGCTGGAGCGCCTTCCTTTGCCGAGGCTTACCGTTATGCCTCGGAGGTTTTTCACACACTTAAATCAGTTCTCAAAGAAAAAGGCCACAACACGTCCGTGGGCGATGAAGGCGGCTTTGCCCCAAATCTAAAATCCAATGAAGAGGCCGTGCAGTTCATTCTGGAAGCTATTGAAAAAGCCGGTTACGAACCCGGGAAAGATGTTTACATTGCTTTAGATCCCGCTTCCAGTGAATTTTTCGATAAACAAAAGAACAAGTATATTTTAAAATCGGAGAATAAAGAATTGACACCGGCAGAAATGGTTGATTATTATCAGGCTCTGGTTAAAAAATATCCGGCAATTGTCTCAATTGAAGATGGAATGGCCGAGGACGATTGGGAAGGCTGGAAAATTATGACGAAAAAAATGGGCAATCAGATTCAATTGGTCGGAGATGATGTTTTTGTCACCAACACGGAGCGGATCCAAAAGGGAATCGATCTGGACGTTACCAATTCAGTTCTGATCAAATTGAACCAGATTGGTACGCTGACGGAAACCCTGGAGGCGATCGAGATGACGAAAAATAACGGCTGGACGGCCGTCATTTCGCACCGTTCCGGAGAAACGGAAGACACCACAATTGCCGATCTGGCGGTGGCAACCAACGTAGGGATGCTGAAATCTGGTTCCCTCTGCAGAAGTGAACGAATTGCAAAATACAACCAATTGCTCAGAATTGAAGAAGAATTGGGTGAAGTGGCTAAATTCCCCGGCATCGGAGTTATCAAGCAGCAGCATTAAATTATTGGCGTGTGGATTGGTTTGTTTGAATCAGTCCACACGCAGTTTTAAATAAGAATGGGGTGTCAAATATGCCGTCCCTACGGGACTGGTTGAGTTTTTTTATTCCGCTTGATCTACAAACATATCGTCCCTAACGGGACTTAAAAAACGATTGGTTGTATTCACAGAGATCAGTCGCGTTAGCGACGAAATGTTTGTAGTAAATATTGGCAGTAAAAAATAACAAGTCCCGTAGCGACGACAGGTTAATTATTCTCATAGGAAATGGTACATATTTAGCAAAACACATCATCGAATTTGAAATACCCAATTCGTAAAATTCTTGGATTATAATTTGAATGACCTTTAATCGTACGACCATTATCTATTCAAATAGGAATAATATCCTTGCAAAAGCGCCGAATCAAAAAAACAAAAACAACCACGCAATTTCTTAAGGCCATTCTGTGGATTGCCGTGGGAGTTGCCGCTATTTATTATTTCATTATTAGTGATTACGGCGTTATTACGCAAATCCGACTGGCCAGACAGGAAAAGGAAACACGAGAAAAAATACAATCCTTAAAAAAAGAACAAGTTGACCTGCACAGACAAATTTCAAAACTAACGCAGGATACGGCTTACCAGGAAAAGATTGCTCGCGAAAAATATAAACTGGCAAAAAAGGGTGAAACAATCTATCTAATGGTTCCAAAATCCAAAGATTCTTCTCTATTGAAACGGAAATAGTACACATTAAATTTAGAAAAAGCTTGTGAAGCCATGACCCAGAGACTCTCCAAAAAAATCCAACGCTATTTTTTAACCGGAATTGTTGTTCTTACTCCTATTGTTTTAACCATTTACATCTTTTGGAAAATATTTATTATTTTTGATAACTGGATGGCTGGAATTCTCCAGTTTATTTTCGTTCGGATTTTAGGCATCTCAAATTATTATCATCGCATTCCGGGGCTCGGCATCCTTGTGATGATTCTGTTAATTATTCTGGTTGGAATCCTGACAAGGCTCTACGTTGGACGAAAATTGCTTGATCTCGGCAATTGGATTGTAGGAAAAATTCCTTTCTTCAATAGCATTTACACGACACTCAAGCAAATTGTGGAGGCCCTATTTTCAGACAAAGGAGAGGTTTTTCGAAAAGCCGTGCTCATTGAGTATCCAAGAAAAGGCATTTATTCCATCGGCTTTATGACACAAGACACACGAGGCGAGGTGCAAAATCGTTCGCCAAAAGATCTGATTAGTGTTTTCCTTCCTACTACGCCCAACCCGACTTCTGGTTTTCTGCTTTTTGTTCCTAAAGAAGATACCATTGAATTGAACATGTCCATTGAAGAAGCAATCAAATTAATTGTCTCAGGGGGAGCCATTAACCCGGAGGAGTTGCAGAATTCTCAGGATGTTAAAACATCCGAAAAGACCAACACATTTTTTTCGTTTTTGCGGAAGAATAAAAATCAGAAAGAAAAAAGCAGTTCTTAACCAAATATGGACAGAAAATTCAATGTATTGCAAAAATTAGCGATTTTTCTATTTTTTGGATTTATGACATCGCCGCTGCTTTCTCAAATTTCTCCTCCAACCATAAACCTGAATTTTCAACAAAATTACACCTCCTACACATGGAGGGGAAATCTCAACTATCAAAAAACATTCTCCAATCGCCGATCGTTGGTTATTCAAAATCATTACGTGAGTAATTTGCTTCGCACATCTTTTTCCAAAAATAAGTGGCGGGACAACACCCAACTGTCTCTCGAATATCAAGCCCCCTTCTGGAATGCAATTCGCCAGATTTTTCAGGCAAGCTCTTCAACATATATCGACAAACAAACTGGCTATGAGAATAGCGCCAGGACGCACCTTTTTTCCTGGGGTTTGCAGTCGTCGCTACTTGAGAAAATCCAATTGAAAGGCGCTCTGGGTGAAAAATGGGATCGGCGGCAGGGCCAGCAGGATCGGGGACTGTATTATTTCACGAATGCTGCACTTAGCCCGTCTTCCTGGCAGGGATATGTAAATCGGATTCGATTGAAGTGGCAGGGAAGCGATATGGGGAAACGGCGAGACTACGATTTTGGAATCGGCTACAAAATTGCCAAGGAGTTTTATCCGGGAACGCTGGATTCTCTCTCTTTTCAATTTTATAATACGCGGCGGGATTACTACATTTCGACGAAGGGCGATCTGGAATCAAGGCTGGGCAAAAACCGAAGGCTGTCCAATTTTTTACTGTATCCCATTTCAAGACATTTGAAAATGAGGCAGATTTCTACATTTTATTCACGAGACACGCATATTGACCAGCGATTGATGGCGACTGCCGGGGGAAACCGAAATCGTGAAAATCTCGGCAGCACCAGCCAAACAGAGCTTCAATTTCAGAACCATCTTCTTTCTTCCTCATTGGGGATGACTTACACATACGAGTCGGAAACCTACACCTTTTCCCGATCGCTTCAAGCCAATCCGTTCAGTGGAATTCCTGGCACGCCCGACAACATAAACCGCCTGCTGGAAATTCGCAACTATCTGTCTTTTTATCTGGGTGTTCGCGATAGTCTGACCATTCAAAATTCTATCAGCCGATTGCAGTATGACACCCCGGACACCTCCAATTTTGATGATAGGGATGAACTGCGAACCATTCATTTAATCGAATGGGCTCATCTTTTTTCATCAGGTTTCCGCATGAAGATTGGCGGAAATGTGCGACTACGACATCTGGTTTATCTCTTTTCTCAAAAAAGTGCGAATAATAATTGGAATCGCATTTTCAGTCTATATTCCAATTTAGAGTTTTCGAGGTTTCCAAAATTTAGATTCAAACAACGGGCCGAGGTTCTTGCTAATTACACGGACTACGATTTTGAGTACCAGATGCAGCAGGTTAAAAGCTATGTGTTCAGGGAAGTTGCCATTACCGATTCTATTTTCTGGAAATTATTTGGGCAGACCAATCTTTCAGGCTTTTATCGCCTGGAGTTGGAGGAAAATGGGCGCTTGTTCTGGGACAATTTTGCGGAACAGCCCCTGCTGAGCCGGCAAAATCACTATTATTCGCTTATGGTGGATTTCCCCGTGCTTCAAACATTTCGGGTCTTTGGCGGTTTTCAGGGCTATTTTAGGAAGGAGTGGTCATACAAGATTATCCGAAATGTGATTCGAAAATCGGATAAATCTAAATTATTTAGAAGCTACGGGCCTGTGCTTAAAATCTATCTGCTGGATTCAAAACATCAGCAGGGGATCGTTTCCATTTCCACGCTTCGTGTAAAAAACAGGGACGAAAAGCCCTATTTGATTAATCAGATAAATTTGCAAGCCCTATGGCATTTTTAAACGGATGCTTTCTAACTTGCATAAATTAAAACTTTTCTTTATATTTATTTAATAAATTTGGTATGGAAAGAGAGTTACAGAGTTTTGCATCCTGGCTGCCGGATGGTTATCAATATTGGCGATCAATTTGTCAGAGCGGCTTATTATGACCATTACAAAACTATGCCGATCCGAATGGAAATTATTAAATTTTGTGAAACCATTGGCTTTGATTACATGGGAGCAATCATCTGGCAAAAGAAAATAACCATGAATACCACCGGCGGTGCAACAATTATGGGGTCTTATCCGTATCCAAGAAATGGAATTGTTGAAATTGATTATGAATTTATTTTGATTTTCAAAAAGC
>CAZMRE010000125.1:0-6744 GCA_964568545.1 uncultured Deferribacteres bacterium | reverse complement strand
CAGAGAAAAGCCGAATGGTAACTGGCGAAAACAGGCAGTATTTGGATGAATACAAAATTTATTATTACCGCGAATGGGCGATTGATTGCGTAAAAGTTTTCCCTTTGCGTCTTCGCGCCTTAGAGGTGAGTTATTTCTTTGGTTTCGGATTTGAAAATTACTGCTCACAATTTTTGTCCTTGCATCCCTTAGACCACGCCAAAAATTACTTGCATTTTTCCCGAATTTTATTAATTTAAAAACAGAAACGCATTTCCTGAGAGGTGATAAATGACAATTGAAATCCCCGGAAAGCCAACACTTGAGTTAACAAATCTGGTTCTGGACATGAATGGAACCCTCTCACTGGATGGCAATATTCCTCAATCCGTTCGCGATCGGCTGATGGCTCTTGCTCCCATATTTAAAATCTACCTGCTGACCGCCGACACATTTGGAACAGCCAAGCGTGAGGCGTCGGATTTGCCACTGGAGTTTGTGAAGGTGGGACAGGAAGGCTACCTGGACAAACTGGCTTTTATTCGGGAATCAGGCAGAAACCAAACAGCAGCCATTGGAAACGGTTTTAATGACCATTTAATGTTGAAGGAAGCCGCACTGGGAATCGCTGTTTTGGGGACCGAAGGAGCGCATCCTCTAGCTCTCTTAAATGCGGACATTGTTACGTTTTGCATTGAGGATGCTCTGGATTTGTTGCTTCATCCAAAACGCATTGCGGCGACATTACGAATATAAAACCGCAAAAATCAAAAAAATCATCGGGAGGTCGCATGAAGGCAGTTATCATGGCGGGCGGCTTTGGCACGCGGTTGAAACCCTTAACCAACAATCTTCCAAAGCCCATGGTTCCGGTTGCTAACAAACCGATGATGCAGCACATCGTTGAATTGCTCAAAAAACATGGTCTTACGCATATTATTTCTCTGCTTTTTTACCAGCCCGAAAAAATCCGCGATTATTTCAAAGACGGGTCTGCTTTCGGTGTGGAAATGAATTACAATCTTTCCAACGATGATTACGGCACGGCGGGCAGCGTGAAAAATGCCGACTGGTTTTTGGACGATCGTTTTCTGGTGATTTCTGGAGATGTGCTGACGGATTTTGACCTCTCTGAAGCCATTCGCTTTCATGAAGAAAAAAAGAGTCTGGCTACGCTGGTTCTGACGCGTGTTACAAATCCTCTGCCGTTTGGGGTGGTTATTACAAATGAATCGGGCCAGGTGGAGCGCTTTCTGGAAAAACCGACCTGGGGGCAGGTGTTCAGCGATACGGTGAACACGGGTATTTACATCCTGGAACGAGAAGTGCTGGATTACATCCCGGAAAAAACAGACTTTGATTTCAGCAAAAACCTTTTCCCGCTTTTGCTTGCAGAGGGAAAGCCGATTTACGGTTACATTGCAAAAGGTTATTGGCAGGATGTGGGAGATTTAAAGCAATATCAAATGACCCAACTGGATGTTTTGGAAGGAAAGGTGAAGATTGCCATTGACGGCACAAAAACCAGCGAAAACTGGTTTGGCAAAAATTGTAAAATTGGCAAAAATGCGGTTATTGAAAAAGGCACTATTGTTGGGAACAACTGCGAAATCAGAGATGGGGCGTTTGTTTCTCGCTCGGTTATTGGGAACAACAGTGTTGTTGGGGACGGGGCTCAGGTTCGCGATTCCGTGCTCTGGGAAAATGTGATCATCGGGCCTCACGCATCGCTTTTAGCCGATGTGGTAGCAGATCATTCTATCGTCGAGAATGAGGCCATCCTTGAAGAAAATGTGTTTGTAAGTGATCATTCCAAGATTGGTGCCCGTTCTTTGCTAAAAGCCAATATAAAAATCTGGCCAAATAAGGAAATTGAAGCAGGCGCCGTTCTGACGTCCAGTTTTATCTGGGGCGATCGCTGGCTCCGCGGACTTTTTGCTAATTCCCGTGTCACCGGAATCATTAATCTGGAAATGTCTCCAGAATTTGGGGCAAAATTGGGGGCTGCGTACGGGGCATATTTGGGCAAGGGGAAACACGTGCTTTCCAGCCGCGATTCGTCGGAGGGCGCCCGAATGATCAATCGAGCGCTCATTTGCGGGTTTATGTCGTCGGGCATCCATGTGGATGATCTCCGTATTGCCCCGATTCCAATTGTGCGCTATCAGTTACATCTGGGAAAAGAACAGGGAGGTATTCACGTCCGGCAGTCCCCACGAGATGAAAAGAAAGTGGACATCATTTTTTTTGATTTTGACGGAAAAGATTTGCCGGTGAACAAAACTAAATCCGTTGAGCGCCTGTTTATGCAGGAAGATTTCCCTCGGGCGTCTTTTCGGGAAGTTGGGAAATTGGATTTCCCCGTCCGTGTGATGGAATCTTACACGGAAGATTACCTGAAACATATCAAAACGGATGCCATTGAGCAGGCGCGCTACAAAATCGTCATCGATTATTCCTACGGGGCTTCGGGACTGGTTCTTCCGTCGATTCTGGGCTCGATGGATTGTGAGGTAATCTCGGTAAATGCCTATCTGGATGCCCATCGGGTGTACCGGCGGTGGGAAGATTTTCGTTACGGGATGCTTCAACTTTCGAATATTGTCACGTCTCTCAAGGGGGATGTCGGTTTCCTGATTGATGCGGATGCCGAAAGCCTAACGGCGGTAGATGAGAACGGAAAGTACTTCAGTAATGAATATCTATTACTGCTGGTTACGAAACTGTTTCTTCAAACCTATCAGCCTAAAAAAATTGCCATTCCCGTGAATGCGCCCGCCGAAATTGATCGAATGGCCAAAGACTACGGGACGGAGGTGATAAAAATTCGTGCGGATCACCGTTCCATGATTGAGGCAAGTTTAAAGGAGAAAGCAGAATTTGTGGGCGGAACCCGCGGCGGATTTATTTTTTCAGATTTTCATTTTGCCTCGGATGCCATGTTTTCAATGGCAAAGATTTTGGAATTAATGGCGCTGAATAAGATTCACCTTGGGGAACTCGCAAAAAGTATTCCAGCACCCATTATGGGACGCAAAGACGTCCCCTGTTCTTGGGAGCTAAAAGGGCGTGTGATGAGGCGGCTGATTGAGTACACCATGCATGAGAAAAGAGAACTGGTGGACGGTGTGAAAATTATTTGCGATGATGCCTGGGTACTGGTTGTTCCCGATCAGGAAACGCCCCAATTTCACATTACTGCGGAGGCTAAAAATCGGGATCGCGTGGATGCCCTTTTGGTAGAATACGAGTCAAAAATTCAGGAATGGCAAACGGTGTAGCGTGTTTTGCCTACAAGCGATAGGTGCCAACCCAAGCTGAATTGCCAGCAACTTTAACTCGCGGGTAATAATCTGTTTCGCGTATTCGCGGCTAATTCTTTTGCAAGAAAACAAAGACTTAGCTGACAACAGTGCAAATTGAACGAATGTCAATTCCGCTGATTTCAATAATATCAATTCGCACAATTGGCGACAGACATCTTTTTGGAATGGGCTCATGAATAAAAAGCTAATTTTAGCCGTTTTAGCAATGGGCATCCTGCTTTCACTTTCGTGCAAAAGGGAAACCCAAATGTCGAAAAAGTTTGATCCAGCACTAAGGCATCTTTTGGAATCATCTCAAATCGAATCAGCGCGCGAAACACCTGTTCCGATAATAGGGACGTGTTCCTCGGAAATTACCGATTCCCTGCGATCTGTTCTGGAAAAGGCTGGTGCACACGTGGGAACAATTAGCGGAAAATTTTTCACTGCTGATATTCCGAAATCAAAACTAAAAAAAATTGCCTCACTTACGGACATACGCTATTTGCAACTTGCACCCAAAGTAAAACCCACAAAATAAGGTGAAGGAATCATTATGCCAAGTTTGAAAAAATATGCGGCCCTTGGTATTTTTTTATTTTTTGGTTTTACAACAATAATTGCCGGTACACTATCCGATAATCCAAGGGTATCTCCCTACGTAAAAGTTCTCATGGATCGTTTGGAAGAGAAAAATATTTCCGTTTCCGATTACAAAACCCTGGGGCTGGAAAAATCGGAGAGCGGTTTAAAAATTTCTCTTCTCCTGACCAAAAAAGTAAGCCATTCTCTGCGGACAAAAATCCAATCGATTGGCGGGAATATTGGCACGGAAAGTGCAAAATTTGTAACGGCGTATGTTCCCGAATCCCGCGTGGCAGATATTGCCGGATGGGATGACATTGCCTACATCACACATTATTTGCCTGCGCATCCTGCATTGGATGTAAGTGCCCGGGTGATTCAGGCCAATTGGGTGCACGATGGGCAATCGCCTCTGTCACGCGCGTACAAGGGAAAGGATGTCATCATCGGAATTGTCGATTCCGGCATCGATTGGTCGCACCCCGGCTTTAAAAATCCCGACGGCACCACGCGAATTCTTTATATCTGGGATCAAACAATATCAGGGAAAAAGCCGCCATATTTCAATTATGGAACTGAGTGGAATTCCAGTGAGATTAACACAGGAAGCTGTACGGAAACAGATGGCCCTGCAAGCTCCGGACATGGAACGCACGTTACGGGAATTGCTGCGGGAAACGGACTTCCAGACAAAAAATATGTGGGAATTGCTCCCGAGGCCGATATTATTGTTGTTAAAACGGATTTCGATTTTAATCACATTATTGACGCGGTTGAATATGTGTTTCGGCGTGCCGGGGTATTGGGAGAACCGGCCGTTGTAAACCTGAGTCTGGCTACACAGCAGGGCCCTCACGATGGCACTTCTACTCCGGAGCAAATGTTGGCGAGTAAAGTGGGGGAAGGAAAGAAGGGGAGAGTTATTGTTGCCGCCGCTTCTAATGAAGGGAATATTAATGTGCATGTGTCGTATTCGATTGCCAGCCAGGAAAGAGCCACGGGATTTGTGGCCTATTCCAACGATACGCACAATGTGGATGTGGACATCTGGTACTCGGGCGGGAATATCGATGTGGCTCTGGCTGGCTTGGATACAAATTTGAATCTCATGGGCTCCAGCGCGTGGGTCAGTCCCGGTAATCGGATCGCTAATCGAACATTCTCTGCAAATGGTACAACCTACGGTATTTACACTATTGACGCGACGGAGACCAACAATCCATTTAACGGACTGCGCCACGTGTATCTTGAAATTACCAACAGCAACGGATCCTACAATTTTACTTCCAATGCCATCACCTGGGTTTTAAAAACGCGCGGTACCGGAACCCTCCATGCCTGGGTTTACGGCAATAATGGAGAGTTTGATTCCTTTTCCGGGACAATGGACGGTTTAACCTTTGTTGGAGGTGATAACCATTACAGCGTGGGAATGCCTGCCACATCCGCTGCTCTTATTGCGGTAGGATCATTTGTGACCAAAACCCGTTGGACGAGTCAGGACGGAAATACCTACCAACTAAATAACTCGCCTGCCATTGGCGATATTTCGCATTTTTCCAGCCGGGGGCCCACCCTGGACGGCCGGATTAAGCCGGACATCACAGCTCCCGGAGAAGTCATTGCCTCGGCCATGTCTGCCGATGCCAATCTAATGGCGACGTTTCCACAAAGAGTTTTGCCAGGCAATCAATATTATATTCTTCAGGGCACAAGCATGGCGTCGCCTCATGTGGCGGGCGTTGCAGCTCTCATGCTCGAAAAGGATCCTGGGTTGACAGCTCCACTAATTAAACAATTTTTGACACAAATGGCTTCATCGGACACCTATACAGGAACGCCTCCCAACAACGATTGGGGGTACGGAAAAGTGAATGCCTTTCATGTAATGTCGCTTCTTGCCACGGGTGTTCAAAAATCTCAGGAAGCGCATCTTCCTGAAAAACTGACCCTGATGGAGGCGTATCCCAACCCGTTTTCTGTCATCGGGCAGCGGTCTGCGGTATTCTCTTACCGGCTGCCACGAGAAGAAGCCGTGCAGCTTCGAATCGTAAATCTGCTGGGTCAAACGGTAAGGATGTTTTCTCCAGGAAAGCAGTCTGCGGGAAGGCATTTCATTTTCTGGAATGGCCAAAGTGAACAGAACCGGGTGGTCGCTTCAGGGATTTATTTTTATGAACTGACGACGGGGGATTTTCGTCAGATAAAAAAAATGATTATAGTGCGGTAGGGCCGGGAAAGAGCTTCAACTTAGCCTTATTTCTTCCCCATTAATATTCATCGTGTCCAATTATGCAAAGATGAAGAATGGGATAATTTTAATACAGGTATTCCACCATCTAATTTCACGAATTATCATATATTAATTTTATCGAAGTTAATGGAATTGAAGCCCGTACAATTTGTGCGATTAGTGGTTTTTAGAGTGCGCTCATGAGTTCCCCGCCCAATTTTTGAAGCCACCCAAGAGCGCACTTATTTTTAAGTTGCCCGCCTGTGAACCAAGCTGGCGTGTGAGACTATTCACATTGCGATTGGGAGCAGCCGCCCCGCACTCCAAATGGCCGCACTGCAAACGCCAGTCCTGGAGCCGGTTGTTCCAGTATTCCGGGCCAATCCACACCCATGACACCGATTTTGGCCAGTTGCTCTCAAAGGACGTTTGCATGCCTCGTTTGTGTTAGCAGGATAAAAGCAAAACAAAAACGAAAAACAATGCCAATTTTTTCGTCGTGAACGTCGCCAATTTTAGAAAATCATTTGACCCGATAGGCTCAAAATAAAGGTCACACTAATAATCAATGTTAGCCATCCGAACACATTGTTAAATCTTGAATTCTTGTATTCCCCCATAATTTTTGAATTATTATTCAGG
>CAZMRE010000124.1:0-6763 GCA_964568545.1 uncultured Deferribacteres bacterium | reverse complement strand
GGTGAAAAGGTAGCGGATATTCTGGACGCCCTGCACAACGGGGGATCGGGGGTGTTCATTAGCAATTTGCCGAACGAGGGGCAGGTGTCCAATCTGCCGCGGCAGGCCATTGTGGAGGGATTGGCGGAAATCAAAAATGGAAAAATGGCGCCCCTGCCCATTGGCGAGGTGCCGCAAACGATTTTACCCCTCATTGCCCCTCACGTCTGGCGGCAGGAAATGATTGTGGAGGCCTCCTTCAACGGAGACTGGCAGCTGGCCGTGGAAGCGCTGGCCTCGGATCCCATGATTCAGGATTTGAAAACGGTGCGCCAAATGGCGGAAGAGTTGCGGGAAGCACATCGAAAGTTCTTGCTGCAATTTGAATAAAAACATTGTAATGTAAAATTCAAAAATCAAAATGAAAAATTCCTTAAAAAAATAGGGGCGTCCATTTTGGGCACCCCTCGACTCCGCTCGGGGGCCCAATTCCACCGGTCATTGAGCTGAATTAAAATGACCGGTAACCAATGTGTTCACATTAAATTGGAAGGAAAAGATGGTGGTTGATTTTTTTAGCAAAAAGAAGCGTTTATTCGTTTGCCAATGGGGCCTTGTTTTTCTCTTTGTGTTCCTCGTGGGGCTTCCCCTTTCTGCTTATTCCCAGTCTGCTTTGCGGGATGTCCCTTACCCGCAGGAATTTCGAGCTTTTGTCCGCATTCCGGGAGGGAAAGCGGCCAACGATGTCCGGGCGCTTGCTTTTGACCGGGACAGCACGCTTTGGGCTGCAACCGGCGCGGGACTCTTTGCCCTTCGGTCGGGGCACTGGCAGGCAGATTCCTTTTTTAAGCAAAAGCCCCTAAATGCGGTGTACTGCGACGCCCGCGGTGATCTCTGGGTGCTTGAAAATCAGACTGTTTTCAAAAAAACAGGAAGGTCCTGGAAAAAACAAGCTGTCCCGAAGAATACCCGCATTCACGACGTGCGCGCCTCCTTTTTCCTCCCGGACAGCACGCTCTGGGTGGGATTGAAAGATGGCCTGGCGCAGGCAACGGTCAAAGACCTGCTTCGCGATGTGGGGCCGTTCTCGCTCTTTCGTCCCGTACAGGCCCTTTACACCGATCCAGACGGCACGCTCTGGCTCGGAATCCACAGGGAAGGGCTGGTACGGCTGAGTCCCGACGGCATTCGCACCCTGTACATCGGCCTGGACGGACTGCCCTACGATGACATCCTCGGTATCGCCGGAAATGCCCACGCGTTGTGGGTGGCAACCTCCTGGGGCGTGTTTCGGTTTGATCGGAAGAATCGCTGGGATTACTACGCCAGCAAGCGCTGGCTGGCTGGTGATCGGGTAAGGGGGATTGCACTCAATGCCCAAGGGGATGTGTTCACGGCCTCGCCCAATGGCATCAGCAAAATTTTTACCCGCCGTATGACGCTGGAAGAAAAAACGGCCATTTACGAAGAAAAGGTGCGCAAACGCCACGATCGTTTTGGATTGGTGGCCGAATCGGATTTGACGGTACCCGGCGATTTGTCTTCCAACAAAATGCGGGACGACGACAACGACGGGCTCTGGACGTCGATTTATGTGGGCGCCGAATGTTTTCGTTACGCCGTCACGCACGACGAAGATGCCAGGAAGCGCGCGATTCATTCCTTCAGCGCGATGGAACGGCTCGTGAAAATTACGGGTATTCCCGGTTTTCCGGCCCGCTCTTTCATTCCCGCAAAAGATTATTTTCCCGGAAAAGGGGGCGAATGGCACCTGACCCCCGATGGCAAATGGTACTGGAAGGGCGATACCAGTTCGGACGAAATTGTGGGGCACTATTTTGCCTACGCACTTGTGTACGAATTGATTGACGATCCCGCGGTGAAAAAACGCGCAAAAAATTTGATTGTGGCCATTACCGATCACATTTTGTCCCACCATTTCAACCTGTGTGACGTGGACGGGAAGCCCACGCGCTGGGGCGTCTGGAACCCGGATTCCCTGAACGGCCCGCGTATTCTGGAGAACGGGCTGAACTCGCTGGAAATTCTGGCCTTTTTGCGCACGGCCTACGGAGTCACCGGCCATCAAAAATACCTGAAGGCCTACCGGATGTTGATTGAAAAATACGGCTACGCGCGGAACACGATCAACCAGAAAATCACCTTTCCGGAGGAAATCAATTATTCGGACGACGAACTGGCCTATTTGCCGTATTATTTGTTGTTCCGCTATGAAGACGATCCGGAGCTGCTCAAAATTTATCGAAAAAGCATCGAGCGGACGTACCGATACGTGAAATCCCAGGAAAATCCCCTGTGGAATGCCATTACCAGTGTGGCGCTAAAGAAACCCCTGGGGTTGGCGGCAGGCCTTAAAACTCTGCGCGACTACCCGGTGGACTTGATTGAATGGACGGTGCGCAACAGTCAGCGACGGGATTTGATTGTCAACCCCTACTCTGTGGGACGCAACAGCGAGCGGCAGTCTCTCCGGGTGATTCCCGCTGACGAGCGCCGCGTCATGAAGTGGAACACCAGTCCCTTTACGATGGACGGCGGCAGCGGCGGCCGGGCTGAGCAGAGCGGCATGGAATTCCTCTTGCCGTATTGGATGATGCGATACCATAAATTAATTCAAAAATAACAATTAATACAAATCGCAATTAACGTTAAGGATGCGCTAGGTTCGCAAGGCGAATGTCGTTCAATAAAAAATGTGAGTTCTTTGCGAACTTTGCGTTTTGCTTTTATTTCTGAATGAAGTGAGAATCGTCTGGTAAAATCCCCAAATTTGGGGCGAGTTTTTTTGAAATTCGAATTTGTTTCGAATTTCGGGTTTTGCATTTCGGATTTTGAAAGTTCAAATTTCCAAACTAACGCACCAAACGAAAAAGCCGATGTCCAGACTCTACGTTGTCGTTCAATCGCAGGCCTATTTTGTAGACACCTCTTGGGGGCACGGGACGCCCCGCGAGGGGATGCGGGCCATGGCGGACCTCCACCATCGCTACAATATTCCCGTGACCTGGTTCGTAACCCCCCGCTCGGCTGCTGACATGGCCCGGTGGCTTACCCTCTGGCACGAAAAGTACGGCGATGCCGTGGCGCAGTGGATGACGTACCCCCGCGAAAAATGGGGGCGAACCGAGCCGCACACCCACGAAAAAGATTTTGCCGACGAAAAAACGGGCGAAAAGGGCTATTTCCTGCACGCTTCCAAAGAGGAAATGAAAGCCCACATCGCACGGGACCGCGAGATGATTCAAACAGTACTGCCCTGGGCGGATTTGAATGTGGCGGCGCACGGACTGGTGAGTCGTAACCTGCTGCACGCGCTGGAAGAACTGGGCTTCCAGGGCTACGGGGGGCACTGCTGGCATCAGCAGGGCACGGACGGCCTTACCCACAAGGGAATTCCCTTCAATCCCTGGTACATCAACCCGGACGCGCAAAAGGCGTCGCTTCAGGGAAAAAGCGGCCTGGTGGGTACCCACTGGCTGGCACTCGATCTGACCAGCGCCTACCATTCGCGCGCCACCTCCATTTACTCCAATGATCCCAACGACACCCAGAGGGCGCACATTTGCCGTGACCGGGACATTGATTTCCTGAAAAATTTCTTTGATTTTTACCGTGAAAACGCCCGGGAAAATGAATTCTTCTACATGGTCTGGCACAACGAATCCCACGAAATGGAGTGGGGCAAGCACATGCGCACTTACCCGCCGGATATGATCGACGACACCATGCTCCAAATGGACGAATATGCCCGGTACGGCAGGCAGTTTGACGACGTGGAATTTGTCACACTGCCCCGGCTTGTGGCCCTGTACCGGGAGCGCTTCGAAAAAACACCCCCCACCTACTACCTGGCGCCGGGGGCGGAATGTCCCCAGCCGTACTATTACCCGGAACTCAACGCCATTGCCAGAGACCCCAATAATCGTAAGCCGCCTTTCCCCGAAACTTTTTTTTACTACGACGACGAATGCTACCTGATTTTTGAGAGCGGGCGATCCACACCGCTGGAAACGCACGATTACACCAAGGCCTATCCTACCACGGTGAACGAGGTGTACCCCACCGAGCCGGCCTACACGCTAAAAGTAACAGAAGAGAACTCGGGCGCCGGGGACCGCAAATTTCGGGTGGTGGTTACGTCACCCAACGATCAGGTGAGCGGTGTGGCCTTTTGGGGGGATTGGGAGGGCTGGCAGTTTGTAGAGGCCCCCGCTGGTTCGCGGGTTTACCGCGGCCGTGTGGCCTTCTACAAATTCCATTTGAAAGCGGGGGAAAACGTTTTTCGGATTCGATTAGTGAAGAAATAAAAACGCCACGGATTCACAAATTAGGACGAATTTAGGGAAAGTAAGCCGTGAATTCGCGGCGCAAAAGTGGAGTATTTGAATGCGAGGAATGAGACTCGGCTTCTTGGCCGGATTTTTGTTGGGGGCGTGGCTTTCGGTCTTTGGATCGATTTCTCCCCGAACGGTGCGCCTGGTCCCACTCCCATCGGATGCGCGGGTGCAGTTTGGCGTTCAACAGCTTCGCCTTTCTCTTGAGAAAAAGCAGGTACGGGTAGAAATTGGAGAAGAGACATCTGCCCGTGCGCCTCGCATTTTTCTGGGCACGATCGCGGATTTTCGTGCGCGAAAGATGGCACTACCCGCGCCCGAAAAGCTGTCAAGCCGTCCGGAATCATTTGTTATTCAGAAAATCGACAGGCACACCCTTGCCGTTGTTGGCCGGGATCCCACCGGGGCGATGTACGGAGCGCTGGAGCTTTGCGATCAGATCGATTTCTCCCCCAATCGCGCGTTTTCTTTTTCCGCATTCAGGGAAAAAAGTGCCCGGCCTTTTCTGTCCCTCCGCGGGGTCAATCCCTTCCTGCACGTGCAGGCGCTCCTGGACACCACCTCCTGGTACTTTTCGGACGCCTTCTGGCGCGATTACCTGAACCGCCTGGCTCGTACCCGCCACAATTTCTTGGACATTCACGCTGCGTACGATCTGAGCAAAACCAACATGCCCAATATTTTTCCCTTCTTTTTCACCGATCCCGTGTACCCCCGCATTCAAATCCCTGTGGGAAGAAAGCAGACGCCTGTTGTGCTTTCACCCCGAATGACGAAAAAAATCTTTGCCCGTTTTCGAAAAATTGTGCAGATGGCCACCGACCGCGGCATTCACGTCGGCCTGATGAATTACAACACGGCGGTTCGAACGGAAAGGGGGGCACTGACCGGCGACTCGCTGATCAATTACACGCGCCGCTCAGTGCAACGCCTTCTGCGCGCCTGTCCGGAGCTCTGGCTGTTCGGCTTTCGGGTGGGGGAGAGCGGCCAGGGAGAGGACTTCTTCCGGAAAGCCTACCTGGAACCGATTTTAGAAATCCGTCCCGATCTAAATGTGTACACGCGCACGTGGGGGGCGGATTCGAAAAAACTCCGTGCAATGGGACGGGAGCTTGCGGGACATTTCTTTGTGGAACCCAAATACAACGGGGAGCAACTGGGACTCCCTTACCAGGCTATCACGAGTCCCATTGAAGGCAATTTGCCCACCAGCTATTCCTTTGAAGACTATTGCAGTCCGCCCCAGCCGTTCAAGATTATCTGGCAGGTGCGGGCCAACGGAACCCACCGGGTGTTTCGCTGGGGAGACCCGGATTTCGTCCGGCGGGCGGTACACAGCTTCACCCTCGGCAACGCCGCCGGGTACACCGTGGAACCCATGACGGCCTACTACCCACTGGCAGACTTTCTGCATCGTAGCGATTGCCCTCACAAAGGATTCTTCCACTGGATGCCTCAGCGAAACTGGTTCTGGTACGAACTCTGGGGACGATTGGGGTACGATCCGGAGACGCCGGACGCCTTTTTTCGGCGGGAGTTCGAAGTGCGCTACGGAAACCGGGCCGGGCAGGGTCTTTTTGACGCGCTTCGCTGGAACAGTCGCATTGTGCCGATGATTTTCGCCTACCACAGGCTGGGGCCCGACCATCGTCAAATGGCTCCCGAACTGGAAGTGGGGAACGACCGTTTCTGGCTTGGCGGAAAGATGTACCCCGGCACCCTGGCCGATTTTCTGCTCACGCCCACTCTGGACCCTGAACACATGCAGAGCATTGCCGAATGGGTGGACGCCCGGCTGGGCATTGCTCCCGGCACGCCCTGGCCGGTAGCTAACGTGCACGCCGGCGGGGATTCTCCAAACGTGCCCCACGAACTGGATTTCCCCACGGCCAAGTTCGGCCCGGACGAGGCCGCGGCATTCTGGCTGGAAGCGGCAGCAAAATCTTTGGCTTTTCTGACCCGGGCCGAGGCTGCCGGTGCCGCCCGAAATAAAGACGATTTTGCCTGCACAGCAGCGGACATCCGTGCTGTGGCTCACCTCGGCCGCTATTACGCCTTCAAGACGCGGGCAGCCCGTGATCTGGGCCTTTTCTACCGCACGCGGGATTTGAGTCGCCTGGAGTTGGCCCGAAATTGGCTGGAGAAAGCCGTCGCTCAGTGGGATTCCCTGGCGCAGGTCACAGAAAAGCATTACCGCCCGTTTCCCGAATGGCTCCGAATGAAGACGAATGCCTTTACCTGGCGGCAGGAAGGCCAAAAACTCGCCCGTGACCGCATTGACCTCGACCGGGCGTTCGTGGAGGTGCGAAAAATGCGGCCTTTCTACGGGGCTTCCCCGCGCGTGGGCTGGACGCCGGTTCAGGTGGCCGAAGCGGGGAAACCACTCACCGTGCCCATTTTTATTTACAGTCGCGAGCGGGTGGTGGCCC
>CAZMRE010000123.1:0-6763 GCA_964568545.1 uncultured Deferribacteres bacterium | reverse complement strand
TCAACCATTCGCCCGGTTTGATCAATTATGCCCACGCGTCGCAGCTCCGCCACCGAATCAATCAGACCGGAACCACAAATACCGATCGGGGGCATATTTTCAATCACTTCCAACACCAATCGGCCGTATTTAATTTGAACCCGTTCAATGGCGCCGGTAGTCCCGCGCATTCCCTGAGAAATACGCGCACCCTCAAAGGCAGGTCCCGCTGCAGCCGAAGCCGCCAGCAATCGGCCGTTCACGCCCAGCAGAATTTCGCCATTTGTGCCAATATCGACCACCAGGTAGTTACCCTTACGCTCGGCTAATCCCGTTGCCAAAGCGACTCCTACAGCATCGCCACCAACGAATCCCGCAATATTTGGAAACGTGTACACCTGTCCCTTGGGGTGAATTTTGAGTCCAAGCTCCTTTGCCGAAACATGCAGAGCACTTTGAATGGTGGGAGCAAACGGCGCCTGCCCGAGAAATTTAGGCGGTAGCTTCAGAAAAATATGATGCATGGCCGTGTTGCCAACCATCACAATCTCATAAACATCCTCTCGAGAAATGTCGGCCTTTTCAGCCGTTTCAGCAATAATATCATTAATTGCACGAACTACGCGCCGCTGCAGCTCCAGCACCCCCATTTCGTGGGTATTCGCATAATCAATTCGGGAAATCAGATCATCCCCAAAACTCATCTGAGGATTCATTTGAGACGCTACTTCCACCTGTTCTCCCGCCTTCAAATTGATCAGCGTTCCCACAACCGTTGTGGTTCCCACATCAAGCGCCAGCGCAAATTGTTTGCTGGTAGTATCTTCTGGCTGGAAATCCAGCAGTGTCGTTCCCAAAAAAACGGCCGTTCCAGAATAATCTGCTTTTCGCAAGCGATTGGAAAGCTGATGCAAAAGCTCAAAATCGATTGAATAGTCAGAACGATTCAGTTTGAGTGCATCCAGGATTCTCTCAAAATCGCCTCGCTGATCCCCAACATCCGGCGGTTTCATTTGGATAAAAGACTTGTGCACACAGGGATCCAAATCAACCGGCTCCCCGGAACCTGTTGTGAGAATCTTTTGCGAGAACAGGCGCGTCGCAAACGGGATTCGGACTACCACATCCTCATCAACCCTGGCCATACATGCCAGACGGAACCCTTTTTGCAGCTCCTTTTCTGTTAGCCAGAATTGATCCGCCTGCGTCGGAACAATTTTCCCCTTGAAAATTTCAACCTTGCACTTACCGCATTCCCCAATTCCCCCGCAAGGGGCAACGATGTTAATGCCCACTTTTCGCGCCGCATCCATTACCGTTGTTCCGGGAGGCACTTGCGCCCGGCGCCCCTCCGGCTGAAAAATAATGGAAACCGTCTTCTTCCCGGGGGGATGTTTTATTTTTTCAGTCAATGTAAACTCTGAAACTTCTGAGACTCTATGGCCGGACCTTTTCTGGTTGAATTTTTTCAATCTGCTTCCACTCTGAAACGGCTTCAAAAAACGCCTGAATATTCTCGAGCGGGGTATGAGCCGGCAAATCACACCCTGAACTCAAAACAAAATTATCGAATTTTTCCATCTCCGTCAATAGATTTTTTGCCTGTTCCTTCACACTTTCCGGAATTCCTTTCAGAAATACATCGACCGGATTCAGATTTCCCCAGATGATAACCTCGGGCGGTACACGTTCTTCCGCCTGAACTAAATTCACTTGATAATCGAGACTTAGACCATCGACCCCTGTTTGCCCCATGTGTCCGACCAGATGACCGGCATGACCACAAATGTGAAGAAGAGACATTGCCTTTAAATCCCGAATAATTCTTTGAATGGCCGGTTTCACAAATACATCAAATTGGAGAGGCGAAATAATCATGGCCGTCGGATCCAAAATAGTGATGATGTCGGCGCCGGCAGATTCTTCCGCGAGGGCAACTCGTGCCAATTTTTCACTCAAAATTGACAACAACTCTCGCACAAAAAAGGCATTATCCAGAAGCGCCAGGGCCAGATTCTCGACCCCCATTAGCAGTCCCGCCAAACTTAATGGGCCAATGACGTATCCGCCATGAATTCCCCCAAATGTTTTGGCAATGGCTTCCACAACCTGCAGGTAATTCCTCACCCGGGGTGCTGAAAGAAGATCCACTGTTTTTAGTGCCGACAGATCGTCTCCCTCGTGAATTGGATGCTTCCTCACGTAGGCAACATCATCCTCAGGAAATTCGACTTCCAGACCCAGGCCACTTGCTTCAACCGTTAAATCCATCATTGGGAAAATTGCCGGAGGATTGAAGGTATCAACCAATGCCTTCAAAGCCTCAAATTGTCTGTCGGGGAAGAGAATTACATCTTTCATCGTATCCCCGGTCAATTGAATTCCCGGATATCCCATTAGAGGGACCGCAAAGGGCTTTGGCAGATTTTGAATCGTCTCAAATAAGGTCATGTGATCAGCAACTTTCTGTTGGAATTTTTTCCATCAGATGACGGAAAATAATCGAATACACGTGCATGCTCAGGAATAGATGAATCAAATAGTTCCGCTGTTTCAAGAAAAACCCCTTTGCCCGGCAATCGGCTTTCATTATCATTCGTCAATTTAGATTCATTAGCCGCTTCACAAGGTCAACGGCTGAAGCGGAATCCGGGGAATAGCCGTCTGCGCCAATTTCGTCGCAATAATTTTGAGTGACTGGAGCGCCGCCAATAATCACCCGAACCTTATCACGAAGATCTTTGGCCTCAAGTACATCGATCACGGCCTTCATCCCGATCATTGTTGTCGTCAGCAGCGCCGACATCCCCAGCACATCTGGATGTTCCTGCTCAATAGAACCGGCAAATTTTTCAGGGGAAACGTCAATCCCAAGATCAATGATTTTGAAACCGGCTCCCTCCAGCATCATTCCCACCAAATTTTTGCCAATGTCATGCAAATCGCCTTTTACTGTCCCCAAAACCACCTTTCCCTTTGGCTCAACACCCGTTTGGGTCAACAAAGGACGAAGAATCTCAAGCGCGGCTTTCATGGCTCGCGCGGAAATGAGAACCTCTGGCACATATATTTCATTCTTGCGGAATCGCTCTCCCACAACATTCATTCCGGCAATCAACCCCTCATCCAGAATTTCTTTGGGGCGATGCCCTTCCTGAACGGCTCCTTCCGTTAGACTTTTAGCTAATTTTGCATTCCCAACAATAATGCTGTCTGCTATTTTTTGGAAATCGGTCATAAGTTCACTCCGAATTTAGTCGTAATGAAAGATAGTAACTTCATTCAAAATAATCTTGCAAAATTTTGCCCAATTTAGGTAAATTCTTGCGATATTGAATTCCCCAAAAAGGGCATGAGCGGTGCAAATGGTCTTAATCAGTGCCGGAGTTTTTATAATTAATTCGTTTTGTCGTGCAGATTTTTCATAAAAGATTGACGGTATAATTTTGGCGTGGTTTCTTCAATGCGCTTAAAAACCTTCGTAAAGTAGCTCTGGTCGGGATAACCAACCTCGAATGCAATTTGTGTGATGTTCTGATCGGATTGACGCAAGAGTCTTTTGGCCTTTTCCACCCGAACCCGGGTGAGGTAATCGACAAATGTAAACCCCAATTCCTTCTTTATCAGATGGGCAAAATGATAGGGGCTCAGAGCCACGTGACTGGCTACATCCTCCAGTGTCAACGGCAGGGCACTGTTTTCGTCAATATAACGTAAGGCCTTTTCAATGATCTCGTAGTTGTAATCGTTTCTGGTGGTGTAAATATTATCAATAATGCGATCCAAAACGCGCACAATCCAATAGCAGATTTCTTCCTGCCCTTGAATATTGTAGAGCTCGACCACAAAATTGTATTTCATGCCCAGAATATCTTCCAGATTTCCGCCTTCCTCAACAGCCACGCGGGTCAGCACAACGACCAGCTCCAAAATGTGGGCTTTCAGCAAATCCACGCGAATGGGATCTTTGAGCAGCACAATGCCCAGCAATTTATTCAGAATTTCTTTGGCGCCCGTTCGATCGCCCAGGCGAACCCGTCGAATCAATTCCTTCTCAATATCGTAGGAGATCAGATTTAAGAGCCGTTTGTTCTCAACCTCACCCACGGATTTGTATTTGTGAATTTCCTCCGCAATTTTGGCCTGCTGTTTTTGAATGCTTTGAATATGACGAAGGAGATTCAAATTGGGTGTGGAAATCGATTCCGCCAATTCAAACAGGCGGTGAGTTGCCTGATACATTTTTGCTTCCGTCCACACGGGAATGCTGCGGTAATCCCTTTTAAGCTGACTAAGGCTACCATTTCCGGAATTGAAAATTTTTTGCAGCACTTCCAGTGGAATCATATCGGGGCTTCGAAGCAAAATGGGACGCAGAATAATACCGCCAATCATTCGATTCTCTTCCAAAATTGGCACCGCTATTCGAATGACATCAAATTCGCAGCGACTAATGTACGCTTCCCCCCACCTCCAGGCTTCCATGATGATCGATCGGTATTCGGACATCTCAACATCACGACACGTTGATTTGCTGTGCACGCGCCCGCAAAAGAATTTTTGCCGCGGTTTGGGAGTTTTTTGAATAACAACATTTCCATTCAAATCAACCATTAAGGCGGCTGTTCGAAATTCCGACGCAAGCTTCCTTAAAACTGCCTCAGCCTCTTTCTTAAATTGTGAATTTTTTAGGCGATTTTTCATGCGTTTTCAACAAAAAATTAATTCCGAATTCGGTTTTAACAGGTTTTAACTACGGATTTATTCGGCCCAATCTTGCATAATTTATTGTATTTTAAGCATACTCATTCAGCAATTGAATAAAATTGTTTCGGATGAGTTTGTGCTTACTCTTATCTACGAATGTTTTTTTGATCTGTTTCCAAAATAATTCACGGTTTTTACGGGCAATTTCCTGCAATTTTTATAAAATTCAAACAGATCCGGTTTATATTCGCCCCATCGCTCTGGCCATAGCTCGAATGTGTGCAGGGGTTGTTCCGCAGCAGCCACCCACAACCGTGGCGCCTGCGTCCACTAGCTTCTGCACCCGTTCGGCAAAATAGGCCGGCCCCTGGGTGTAAACGACCTTTCCCTTTTCAAGGACAGGAATGCCCGCATTAGGTTTGGCCATAAGGGGATAATCGGTGTGCTGGCGCATTTCGGCCATGATTTCGATCAGTTCGTCGATCCCGTTGCCACAGTTGCTTCCGACCACATCGGCTCCTGTCTCAATGAGTTTGGCCACTGCTGTGGGAATATCCACGCCCATGACGGTGCGGTAGCCTTGCCTTCCCTTGTCAAAGGTCATGGAGGCAATAATGGGCAGCGTTGTTGTCTCTTTCACCGCTCGGATAGCCACACAAATTTCGCCCAGATCGGTCATAGTTTCAATTTGAACCACGTCAGCGCCACCCGCTTCAAGAGCACGCGCCTGCTCGGCAAAATCGTTGTAAGCCGCCTCTTCCGTCAAATTGCCCAGCGGTTCCAAAAACTGACCCGTGGGACCCATGGAACCGACCACATAAATATCTTCGCCCGCCTCCTCACGCGCCAGCCGGGCACCCGCTACATTAATGTCCCACATTTTCTCCGGATAACCACACTGGGTCAATTTGGTTCGGGTCCCGCCAAACGTGTTGGTGATCAGGCTTTCGGCCCCGGCTTCGGCGTACCCCCTGTGCACTTCCCGCACCTTTTCGGGACGGGACAAATTCCAGCCGTCGGGACATTCACCCACCGGCAATCCCATGGATTGAAGCATCGTCCCCATGGCGCCATCCGCCAGCAAAATACCTTCTTTCAATCGCTCTAAATAGGGCTTTCTCATGTATAGATTCCTTTTCGTTTTTTTCGATCCCTATTCAAATAGGATACCTAATTCTTTTGCCATTTTCTGGTACGGATCGTTTACCCGGGTTGCCAGCAACGCGTTTTTTCTGTACGCATGGGAGGCGGCCGTTTTCAGGATTTCCGTTTCCGCTTCCAGTTGCTTTGCAAAGGGAATACTTTTCAGGAAAAATTTCCGCTGCTCGGCTGGATTTCCGGCGCGTTTGGCCAGAATGGCCTGGGCAAAATAATAGTAAAAATTGACCGTATTTTCGGCGTAGTGCAGATTGTGATCGTCCTCGGTCAGACGCTTTTGGATAACGGGCGAAAGGTTCATTTGTTCCACCCGGTTAAGAATCCGGCGGCATTCAGCCAGTGCCTGAACGCTTTCCTCCAGGTCAACACCATCGTTTTTGGGCGGATGGTATTCCCTGAGCTTCAAATGCTCCAGATTGAAGAGCGGCTTTTTGTCCCCGTAGATTTGAGAAGTGAGCGGCTGGGAATGCTTCCACTGCTTGACGCTTGACATCCCGTACTCCAATCGCTCGTAAAGACGGGCCATCTGGCTGGCAGCCGGTCCGTACACATTGGCAAAATAATCCGACTGCAACCTTTTGACGTTTGCACGCGTATTCCACAAAAGTCTGGCAAACAGGTAGTTGTTCCAGCGCTTCATCCCCAGAAGCCGGGTGTACACGTGCATGTAGTGGAAATGCCGGGCTCCGTAGCGAAAGTAGGTGGGAATATCGTGACTCATGATTCGCGTGTAAATCACCGGCAAGGAGTTGATCTTGGAGACGTTGTAATATTCCCCAATGAAAAATTGTCCCTTGTAGTAACGAGGATTGGCAACCGCCCAGCCCAAAAAATCCTTCCAGATTGGAACGTTAAACTCTGTACAGGTACTGTCATCAATAAAATGGACATAGCAGCGCCGAATGGGGAAAAACGTGCC
>CAZMRE010000122.1:4157-6822 GCA_964568545.1 uncultured Deferribacteres bacterium | reverse complement strand
CTTCCATCTTCTGCACTTTTTCGCAGAGCCTGGAAACTAATTCAGAAAATGGAGTGTTGGGTTTGAAATATTTTAAAATTGTTTCATTTTTAATCATTTTTATTTTCTCAGGGATTTTTCCGCTCGGGATTTTACACGCGTCCGACAATCGGATTTCGGCCATGGGATACCTGCAATTATCCGTACCGGATTCAGACAATCAATTGAATTTTTTTGATTTTGGGCAGAATCCTGCCGGTTTGCAGGCCGACCAAAAATTTCGGTGGATGCGAATGTACATTAACGCCCGGAATCAGTGGGGAGCTTACCGGCGCCTCTACGATCCTGAAGAGGAACAGGATTATTCCCTAGTGTTTGAAGGCGTAAAGGCCATCAATTCAAAAGAAACCTTCTGGGGTTCCATTACATATCTGGGAGATTACCCCCGCGCCGTTTACCGATCTCTCGAAAAACACGCCTACGAAAAGAATTTCATTCTCACGGATACAACGACGGGAAATTACTGGTACAACGGTCCTGTTATTAAAGTCATCTATTCCCGAAAATTGCCGCTAAATATTTCGCTTGGCCTGGCTTTCAATTACAAGGTTCAAATGGGACTCAAGAGTGTTTACACAAAAGTGGAATCTATTCAGCGCGAAATTTTTCCGGGAATCGGATTGAGCTGGGGCATTCTTGCCGAACCGAATTCTTCTATTCGCAGGCAAGAACCCTCCGTGCTACATCCGCCGTTGCAGAAAAAAAATCGTTTACGCAAGAGTTCCCTAAAATATGGTGTGGGTTTTTTCGTCTACCCCTACGACAACAAAACGCGGCTGACGGCTGTCAAAGAGATGCGGGATGCCGTGGTTTACCGGCAAATCGGCCTTCAGACTCGCTTCCGACAGGTTCGCGGCAAATATGTGCGGGATTATCGGACAAAAGGTGTCCTGATTGGCGGACAGGCTTTTGTGGCGCTTTCAAGAGCGATCCATTTTGGCGTGTCCCATCGGTACAGGGCGCTTGGAATCAAAACGACTGATAATCTTTTTGTGAAGCGAGGTTATGAGCAACAGATTCAAAACACAACTCTCGGGCGAATGGTTTTCCACAAAAACAGCTTGCAGATCAGTGCTCAGGCATCACGGGAAGCATTTGAGGACTGGTCGAAAACCATTGAATACGGCTGCCTTTATGGAGAAAACTCTCAGCGGCGTTTAACGGCCGGAATCGGGGTTGGAACTGAGCAAAAATGGCTTCCCATCACGATGGGGGTCGAGTTTTACCGGGGGCGCTTTCAACGCACCTACCGGGATTATCTTTCTCATCAGCTCATTGAAAACAAACAACCGGAATGGGAACTTCGATGTGGTCTGGAAATTCCTGTTTATTCAGATGCCTGGCAACTGCGCCTTGGTGCCAATTGGGGCGAGCAGGTTCCTGACATTTTTTATCTTTACAAGCATGAGAAGTTCTGGAGGCTGACGACTGGATTGTCCTGGAGGGCGCCCGGATTTCGGATTTCTCTTCTGGGAACCCTCAATTCGCGGCTTCCAGATGGTCCGGCTGTTGAAATTAGCCAGCCGCTGTACAAATTGTCGCCGTACATACCTACGGGTCACCGCCAGAGGTTTACAGTTCAAATGATTTTACAGCTTTTTGAGAAATAAAGCATTTTACCTTTGCGCGGTCAGGAAATAGTGCAATCAAAAAAAGAGAGGAAAAGATGAATTTATTTAAAATCAATCGAAAATTTATTGTAGAACTGACAGTCCTTTTTCTGTTTCTTCCGGGAATTCTTCTGGGCAGTATGAAGGAAGGTAAGGTTGTTGAACATGTTTTGCCAAACGGTTTGAAAGTTCTGACAGTAGAAATCCACAATTCTCCGATTATTTACTCTCAGATTACCTACAAGGTGGGGTCTCGAAACGAACATTTCGGGATTACAGGAATTTCCCATCTCGTGGAACATATGATGTTCAAGGGAACCCGAACCTACCCGGGACAGGTTTTGAAAAACCTGATCAAAAAAAGCGGCGGCATTTACAACGCTTATACAACCAGGGATCTGACTGCCTACTACGAGCAGGTACCCAAAAATAAAATCAATGTAGTACTGGCCATCGAGGCCGACCGGATGCATAACTGTAAATTTGACCCCAAGGAATTTCAACACGAACGGCAGGTGGTAATCGAAGAGCGGCACATGCGAACGGACGACAGTCCCAAGGGAATGTTTGCCGAAGAATTTAATGCCATTGCATTCAAAAGTCATCCTTACCATAATCCCACGGTGGGCTGGATCAGCGATATTAAAGCCATCACCCGCGACCAGATTTACCGGTATTACAAAACCTACTATGTTCCCAATAATGCCACGCTTGTTCTTGTGGGAGATTTTGATACGGCTAACCTAATTAAATTGGTTCAAAAATACTACGGCGTAATTCCCAAGGGCAAACCGGTTCCGCGGGTGGTTTCGGTGGAAGAACCGCAAAATGCCCGCCGCACGCTTACCTACAAGCGGGCCGATTTGAAAATGCCGATTCTTCAAATGTCTTTTCACACCCCGGCGTTTGGACATCCCGATTGTGCGCCTCTCACAATTGCTGCGAAAGTCCTGGGCGGCGGCCGATTTTCCCGTCTGAAAAAAGCACTGAGCCAAAAAAGAAATTGGGCACGCTCC
>CAZMRE010000122.1:0-4057 GCA_964568545.1 uncultured Deferribacteres bacterium | reverse complement strand
CAGCGGGTCATGAACACCTATTTTTCCCCTGAAAAAGTGACCGTTGGGTATCTCCTGCCAGACACGTCCAAATCAAAAAAGCGCGAATTAGCCCACAAAAAACATCACAAAAAATTAAAGAGTGATGTTCCTGAAGGTCGCGGCAGCACTCAGCCTCTTTCGTCTATT
This sequence comes from uncultured Deferribacteres bacterium, assembly GCA_964568545.1. Lineage (GTDB taxonomy): Bacteria > Zhuqueibacterota > JdFR-76 > JdFR-76 > BMS3Abin05 > BMS3Abin05. The sequence continues at coordinate 3,889 of CAZMRE010000122.1, read as the reverse complement.
AATGGTGAAGACATCTCCCTAAACGATATCATCCGGCCGCATCCAATCGCCGGTCGCATCCACACATTCCGCCTGAAAAATGGCGTCCGAGTGTATTCGATTGAAGATCACACCGTACCGGCGTTTCGACTTCACGGAATTATCGACACGGGCAACATGCCTGAAGAGGCGGAAATACACGGGATTGCCAATTTCTTTGGAAAAATGATGAATCGCGGAACCCGTAAACACAGCTTTGAGCAATTAACGGAAATGAAATCTTTCCTTCCAGTAAGCTGGCGTATTCAAGCGTACAACGGTGCTATCCTGTTTAACGGCTTCAGTCTGCACGAAGATGTGGATTCGCTTTTTACCATTGGCAAGGAAATGTTGTTTGAGCCATCTTTTCCGAAGGATCAAATGAACCGCGTTCGCAGATCCTCCATTGCGCTTTTGAAATCAGCGGAGAAAGGCACCGGGTGGAAAACGAGCCTATTTCTCTTCTCCAATGTTTACAAAAATCACCCGTACGGCTGGATGGCCGGAGGAACGCCTGAAAGCCTGCAAAAAATTACGCAGAAGGATCTTTTCGCTATTCACAGAAAATACATTCGCCCCGAGCAAGCTAAATTAATTGTTTTATCCGATTTCTCCACGAAAGAGCTCAAAAAGCTTCTCAATAAAAAATTTGGCCATTGGAATAATAAAACCCCCTTTACTTACCATGCGTTTCCAGAGGTTCCGCCCACACGAGGCAAAATGGTGAAAGCTTTTCCCATGCCCGGGAAAAAGCAGGTGGATGTGAAAATGGGTTTCCGCTGGGTGGCCAAAACCAATCCCAATCTGGATGCGCTGGATGTTCTGAATGACATCTTGGGCGGCAGTTCGTTAACGTCTCGTTTGGGCCTTACCATTCGCGACAAAATGGGGCTCACCTACGGAATCACTACTAAAACCCGTACACGGGAAAAGGGCGGACTCTGGTTTCTCACGGCCAAAACAGAGCCCCAGCATGTCCAGAAATTGATTCGCGAATCATTGAAAATTATTAATCAGGTATGGGAAAAAGGCATTACAGAAACTGAGCTAAGAAAAGCCCAGTCATTTGATTTGAGAATTCTACCCATGATGGTTGAGACTCCCGGAGATATTTTAAATCTTGTCACGGACATGGTTAAATACGGCCAGCCATTGAATTATTTTGACACCTATTACGATCGGATTATTCACTTGAAAGTCGATCAAATCAATCGGCTTGCCAGGCAATATTTAAGCACCAAAAATTATGTTTTGACTGTTGCCGGCGATGTGCCGGCCAATGTTTTGGACGAATTCAAATAATCTGCCCAGGGCAATCGGATAATTCGGGTCAAAATCCTTTTGCCAAAATTAGAAGGACGATGTTTAAATACCTAACCAAAAGAGGAGGAAAAACGATGAAAAAGCAGCTATTGGGAATTGTGGCCATCGCCTTGTTTTTGGTGGCGCTATCGGGAGGTTTGTTCGCCCAGGGTATCTGGGAGGTAGCTTCCCAACCAACCATTGATGCCACGCTTTACACCGTGGAAGTTTTGGATGATGGGCTTCACGGATGGCTGGGAGGCTACGGAGGTGTTTTGTATTACACGGACGATGGTGGTACCACCTGGCAGATGCAAAATACAGGTGTTTCCAAATCCATTGAATCGATTAAGTTTTTAACAGATTCTCTGGGATTTGCAGCCAGCTATGGCGGGAATATTCTGCGAACATTGGACGCGGGATCTGCTTGGGAAATAATACCATCCGCTAACACCAAGTCACTTTATGGAATGAGTGCGGTAGATAGCTCCCACGTTTGGGCGGTTGGGAAATCCGGGACGATTCTTTTTTGCAACGGTGACACCGTCGTAGCACAGGCCTCAAATGTTACAAAGGATCTGTACGGTGTCAGTTTTTACGATACATTAAACGGAATTGCTGTTGGCAAGAATCAAACCGTGCTGTTTACCAAGGATGGGGGTGCAACATGGGCTGCTGCCAGTTCCGTACCCCCCGCCGAAGACAAGGATTTTAACGCTGTAAGAATGATCAACGATTCAACTGCCTGGTTGGTTGGTGACGGATTTGGCGCGGGAATCATTCTGAAATCAATTTTTATGAAAACTACCGACGGTGGCGACACATGGACACTTTACGATTCGGACACCTACAAAAACATGTGGTCCGTTGATTTTTGTGATGAATCCCACGGAGCCGCTGTGGGTGACCACGGTGTGGTTTACACAACCGATGACGGCGGTACTACATGGACACTGAAGCCCTATGGATTCGGATTCACAGCCAAATCTGTTAAAAGGATCGGAGACAACCTATGGGTTGCCGGTTACGACGGCTCTATTATGAAATCAACTGACAAGGGCGACACATGGAGTTTTCTGGCCAAAAATGCCCCCACTTTTTACTCAATGGCTTTTGCATCCAAAACCAATGGGCTGGCGGTGGGCTTCTACGGTATGTGCTATCAAACTACGAACGGTGGATATTCCTGGGAGTCCTACAATCTCATTTTGGACAACGATCCCCGCAGCCTTCAGGCAATTGATTTCGCCAATGCCGACACCGGCTGGGTGGTTGGACGATATGGATTAATCGGCAAAACCATGGATGGCGGAGAAACCTGGGTCTCTCAAAAGGACACCAACATTACCAAGTCGCTGTATTCGATTTTTGCTTACAACGATACGACTGTCTGGATCGGCGGCTATAATGGTATCCTCTACCGAAGTACGGACGGCGGGGCCACCTGGACAGCCCAGAACAATGGCTTGCCCGCCAAAACCATTTATGCGATTTATTTTGCAGATGACACAGCCGGCTGCATTGGGGGAAAGGATTCCACATTATACTACACCACCGATGGTGGGGCTAGCTGGGTTAAGGCAACTACCGCAATCGGCTCCAAAAAGGCCATCAACGCCTTTTACTTTTTTGATTCCCAACACGGCTGGGCAGTGGCAGATGGCGGATATATTTTGGCCACCTCTGACACGGGAAAAACCTGGATTGTAAAAGCACGCCCAACCACAAAGTCTCTCTATTCCATTCTGATGGTCTCTCCCACGCAGGGATGGGCTGCCGGCTATAAGGGACTTGTTTATTACACCATGGATGGAATCACATGGACGCCTGTGGCAACCGGCGCGTCGAAAACGATTCGGGGAATGGATTTCCGAAATAATGCCATGTTGTTTACGGCCGGTTACAGTGGAAATATTTTGAAAGCGGTTCGTGAAGATTATGTGGCCCACAGCAATATCAAGATCAATGAGCTGTATGTTGGCGGCCCCCAAAATAGCCATTATTTCTTCAAAGATCAATATGTGGAGCTTTACAATGCGGGCACACAAACCGAATATCTGGATGGCAAAATTATCTGCCGCCTCGCCGGTAATATCACAAAGGTTACATACATTTTTCAATTTCCCGGAAGCGGAACCGATTACCCCATTCAACCCGGCGAATACAAGGTGTGTGCGCAATCCGCGGTGAATTGGAAAGCACAAATACCGACCAGTATTGACCTGTCCCATGCGGATTTTGAATTCTACAATCCAGAGAGACCTTCTGATCCGGATAATCCGAGTGTGCCTAATATTGTGAACCTCTACACAGGCCGCCATACGGATTTCATGCTTAGCCTGACCAGTGATGAGGTGATCCTCGCCTCGGGAGCCGATGTGGACTACACGGACGGAATCGATTTTGAAACCGTTATTGACGGCGTGGAATACGACGGAAAACCAACCAGCTCCGTTACGCTGGATCCCAGAATCAGTGCTGACCATTTTTGTTGTGCTGTCAAGTACGAAGGAAAATCGATCGAACGCATTGCCCCCGGGTACGATACCAATAACAGCGCCACCGATTT
>CAZMRE010000121.1:0-6864 GCA_964568545.1 uncultured Deferribacteres bacterium | reverse complement strand
CTACCCATCTGGAAATGATTCCTCAAAATAAAGCGGGACATAAAACCATTCTGGACTACAAGAAAATTACATTCAATATTAAAATTCGTCCATCGTTTTTCTCGGTTCAGAATATGAAACGCGTGCATTAGGAAAGGTTCTTCTCAATGTATTTTGTATTGAGCTGGCGGAATTTATGGCGAAACAAAAAACGAACCTTGATTGCGGCCGCGTCGGTTTTTTTCGCGGTGGTTCTGGCCATTATCATGCGCTCGATGCAAAACGGATCCTACGCCTATATGATTCGTTCGTCTGTTAAGTTTTACACGGGCTATTTACAAGTGCAGGGCAAAGGCTACTGGGACAATCGTTCATTAGATCAAAGTATTGTAATCAATCAAAAAGAAATGAAGGCTGTTTCTCGCATCTCGCACGTAACGGTAGTCGTGCCGCGTTTGGAGGCGTTTTCCCTGGTCTCTCACCGGACAATCACAAAAGTAGCCCAAATTGTCGGGATTGATCCCAATGTGGAAAACGGCATGACCAATTTGAAGAAACGATTGATTCAAGGAACGTATCTGATGCCTTCCTCGGATGGCATTCTTTTGGCCCAGGGATTGGCAAGAATGTTAAAGGTAGGCGTGGGAGACAGCCTTGTTATTTATGGACAGGGTTTCCATGGAATGATCGCTGCCGCACGGCTGCCGATTTCAGGGATTGTCAAATTCCCTATTTCCGATTTGAATAATGGAATGGTTTATATGACTCTTCCGAATGCTCAGGCTATTTTTTCGGCAATGGGCAGGCTTACATCGCTGGCAATTATGATCGACAATCCCAAAAACCAGGGAAGTGTGAAAAAAGCGCTTTCCTCGCAGTTGGGAACAGATTACACCATCATGACCTGGCAGCAAATGATGCCTGATCTCGTTCAAAGTATTGAAATGGATAACGCCAGCGGACTGGTGATGCTGGCTATCCTTTACATCGTTATCGCCTTTGGGATTTTCGGCACAATTATGATGATGACCACCGAACGCTCCAGGGAGTTTGGCATATTGATCTCGGTTGGGATGAAACGAACAAAGCTTATTCTTGTAACGGCGATTGAAACGCTATCGCTTGCATTTTTAGGTGCTCTTTCCGGAGCGTTGATCAGCATTCCGATTGTCGCCTATTTTTTTCACCATCCTATTCCAATTACGGGCAGTGCCGCACAGGCGTTTGACATGCTTGGACTAGAACCTATCTTTCACTTCAGCCAGGATCCGGTATTGTTTTTACATCAAGCAATTGTAGTGTTTATCATTGCCCTGGCTACAGAATTGTATCCAATTGTTTTCATAAGAAATTTGGAGCCAGTTAAGGCTATGCGGGATTAACAAAGGAGAACCGGGAATGTTGTTTTCGCTTGCCTGGAAAAATATTTGGCGAAATAAAAAGCGAAGTTTCATTATTATCGCAGCCATCGGTTTGGGTCTCTGGGGAAGTCTTTTCGCGGGGGCCGTCTGGATGGGCTGGGGCGAATCGATGGTGAACAGCGCCATCAGTCGCGATCTCGCGCACGTTCAAATCCATCAGGTCAATTTTTTGCAGGATAAAACCATTAACAACTTCATTCCAAACGGATTTCAAATTCTTCGGGCGTGCAGACAAATTTCAGGCGTACAGGCGGTTTCGGGCCGTGCCCTGATCGAAGCGATGGCTGCTTCTCCGACATCAACCTTTGGCGTCAAGATAGTGGGGATTGTCCCCGAGCAAGCCCGGCAGGTAACGGATATTCACACGCGTCTGCTTGCCGGAGATTATTTTGAATCCGATTCTCAAAATCCAGTCGTGATTGGCAAAAAATTAGCCGATCGACTGAATTTGCGGCTAAAATCCAAGATTGTTCTGAGCTTTCAGGGATTGGACGGGTCACTTAATTATGTGGCCTGCCGAATTGTGGGAATCTACAAAACGGAATCGGGCTATTTTGATGAATCCCACGTGTTCATGAAACAGAGCGACCTTTTTCGGCTTTTAAATACGACTCCGATTCTTCACGAAATTGCCATCCGCGCCGAAAGCTCCCAACTCATGCCGACTGTTTATCAAACGGCAAAAACTCGTTTCCCCGGGCTTTCGGTGAAAACATGGAAACAATTGGCGCCAGAAATTGCCATCACCTCTGCGGCGATGGAGAGCTTTACGTACATGTTCATTATGATCATTCTATTCGCCCTCCTTTTTGGAATTACAAATACGATGCTAATGGCGGTAATGGAACGCTTTCGAGAATTGGGCGTGCTCATTGCGGTTGGCATGAAACAAGGGAGGGTTTTTTTAATGATTTTGTTGGAAACAGTCATGCTTTCATTAACAGGTGGGATTATTGGCTTTCTGCTGGGTGCCGGAACAATCGCTTACACGACACAGAGTGGCATTGATTTTTCGGCCTTTGCTTCCGGCCTGGCGAGTTTTGGCGCCAGTACCACTGTTCGCCCGATTTTGCCATTGGAAATGTACATCGCCTTGCCAATCATGATCATTGTAACGGCCAGTATTTCAGCCATTTTGCCGGCATGGAAAGCCATTCACATCCAGCCGGCAAAAAGTATTCGAATCTATTAGCATAAATAATTCTGGTTCTTCGTGAGAACGTGACTATCTCGATATGTTTTTAAAAGCGATTCCAATCGCAAAAAAAAAAATCAAATATCAAAATCGCAATTTAAAATGTAAAATAAGTTAACTTTATTCCATTTGGCCCGCGTTTGCCGTTTTTTGCTTAAATAGAAAGGGTGTGGATATCATTTTTTAAAATTATTACACGCAAATCTAAAATTCCCATTTGTAAATTGGCCGTTTCTCTGGGCAATCAATGGGCCTTTTCACAATTCAAAGACTATTTGAATTTTGAATTCACTTGGAAATATATTTGCTGTAAATCGCCTTATGCTCCGGGTCCAATGAAATGAGCAGGTTAAAAACTGTTTTATTTCCGGTATCTTTGAAAATATCAGTCATTTCCTGCGAGTGACTTTTAATAAACTGTCTGGCTATTTGATCCTGGGGGTCCTTGTCCAGAGCCTTTGCAATGAGCTGAAGCCCCTTCTGACACTGCTGGCGCATGATTTTCGGATCTTCCTTCTCGTACGAAAGTCCCAGATAATAGGCGTCGATACCAGTGCGAAAAATCTTGTGTGGTTCGCCCAGAATTTTCTTGATCAAATCTTGACGGTAATCCCACCCTTCCGGAAAGCGACCAAATTGGCCTTGATGGGCAATATCCTGAGCAGTAGCAAAATAAGGCGTGCCGGCCAGCTTGTCTAATTTGTCGAATTCGCCGCCAAGGACAATGTAGACATAAAAATCAACCAGACTGGTTAGCGGATTGAAAACATTCTCCTGATGATAAAAGGCATCTCCCGGAGAATAGTTGAAGCGCCATCGCTTGTCGAAAAACTGCTGATCTGAATTATTGGAAATCAGGAATTGACCGGCATAGCGATCCTCGAAGTTGGAGCTGATGTCCTGCAGGAATATTTGAATGTTTAAATAAATGTTACCATTATCCTGATTATCTGTCCACTCGTAATCGTTAATGTAGGCTTGTAATTTTTCCTGCAAGTCTTTTAACTTGTGGCGATGATCCATTGGAATTTTCTCAAGGTGGATTTTGACGTCGGCATGAACCGCCTGAGCAGCGGCGTTTCTTATCCACAGACCGCACAGAAAAAAGAGCAGCACTACGAATATGGATTTTCGATTAAAAAATTTCATACATCCTCCTTAACTTCAGTCCAGTTTTTTTAGACTAAATTCTTTCGGAACCGAATTTCCATTTTTTTACGCTCGAAAAGAGAAATTGTTCACACCGGAAGTTTCCTTGAATAATTTAATATTTTCTGGAGATTTGTCAAGGGCTTAAATCGAATTTATTCAAAAATAACAAAAAAGAAGGGGAATTTCAAATGAATTGGAAGGGGATTCTGCCGTTTTTGAGTGTTTTGATTTTCACATCCGCAGCCCAAGCCTCTTTTACCAACCAACCAATCGGTGCCCGCCCCGTAGGAATGGGATTAGCATTCGTGGCCGTTACGGGCGATCCGAGCGCCATCGCATACAATTCGGCCGGATTGGCCTTTGGAAGGCGTTTGCAAGCCACTACATTTTACAGCCGACCCTTTGGATTGAAGGAATTGGAAACCACATTTGGAGCACTCTCTTTTTCCATGAAAAAGTGGACGTTTGGAGCAGCCGCTCAACAATTTGGATTCTCCAAGTACCGCGAGCAAATAACTCGATTTGCGGTAGCCTATCGATTTGGAAAGCGACTTGCTTTTGGCGGGACCCTTTTTTATGCCCATTTGAAAATTGCCGGCTACGGAGAAGACGGCTGTTTGGGGCTGAATCTTGGCTACCTTTTTAAGTTGACTTCCCGATGGAGTTTCGGGGCAAGTGTCCTGAATGCCACACGTTCCCGGCTGAGGCGAGGAAAAGAAACACTTCCACAGGAATTGAACGCAGGATTCCAGTTTCTACCGTTTCCTACATTTCGCTTTGCATTTCAAATCAGTCAGGAAAGTGGTTTCCCGCCGTCCTTTCGGTCTGGTATCGAGTGGACGATTGTCAAGCAGTTGGTTTTGCGCTCCGGTTATTTGACGGAACCGGGCCGTTTTACATTTGGCTGTGGCATCTATTTGGGGCATTTTCGCCTGGACTACGCCTGGGCTTCACATCTTCTTTTGGGAGGAACACACCAGGTTTCCGTGGGAATTCAATTTTGAATGCCTCCACCGATTTAATTGGAAATACATGTGATTACGGGGAAAAAAATGAAAAGCTTTGCGTGGAAATCTTTAATTTTTTCTTTCTTTGTGATCGATTGCTTTCTGCCGTCGGCTGTTTTTACACCTGTTGCCTGGGGGCAGCAGCCATTTGAACTGGAAATGCTTCCCAACGAAAATGGCCAAAATCTGAATTTGTGGTACGAACAAATTGAAGCCGCGAGACTTCACCCGGTTGCTCTCAACTCTGCCGCAGCAGAAGACCTGGAGCAGATCCCCGGCGTTCCAAAATCACTTGCGGAGTTCTTGCTTGCCTACCGGCGCAGGCATGGTCCCTTTCGCTCGAAATCAGAAGTCAGGCAGGTGTTACATCTTTCGGATGATGACTGGGCCTGGTTTTCCCAATTCATTACAGTCAAGGGTGAACGGCAACAAATGGGGGTCTGGCTGCGTTCCCGACTATCGGGCAGAAATTCAGGGCTTTCGCTAGACGAAAAACTGCACAGCTACCAGCGTTTGCAATTTGCAGCTGGCTCGCCTCTGATAGGCGGATTTTTGCTGGAAAAGGATCCACTGGAAACCAACTGGATCGATCACGCCGTGGGCTATTTGCGAGCAAAAATTGGGCAGCATGTGTCTCTGGTAGCGGGAGATTATTTCCCCGCATTTGGCCAGGGGCTTCTGCTGAGTTTGCCGTACACGCTGGGCAAAAGCGTCTCTCCCGCCGAGATTCTGAAAATCCGCGTCGGCAGGGTGCGGGGAGATGTCTCCTCACTTGAAGATCATTTTTTCAGGGGATTGGAGGGTTCTGCTTCCTTCAAATCGCTTGCCCTGCATGTGTTCGGGGCCAAAAATGCCTGGGATGCCCGGATCGATTCCACTTCGGGTGTAGGAACTCTGGAAGCGCCTGTTTCCCACACAGGCACCCATTTAAGTCGAAAAAACAGCATCTTCGAGACTGTTTCGGGGGCACGTCTGGAATCAAACCGAAGAAATTTTTCAGCAGGCATCACTGCGATGCATTCGGTTTTTTCGCGCCCGGTCGTCGGATTGAAAAATGACTGGCCGTTGCGATCGCTTAATTTTTTAGGGAGCGATTTTCGCGTGTCCTACCGAATCTTGCAGGTAACCGGAGAATGGGCACGCCAGGCGGGAAGAGGACAGTCATTTATTGTGGGGGGAATGTTCGAGACTCGACCGATTACCTGGGTGGTAGCGCTAAGAAATTACGGAGAGCGGTTCTGGAATCCTCACGGATTTGTTTTTGGCGAACAGGGAATTCCTCAAAATGAAAAGGGTTGGTATGCGGGCTTTGTACTAAAGCCTCGTTCCGGCACACAAATTCGGTCGTTTTTGGACGTTTTTTTATTCCCAAAAATCACCCGAGGCATAGCGCCATCTCCCACCGGAAAAGAATGGGGCGTTCGATGGCGGGAAAAATGGGCATCGTCGCTTAGGACATTCCTTAACATTTCCCTCAAGGATAAAACCGAAGAGGTGCGAATCGTGAAAAACGGGTGGGATGTGGTCAAGATTTCAGCACGAAGAAGACGCGCCAGGATTCAATTTTTCTGGTCATTACACCCCGATCGGCGCTGGTTGTTAAAGGGTCAGGTTCAGGCGGTTCGAACGGAGTGGAGATCGTTTGATGCGCAGCCAACAGGCATTCAAAGCGGATTTTTGTTTTCGGAAGAAATGGCCTGCACCTTTCACTCCAACAGTCGGCTTTCGGCAGGTTGGGCTCTTTTTAATACGAGCAGCTACGACAGCCGAATTTACGCCTACGAGCCGGGACTCCCCGGGGAATTTTCGGTCAAACTGTTTTACGGAAAAGGTTCACGGGTCTGGCTTGGAATACGTTGGAAATTTTTTTCAAGGGGATTTCTTTCTCTCAAATATTTTACAGAATACCGGCGAGTGAAACCGGGCGTGAATTATCGAATCGTCCCGGAAGAAATGCCTCCCCAAAAGGGATTAGCCTTTCAACTGGACTTTCACCTCTAACAAAATGCCCCAAAGCGCCGACTGCAATTAAAAAAGACGACCACAAATTCACGGATTTTAATTAGAATGAAAAATTGCATTTGCGCATTTGCGGCATTTTTTTGGAAGC
>CAZMRE010000120.1:0-7001 GCA_964568545.1 uncultured Deferribacteres bacterium | reverse complement strand
TTGCGCACTTCGGGAACACCGCCCAGTTTTTTGATTGCTGCCATGGTTTTCTTGTCATTTCCAATGGTCAATTTAGGGTGGAATTTCCCAAGCACCTTCGCTGCCAGAACGGGAGAAATGCAGATGAAGCCCATTGGCTTTTTGGCGGCGTGCATGTCCAGAATGAGTTTTTTGACGTCAGGATTCACAGAGCAGTCCGTGCCTTTGAAGGCAAAATCGCAGATATTTTTGGCCACGCCGTAACCGCCTGGCAGAACAAGAGCATCCAGCTCCTTGGCAGAAACCGTTTTCACATCTTTGATGCGTCCACGGGCAATACGCGCTGCTTCCACCAGCACGTTCCGCTTCTCATTTTTCATCACCTTTCTGGTGAGGTGATTGATTACCTGCCGCTGTGGAATGTTAGGAGCCATAATGATAACTTTGGCACCCGCCTGGTCGATGGCCAGAAGCGTGAGCACCGCCTCGCTGATTTCGGAACCGTCCATCACGCCACAGCCCGAAAGAATAACGCCCACGGTTTTGGGAGGCTGAGATTTCGGAGCGCTCCATCCGGTGCTGAATCCAAGGAAAAGAAACAGGATGGCAATAAAAATGACTGGCTTTTTCATGGTTCTCCCTCCTAATTTTTGAAATAAGTTTCAAGACAACATCTTGTGTGACCATTTATTTCAACGCGCCCGGGAAAAGCCTTCTTCGGGCAGCATTTATTTACGAGGGGAAAGGAAATAAAACGCGCAATTCTACAAGTGCTCTACGACACCCTTCATCAGAGCAATTAAACGAGGCTCTGCGTTGGCAGCAGCTTTTAAAATCCTCTGAATATTGACAGGCTCCAAGGCGTCCGGCAAACACATGTCCGTAAGAACAGAAAGACCCAGCACCTTCATGCCGCTGTGGACAGCTACAATGACCTCAGGAACGGTTGACATTCCCACGGCATCGGCGCCAATGGCGCGCAAAAAGCGGTACTCCGCCCGGGTTTCCAAACTGGGGCCGGTCATGGCTGCAAACACCCCTTTCTTCACAAAAAACTTGTTTTCCAGAGCCACTTTTTCAGCCAGTTCAATCAGCGATTTTGTGTAGGGCTGTGACATGTCCGGGAAGCGCGGGCCCAGCGAGTCGTCATTTTCGCCAATCAGGGGATTATCCCCCAGCAAGTTAATGTGATCGGAAATCAGCATAATGTCCGAAAGATTGAAGAGAGGATTGAGTGCGCCCGCGGCATTTGAGACAAGGAGGGTATCGGCACCAAGGGCTTTCATAACCCGCACAGGGAAGGTGATCTGCTTCATCGTGTAGCCTTCGTAAAAGTGGAAACGTCCCTGCATCGCCATTACTCTTTTCCCGGCGAGATTTCCAAAAATCAATTTTCCCGCGTGAAATTCCACCGTTGAAATCGCGAAATGGGGAATATCTTCGTAGGAAATGACTGCTTCCTTCTGGATTTCGTCGGCCAAACCGCCCAGTCCTGTACCAAGTATAATCCCAATTTCCGGTGAAAAATCCACTTTGCTTTTTATGAAATCAACCGCCTCCTGAATTTGCTGTTTTAATTCGGACATCTTCGCTCCTTGACCAATCTATTCCGGCTTTTCTTTTTTCTTCAGTTCTTTCAATAATTTTTGACGCTCTTTTTCAGCCTTTTCCTTCTCCTGCTTTAGGCGCTTCATTTCCATTTCTAATTGTTTTTTGTGCGTCATTTCTTTTTTTAGTTTTATCTCGGCTTCCTTTTTGCGTTGATCCTTGATTTTTTCAAGCGCCATTCGTGTGTCGCGCTTGTGTCCGAGATAAGAGAAAACAGCCGCGCCCAAAGCCGTCCCGCCAATTGAAATCGGATTAGCAACATTGAAGGAACCATCGCCCGATGCCCGGTAAACCAGTGAACTACCGAAAAGGCTCACACCAAAACTCAACGCCGCCCCTCCAATCGAATAAAGAAAGAGATTATTGTTTCCTCTTGCCTTGGCAATTTCGGCTCTCGAAATCACATTCCCAGCTTCGTCATACTCTGCGGGTAACTTTTCGATTGAGGAAATTGCCGTTTTTTCCAGAACACTCTTTGAGCCCGTTTTTTCATCCAAAATCGTAAGCTTTTGAGCTTCCTTTCTTGTAATGACTCCAAGAATGGTTTGCCCTGATTTTAGGTGAATTTTTACTTCCTGATTCGAATTGGCTGCATCAAATGCAACCGGAATTGTTTTGGCACATTGTAGGTTTGCCATTAAAAACACAAGCAGACTTAGAAACAATGCAAGCTTTTTCATGGGGATTCTTCCTCATTTTTAGATGATTAGTTGATCCGAAATAGATTTTTTGGATTCTGCGCCCCTTTCGGTAGCAGAGGGCAAATTACTCCGACTGGCGGGGCCGACCGTTTGATCGGGCGCTTTATCGAGCGATTTTTCGCCCGGCCACACAAAATCATCCTTTTCCAGAATCTCAATCAATTCCAATTGGGATTGAATCAAATGTTTCAGCTTGCTCGCGAATGAATCCTTTTGTGATTTCACAAGCATAAGCTCATTTTTCATTTTTTCCAACTCTTTGTAAGCCTTGCCGACAATGGAATCGGCCTTTAGTTCCGCTTCCCGAATAATCATTTCACCCTCTTTTTCGGAATTGGCTCGTGCGCGCTTAATCGATTCCTGAGCATTCATGAGGGTCTCTTTCAGAGTGTGTTCCACTTGCTGATAATCCTGAAGTTGGGTTTGAAGTTTGCTCACTTCTTCTTTTAATTGATTCCGATCTTTCAGCAATTCTTCGTATTCATCGGCAACCATTTCGAGGAAGGTTTCCACTTCCATTGGATCAAATCCACGCATGGTTTTCCGAAACTCTTGTTTTTTAATGTCAAGCGGTGTAAGCCTCAAGAGAATTCCTCCCTGCCTTTAGATGGCATTTGCTAAATCGAATAAACTGCGAACCAAAAAAATTTGCAAAAAATAGAGCACTAACAGCGCGACAAGAGGAGACAAGTCGATTCCCATTAAGGGCAAAAATCGCCGAATAGGCGCCAGAACAGGCTCCGTAATATTGTAAAGAAATCGCACAATGGGGCTTCGGGGATCGGGACGAACCCAGGAAAGAACGGCCTGAATAATAATAATCCAGATGTAAAGGGTAATGGCCACATCCAAAATTTTCGCTGTTGCTACCAGTAAATTCCGGATAATAAACACTCAAATCTCCTCTAATCTATTCGCCTGCAGCGGATTTTTCACCGGTCCAAATAGTCTGATCAATAGCCCCAACTTTTACACATTTTCACAGATGTTGGGGAATACAATTCTAATTTCTGGAGCCAAAAATTGCTGTACCTATTCGCACCATTGTGGCACCTTCTTCAATGGCAATTTCAAAATCATGCGACATTCCCATGGAAAGATGCTCCATTTCCACACCGGCAATTTGGGCGCGGTCAATTTCTTCTCGCAAATGGCGCAAGGTTTGAAAACTTTTCCGAATCGCTTTCTCATCGTCTGTAAAGGGGGCAATCGTCATAAGTCCCTTTACCTGAAGATGTCCGAACAGGCTGATCTCTTCTATCAATCTCAGCGTTTCCGATACCGGAACGCCGTATTTTGTTTCCTCCGGGGAGGTTTTGACCTCCAGAAAAATGGGGATGATTTTGCCCAACCGTGAGGCTTCCTGCTCAATTTTTTCGGCCAGATGAAGGCTGTCAACCGAATGAATCCATTGAAAAATCCTCAAGGCATGTTTTACCTTGTTTGTTTGCAAATGACCAATCAAATGCCAGATTGCCGGCTTGATTTCGGAATATTTCTCTCGCGCTTCCTGCACACGATTTTCTCCGATGTCCGTCACTCCGGCGTCAATGGCTTCGTTTATGCGATTCGGGGAAATTGTTTTCGTAACCGTTACGAGCGTAATTTCATCTGGATTCCTCCCAACGCGCAGGCAGGCGGCTTCCATTCGCTCACGCACTAATTTCAGGTTTTCGGTAATTGTTCCCATAATTTTTAAAATTTACGTTTAAATCCATTAAAAATCAATAAAAATTTCTTTTTTTTGAGTGAAATCCCGGAAAAATAATGAAGGTTCACGTAGCAAAAAAGGACAGACTGATTTTGTTCAGCGCGATTCCTCCAGATGAAGGGGTTTTAATTCGAAATCACTTTCTCCGCAGGGCTGCCATTTCCATGTGCGAAGGGAATTCTTCAAAAAATAGAGCAGATATTCCACGTGGCGTACGCCCGGGTAAATCCAGACAGTTTGGGTGTCGCCGGGAGTTGAAATCAACGTATCTCGCCGGTCAGGTTCGCCCCAACTAAGCCGTACCATTTCCTGCGTCATTCCAGGCGTCAGCCTGCGGTAGAGAATATAGCGCCAGAATTTGGGGTTCCAGGTGCGAAAGCGCTTTCTTGGATTGGTTGTGTACCAATTCTTAAGAAATTTCTCAATTTTCCAGGCCCAAAGGTAACCCCGCTGTCTATTTCTCCGCTCCAAAATGATCTTAATTGGACAATTGCCAAATTCGCCCCATTCCACCTTGCGAATGACTACCGGTTCAGCATTTCTAAGGGGGATCGCCGTAGAATCGTTAAACCCGTAGAGGCAGGGTTCGCTCTTGACATAGAGAGTATCCCCAATGTGACGGCGCGCGGCTGCAAAATCGTCCACAAAGCCAAAATTCATCACACCTGTGCGATTGTCGTCCCAGTACCAGACAATTCTACCCGAGGAATCCAGACGCACTTTCCAGAAATAGCCCTGAACGTAATGAAAAACGTGCATCCAATCATGGTAAGTAATGTGCGCCTGCCATACCTCCAAAAAATGCCCCGTTTTTCCAGCGAGGGTGTGGTATTTCAGACGGGAGTCGTGCAAATCCGTGGGATCGGTGCAAAAGTCGAAAAAAGGGTTCTCTCCGGAGCGATGTTTTCGCGGAAGCAAATAAATTTCTCGTCCCACCCAGGTGCGCCGTTCATCCGAAAAGTACGTCTGCGGCGATTGAATCTTCTCGTCCAGGCCATCGCTTGCCAAAACAAGAAGTGACATCAAAAAAATAGGAATTGCTTTCATTATTCGCACTTCCAGATGCGATGAATTCCAATCGCTCTTTTTTGAATGCTTTCATTCAAAATATAGAATGAAACAAATCGCTCCGCAAGGTTTTTTATGAAGAAAAAACAAGTTGACCATTCCTCTGAAAAATCACAAAAATTTAAAGGGAAGCAAATTATTTTCACAGCCTTGCGTAAAATCCCATTTTCACAAAATTACTAAAAAGCTGTGAAAATTCAAGATCGCACTTGATTTTATGGTCTGATTTTTTTACATTTTTTTAGCCTGTCAGAAATCAAATCCTTGATTTGGGGAGAACTTTCATAACGGAAATGTTTAAATGTTATCCAGGTACGGCGAAGCCTCAAAAAAATTAAACACGAGAGATTTTCCATGAAACGCTGGTTTCCATTCCACGTAATTTTAATTTTTGTGTTTGCTCTTTTCTTAACTGCATGTCAGAAGAGTACTCCCGATCACACGTTTAACGGTCCACCCACAGTCAAAATTCTGAGTCCCACTGAAGGCCAGGTACTTCCGGGAAACGACGTTACCGTCAAATTTAAACTTAAAAATTTTGTGGCTTACGAAGGTGGAACCCACCTGCACATTTTTCTAGATGATGCGCCGTACATTTCCTACGAGAAATCGGTTGAACCGTACACATTCACCAACGTTCAGCCCGGTGCTCATGCCATTCGGATTGTTCTAACCCAACCCTCCGGAGAGAGTCTAAAGAATCCCGAGGCCTTTGCGCTGGTAAATTTCTACATAAAAAAGAAAACCGAAAATCCTCTTTTCGATCCAAACAAACCGATTCTTACCGTTAATTTGCCTCACACAGGGTACTACAAGGGCTGGTTGAGCGATCGGATCGAGTTTGATTTTCTATTGAAAAATATCGATTTGAAAAAGGGTGGAAATCACCTGCACTATATTTTGGACGGTTTGGCCTACGACGTTTACACAAGCAAACCGATTTTCTGGGAAAATGCCCGCCGAATCGGGGAACACCATTTATCGGTTGAGCTGCTCAACAAGAACAATCAGCCCGTTACCGGCAACCCCTTTTTAAAGATTAAGCAGTCATTTATTGTCATCGAATAATTCAAGGAACAAACCATGAAACCCATTTCCACACTCATATTGCGTACCATTCAAATTGTTCTGGCCATTTTAATTCTTTTCAATATCGCCTCTTATTTTTTGACTCACAGCTCTGGCTTTTTGTACATGCTTCTGGCCTACGTTTTTGTTCTTGGAATGACTTTTTACAGGGTGGGCCGCGGCGTACAGGACAGCTTTTATGCGGGCATTCTGGGCGTTACGGTTAATTTAATCGATTACTACCGCCCCCATTTCCACGCGCTGGATTGGATTATTTTTGTGAATATTGCCCTGCCATTTTTGCTGATTGTTATTAGTCTTAGCACCCGATTCAGACGGTAGTGGAAAATTCTCTATTTCTTTCTTCTTTAACCGTTAAAAATGGAACTAGACCCTTTCGGTGAATGTTGTGCCTGCTAATCTGTATTTCTACCTTCTGCACTTTTCCATAAATGAATTGCAATCACTCACATTTTTGTAACATCTCGCCGAATTCACCGTATTCTTAATTGAAAGATCACTTGGATAAAATAGACGCATGGAGGCCATGCCATGAATGTAAAAATAACACCCATTCTTTTTATTTTTCTTGCAATAGGTATTTGTCTACCGTTTTCCAATTCGGCCCGGGCTGAAATTGGGTTAAAGGGCTCTCTCTCGCCACGCCCTTCTGCTTCCTTTTTCAATTACAGCCTGAGTACCAGGCACACATGGCGGCACCATCATCACAAGCCCCATTTTATGTCAAAAAACGCGTTCAATTATCGCTTGTTTTACAACCGGGTGGATGGATTTCTTTTTAATTTTAAATATGATGTCTCAACCTATCACACATTAGGATCAGGCATTGCCATCAAAACCATGCT
>CAZMRE010000119.1:0-7022 GCA_964568545.1 uncultured Deferribacteres bacterium | reverse complement strand
AATTTATTTGTTTCCACCCAAAGCTCCAAAACCAGCAATGGCGACCAAAATGCCAACAATCAAATCATCCCATAAATTCGGGGTATACGCCCGCAGGGACGGAATGAATGCTGCAACAATCAACCACAAGCCCAGAATGCCGGCCGTCCAACCCTGCCAGGATTTTACCTTTACCATGGCAAAACCGGCAATGGCCACAATAATACCGACGATCAAATTATCCCATAAAACGCCCGTAGGACCCAGTTTCAAAAATGCTGCCACAATTAACCACAATCCCAAAATACCTGTTGTCCATGCTTGCCACATTTTGCTTCCTCCTTTTCTTGATTTTAATTCCGATTGAGCTTTATTTTCATCCAACAATTACTCTCAAATGGAGGTAGGGCTGTTGCACCCTGCCCCCTCAACATCAGTTTGCGTGTGCTTCTGTGTGCGTTTGAGTGCTTTCGCTCTTTCCCAGAGCCGCAAAGCCCGCAATCATGAAGATGATCCCAACAATCAGGTCATTCCAGAGATTGCCGGTGTGCGCTTGCAGGGAAGGAATGAAGGCTGCCACGATTAACCATAATCCTACAATTCCAGCCGTCCAACCCTGCCAGGATTTTGCTTTTACCATCATAAAACCCGCAATTGCCACAATAATACCCACAATTAAATTATCCCACATATTGCCGGTAGGGCTGAAGTTCAAAAAGGCCGCGATGAAAAGCCACACACCCAGAATTCCAGTTGTCCATGCTTGCCACATTTTTGTTCCCTCCTTTCATGAGTTTTTTATCTGTTTTGTTAAGATTCTTTTTTTTGTTTTCATTATTTGTTATTGCAGAAGATGTGCCAAACGCTTAAAAGAATCGTAACCAATTGATAATTAAATAATTACTATTTTTAGATTCTTGTAGGGATTGGATTTAAGCATGCAATTCTGAGAAGAGGGGTTTCACAGTTCCTTATGCCGGAATTGTAACTTCTTTAGAATCAATTAATAGAATTGCGAAATGAGATTACGCAGGATAGGCAGGAATGCTATTCAAAATGGATGGAGCATTTAGGCTTCCACAAACATTTCGCACCGCAACACACAATGGCAAAGATTCAAATCCCTTCGAGTAGCTATTTAAAACTCTCTGGGTTGAGATGGTATTTTTTTAGGAGATTTTGAATCTGTCGGCGGTCGTAGTTCGTTTGTCTGGCTGCTTCTGAAACATTTCCATGGGTTTTTTGCAATGTGTTTTTCAAAAAGGCATATTCCAATTCCGAATCAATTTCTTGGTAGCGGAGGCGTTTTTCTTTTTGCAACTCCTCCTTGGTTTGCGGAATCCAATTGGATATCATTTCCACGGAGTGCACAATTTCGCGGGGGAGTACATCCGGCGTAATGGTGTCGGCGCTGGCAAAAATCATGGCCTGCATAATGACGTTTTCCAGCTCGCGCACATTGCCAAACCATTCGTAATGCTGGAGAATTTCAAGAGCTTCTGTGGTGACATGATTGATGTGTTTCCCCACGGTTGGCTCGTGCTTTTTTAGGAAATGTTGAATAAGCAGTGGAATATCTTCCGGGCGTTCTCGCAAAGGAGGAATGCGGATGTAAACTACTTTTAGTCGGTAATACAAATCCTCCCTGAAGCTACCCTTCTGAATTTCTTCTTTTAAATTCCGATTGGTGGCGGCAATAAAACGAAGATCCGTTTGAATGGGCTGTACTCCACCAACCCGAGTAAAACGCTGTGCTTCTAAGGCACGAAGCAATTTAACTTGCAATTCTTTTGGCAGCTCCCCGATTTCATCCAGAAAAAGAGAACCATGGTTGGCCATTTCAAATTTCCCTTTTTTTAGAGCCACTGCCCCCGTGAAAGCTCCTTTCTCGTGGCCAAAAAGCTCACTCTCAAGCAGCTCGTGAGGAATAGCTCCGCAATTGATTTCTACAAAGGGTTTTTCTGCCCGGGGACTCAGGTAATGAATGGCCCGTGCAAAAAGTTCCTTTCCGGTTCCGCTTTCGCCTTCAATTAGAACAGTAGCCCGAGTAGGCGCCACCTGCTTCACCAGATCCATCAACTTTCGCATTCCAGGGTGGACGGTAATAATATCCCGGAATCCCTCATACTGCTTGAGTTGTTCCTTCAAATAGAAATTTTCATTTAAAAGATTGCCGTAATTGAGTGATTTTTCAATAGTGATTTCTAGCTCGTCGATTTTGACGGGCTTTAAAATATAATCGTAAGCACCTTCTTTCATGGCTTCCACGGCATTTTCCACCGTGCCGTAGGCAGTTATGATGATTACCGGAATGTGAAGATTGAGTTCCTGCATTTTTTGAAGCAGTTGCAACCCCGACATGATCGGCATGCGCAGGTCTGTGAGCACCAAATGCACCGGCTCGTGCTGAAGCAGCGAGAGGGCTTCAAGGCCGTTTTGGGCCTGCAGTATATGGTATTTTTCCTGCAGATTGATTTTCAAAATGCGTCGGGTCTTTTCTTCGTCATCAACCACTAAAATGGTTGGCTTAAATGAATTAGAAACGTTATTTGGAGAATCTTGTGTCATACGCGCTTCCTCAAATTAGGATTATTTAAATAAAAACGCCGCGAATGCGCGAATTAAAAATTCTCAGCTCTTTCTGGATTTGAATTGTTTTTGAGATCAAGAAAAAGGAGTCCAATCTATTGGAATAATAATTTATTTTTCAGGTATTTCCACGATAAACCGCGTACCCTCCTCCGATGATTCAAATCCCATTTTCCCTCCCATGGTTTCCACAATATTGCAAGAAATAGGCAATCCAAGGCCAGTTCCTTCGGGCTTTGTTGTAAAAAAAGGATCAAAAATACTGCTCTGATTTTCTTCCGGAATTCCGGAGCCGTTGTCTTCCACCACAAGCACTATGTTTGATTTTCGCTTTCGTATGCTAATGGCAAGTTCTCCTTGATAGCCGCTTTTTTCCCTTTGGTGCTCATGAATGGCGTCAATCCCATTCAGGCAAAGATTTAACAGAACCTGGAAGAGCAGATCGGGATCGGTAGTAACTTTTTTCTGTTGCAAGCGATTTTCAATCTTAAAAGAAATGGAATCGTCGATCCGCGACTGGACATCGAGAGCGATTTTTTCCAGAAAGGGTTCAATCGAAATTTCCCTGGGTTGGGGCTGCCGAATCCGAGAGAGCTTCAGGAAATCATTTAGAATGTGATTTAGGCGATTGGTTTCTTCGAGAATGTAAGACTTTAGTTCGGTTTCGGATTCCGGGTCCAGTTTTCGCTTGATGAGGGTTTCTG
Organism: uncultured Deferribacteres bacterium; assembly: GCA_964568545.1. Lineage (GTDB taxonomy): Bacteria > Zhuqueibacterota > JdFR-76 > JdFR-76 > BMS3Abin05 > BMS3Abin05. The sequence continues at coordinate 3,750 of CAZMRE010000119.1, read as the reverse complement.
CAGATGTGGCAATAGTATTCAGTGGATTTCTGATTTCGTGAGCCACGCCTGCGGTAAGTTGCCCGATTGCGGCAAGGCGCTGAATTCGAGATTGTCGCCGTTCCTCTTCTCGCATTTCATCGATCATCCGGTTCCGAATGTAGGTATTAGCCATTTCGTTGCTAAAAATGGAGAGAATTTCGATTTCTTCCTGTGCGTAGGTTTTTTGGTTGGTTTTTTCTGATAATACCATAAATCCAAGAAGCTCTGTTTCATAAATAAAGGGCAAAAACAGGGCTACTTTTTTTCGGGAAAAAAAGTCCAGAAGTTTCTCTGGAATTCTCTTATGATTCATGTCAAAAAATTCAACACCAGACTGAGCGCGCAAAAGGTTTTTAATAATGATATTGTTTTCCGCAAGCGGAGGAATTTTCGGTCTCTTGTTCCAGAGTTTGTAATTTCCTGATTTTTCATCTTTTAAGAAGACAAATATTTCCCGTGTTCTAAATACATCTTGAATAAAATGAACTAATTTTTTGAAGAATGTGTCCCTATCGTGATAGGCCAAAAGATCTCGGCTAAAATCCAAGAATTTTCTGCGATAGGCGTAAATCTGTTTGTAAAGCAGGCGGTCAATAAAATGTTGAATTCTGGCCTCGAATGGTCGGATCAAGAGGATCAAAAGCAAGATTAGAAAGGCCTCAAAGAGAAATGAATTTGATTGAAAAAGCCTCCCCAGACTTTCACTAAGGCCCTTGACAATCAGAAAATAAATGGCCAGAATAATACTTGAAAGCAGAGAGTAGGTCAGACCGCCTGTAATCAGGCGAGAGAGGCGAAGGATTTTGTACTGCATGATGGCCGCAAAAAAGAAAAAGCTGATAAAAAGCGTAAGGAGCGTTGAAAAAAAGTAAAATGAAAACAGTTTACCATAGTAACTATGGAAGGCATTGACCAAAATGTAAATGAGGAAAATGCTCAAAACACCCACCAAAAGGAAGCGGATTTGATTTCGCTCCCGATTGGTACGGGCATTCTGTAGCTTTTTCATCAGATTGATTGTTCCCCAGCCCATGTAAGTAAGGGCGATTACCAGAAGAAAGAGAAAGACTGGCGTTAGAGAAATTTGAATCTTGTAATAGTAAATATTTTTAAATTTTGCCAAAGGTTGAAGGATAATTGTAAAGTTTGGAAATGAGAGTGCCAGTGCAAAAATGGGAAGTGCAAGGATGATGGCCTCAAGCCAGCCATTTTGGCGAAATTTCCGGTTGGGCCGAGGAAAAAGGTAGGAAATAATGAGAAAAAATGCTGGCGCCAGAAAAAGTGCCCGGTAAAGAATTTGGGCTCCCAAAAGTGCTTTTTCATATTGAGGGGAATTTAGAATAATAATTTCCGAAAGGTTCCAGATGGCGAAAATAAAGACAAATCCCGAGAACCAGCGATTGAGAGAATTTTTAGGATTGTCCAGAAATACGAGAATCGCCAAACTAAAATTGATGGTAAATGCAATGACTGCCGGAAGAGAATAAATATTCATCAAACACTCAATTCATTTCCGATTTTAAGGGATCAATTGAGCCCCGCTTGCTTTTTCCCGCTTTCAGGAATTTTGCAGGGAGCCAAAAAATTGACAGATGACTGCTAAAATAACTTTACTCTTACATTCAAAAATTTGCCCGGATTTTTTTTGATTTCACTTAGGAGCCAATCCAGATTTTTAAAGGTTCGGTTCATGTGTGCGTAGAGGGAGTCCTCCCGAACTAATTTTCCCAACGTGCCCTGGCCCTTGTTTACGGATGTCAGAATGCTGTCAAGGGATTTTGCGGCCTGGTGTGAACGAGAAAGAAGGAGCGAAAGTTTTGTGGTATTTTCCTCCAAATTTTGCAAAAGCCTCGCTAAAGATTGCTTGCTTGTATCGTGCAAAGCCTTGAATTGTTGACTTCCGGCCTTTAGATTTTCAATGACTGTATGAATTTGATCTTTGTTCTGGGACAGAACGGATTCCGCTGTCTGGATGGATTGGTTCAGATGCTTCATGCCATAAGGAATGCTTTCATCATTTCTGTCATCAAGAAGGCGCTGGGTTTGTTGAACCAGTTCCAGCACCTGATCTGATAATAACTCGGCTTTTCCGGTCACTCTCGAAAGCCCCTTGTCGATGGTTCCCGGCACCATCGCCTTGTCGCTCAAATATTCCTTTGAAATTCCCTGCTGAATGGTGACCATTTTTTCGCCCAGGATATTTTTTTGTTCAATAACAAATTTTGAATCAATAGGAATATTTTTTATCTTTTCGATTTTCAGATGAACATGCACAGAGCCATTTCGAATGAAAATGTTTTGAACAGAGCCAATTTTGACGCCGCGCATGAAGACATCGTCGCCTGTTGTCAAATCCCCGGCTTCGGGAACAATTACATCGATTCCCAACCCCTTTTCCAGAAAATTGGAATTGCTGAGGTAAAGAACCCCGACGATTACAGCAAGGGTCGCAAGTGTCATACCAATGCCAATAAAAAGTTCATCCGAGAAGGTTTTGTTCATGGTACAGCTCCTATATGGCCCTTAATGAAATTGATGTAGGTTGGATCATCGTATGTCCACATTTGTTCTTTGGGTATATCAGCAATAATTTTGCCACTGTCCAACATGGCGATACGATCGGCTATTTTTGATACGCTGCTAATATCGTGTGTAATAATGATTGAAGTAATGTTTAAATCACGGTTAAGACGAGTGATTAATTTATTAATAATAGAAGCATTTATTGGGTCTAATCCCGTGGTGGGCTCGTCATAGAGTAAATACTTGGGGCGAATAGCAATAGCCCGTGCAATACCCACCCGTTTTTTCATTCCACCCGAAAGCTCCACGGGATACGCATTTTCAATGTCTTGTAGATCAACTAATTCCAGATTTTCATGAATCAGGCGGGCGATCTCTTTTGAAGTCAGATGCTTGTGGATTCGAAGAGCCAGGGCAATATTTTCAAAAATAGTGAGCGAGTCCCACAGTGCGGCTTCCTGAAAAACCATGCTCATTTTGATGCGCAGCTTGCGATTAAGTTCTTCCTCTCGCATTTGAGTGATGTACATCTCATCCACGATAATATCTCCGGCATCCGGCTTCAGGAGTCCGATAATATGTTTCAGAAGGACGCTTTTCCCTACGCCACTCATGCCAATTATCGTTGTGATTTGTTTCTCTTCGAGCGTTAAATTAACGCCATCTAGGACGCGTTTGTTTCCAAAACTTTTGTGAACGTTTTTCAAAATAATCATAAGAGCAACGCTGAAATAATGTAATCCAGAACAAAAATAGCAATCAGTGAGCTGACCACTGCTGAAGTCGTAGCCAAACCAACGCCGCGGGCGCCTTTCCCCGAATTGAGTCCCCAAAAGCAACTGAGAAGAATAATAACAATCCCAAAAATAAGGGATTTTGAGAGGGAAATAAATACATCGTGTCCGTGAAATGCCATGCGCATTCCCTTGACAAATCCAGCGTAATCGAGATTAATGGCAAATTTGGTTGAAACAAATCCGGCAAAAATGCTGAAAATATTGGAGAAAATCGTTAGTGCCGGGATCGCAAAAATACCGGCGATCAGGCGCGGCATCACAAGAATTTCAATGGGGTCAATGGCCATGGTTCGCAAGGCATCCACCTGTTCCGTTACAACCATGGTTCCAAGTTCAGAGGCAATTCCAGCGCCCGCTCGCCCGGCAATCACCACTGCCGTGATGACTGGTCCCATTTCGAGCAAAATAG
>CAZMRE010000118.1:0-7046 GCA_964568545.1 uncultured Deferribacteres bacterium | reverse complement strand
AGTTCTTCCGGCTCCATTCGGGCTGCTTTGTTTTTCGGAACTCCATGATCGCGAACCCAGTGCATCAATTCTACCGGGTCAGCCAGTCGATTACGGCGTCCGAATTGAATAGGACAGGTTGATTCTACCACGATGACGCTGAATCCCTTGTGAGCCATTCCCGTACGGATGTACTTTTCGAGCATAATGCCTTTTGCAATTGTTTCCCTTGCCACGTACGTGGCGCCTGCACCCATCGCCAGTTTAGCGATGTCAAAATTGGGTTCGACCATTCCATAAGGAGCCGTGCTGGCAATCATGTGAGCGGGTGTGGTTGGAGAATACTGGCCGCCTGTCATTCCGTAAATGTTGTTATCATTAATAATAAGAGTGATGTCAATATTTCTGCGAGCGGCGTGAATCAGGTGATTGCCACCAATTGCCGTAGCATCGCCGTCGCCACCCACAACGACTACATGTTTTTCGGGATGCGCCAATTTGATTCCCGTTGCAAACGCAAGCGCACGCCCGTGAGTCGTATGCAGCGTATTCATGTCCATATAGCCGGGCATTCGGCTGGTACAGCCAATTCCGGAAACAAATGCAATATCATTTTTATCCCACTGTAATGCGGTAAATGCACGGATAATTGCCTTCATTACGATCCCAATGCCGCAGCCCGGGCACCACATGTGCGGGATTGTTTCCGTTCTTACATATTCGTCATAGTTAAAAGCCATTTTATGCAACCTCCTTCACTCTGCTGACAATTTCGCGGGGGCGAATCATCACACCGCCTACCTGGTTGATCCCAATAACGTTGGCGTCCGATTTGGCGATTCGCTCGACTTCTAACACAATCTGCCCGAGATTCATTTCAGGGACAAAAATTGTTTTCACCTGTTTGGCAATTTCAGCCACGCGCTTCTCCGGAAATGGCCAAATGGTTAGGGGTCGGAACAAACCAACTTTAATGCCTTCACTTCGCAGTTCCTTGACGGCATCTGTAGCAGAGCGGCCAATGGAACCATACGCCAGCACAGCAATTTCGGCATCCTCCATATCAATTTCTTCCCATTTGAGAATATCATCCAGATGCTCGTCAATCTTTTTTTGGCGCCTTACCTGAATATTGTGAACAATTTCAAAGTTCGTTTCAGGAAGTCCCTTCTGATTGTGGCTTAATCCTGTCACATGATACCGATATCCTTCAAAGAAATTTGCCATCGGGGGGACGTGATCTTCTGTATCTGCGTAAGGCTCGTATTCTTCCGGAGGAACCGTTGGTTTTTTGCGATTTACAATTTCGATTTCGTCAGCATCCGGCAATGCCACTCCTTCGTGAAGGTGTGCAATCACTTCATCCAGCAACAGAATAACCGGCGTACGGTATTTTTCGGCCAGATTAAAGGCGCGAATGGTTTCATCGAAGATTTCTCGCATGTAGCCGGGTGTCAGGGCAATAATCGGGTGGTCGCCGTGGGTTCCCCAGCGCGCCTGCATCACATCGCCTTGAGAAGGAGCAGTTGGCAGTCCGGTACTTGGACCGCCGCGCATCACGTTGACAACCACACAGGGTACCTCGGCAATTGCGGCAAACCCTAGATTTTCCTGTTTCAAGGAAAAACCCGGTCCGCTGGTTGCCGTCATCGTTTTTCTTCCGGCAAGAGAACCGCCGATAATCGCGGCCATACTTGCCAGCTCATCTTCCATTTGAATAAAACGCCCTCCCACTTCCGGAAGCATTTTTGACATTCTCTCCGCAATTTCGGAAGAGGGAGTAATGGGATATCCGGCAAAGAAGCGGCATCCGGCAGCAATGGCGGCTTCTGCTACCATTTCGTTTCCGCTGTATAACTTCATTTTCTTACTCACGTTCTTTCCTCCAACTTAATAAACTTTTATGGCATAATCGGGACAATGAATTTCGCACAACATGCATTTTGTACACTTTTCAGGATATTTTACTTCCACCACATAGCCCTCCCATTTATTGGGAGCTTTTACTAATTCCAGCACATTTGTGGGACAAACGTCCACGCAAATGTTACAGCCCTTACAATTTTCAAAAATAACCTCTATGACGGGAGGCTCTTTTTTTGCCTTTGGTTTTGCTGTAACTTCAGCCGCAGCCATTATAACTCTCCTTTATTTACCTGATTTATTATAATTAATGTAGTTACTTTTCTTGAAGCACCCGCTGAACGGTGACACCGATTTCTGCCGGACTTTCAACCACATGAATTCCCACCGCACGTAGGGCAGCCATTTTTTCAGCAGCGGTTCCTTTTCCTCCAGCAATAATGGCTCCGGCGTGTCCCATACGCCGTCCCGGAGGAGCCGTTCGCCCCGCAATAAAACTCACCACAGGAATAGTGATATTTTCTTTGATGTAAGCGGCCGCTTCTTCTTCAGCCGTTCCGCCGATTTCGCCAATCATAACAATCGCTTCCGTTTCAGGATCATCCTTAAACAACTTCAGAGCATCGACAAAAGGCGTTCCAATAATAGGATCGCCGCCAATTCCGATGCAGGTTGACTGCCCAATGTCCAACACCGTCAGTTGATGGACGGCTTCATAAGTAAGGGTGCCGCTACGGGAAATAACGCCCACATGGCCTCTTTTATGAATAAATCCGGGCATAATGCCTACTTTTGCCTTTTCAGGAGAAATAACTCCCGGGCAGTTGGGGCCAATCAGCCGGGTCTGCCGATCTTCCAAATACGCGTGAACCTTTACCATATCTATAGTTGGAATTCCTTCGGTAATACAAACGGTTACGCCAACACCGGCATCGGCCGCTTCCATAATGGCATCGGCTGCAAATGGGGGCGGCACAAAAATTACGGAAGCATTGGCACCGGTTTCTTGCACGGCGTCGCAAACGGTATTAAAAATCGGGATTTTATCGTCAAATTTTTGACCACCTTTGCCTGGTGTCACCCCAGCTACAACGTTTGTGCCATATTCAATCATCTGACGCGTGTGAAACGAACCCTCACCCCCTGTGATTCCCTGAACCACAAGGCGAGTATTTTCATCAATTAAGACACTCAATTTAGGCCTCCTTTATCAAAATCTTTTTATTTTTTTCAAAGATATTTATTTAACAGTAGCTACCACTTTCTCCGCCGCATCCTTCAGATTTTCGGCAACGGCAAAATTCAAACCGGATTCTTTCAGAATGCGTCCGCCTTCTTCCGCATTGGTTCCCTGAAGTCGAACCACAATTGGCACCTTGACACCAATCTTTTTGGAAGCTTCCACAACCCCGCGAGCAACACGATCACCACGTACAATTCCGCCAAAAATATTGATAAGAATGGCCTTCACATTTTTATCCGAAAGAATAATCTTAAAACCATTTTCAACCGTCTCGGCGCTGGCACTTCCGCCAACATCCAGAAAGTTAGCAGGCTCTCCGCCGGCCAATTTAATAATGTCCATTGTTGCCATTGCCAAACCGGCACCGTTCACCATACAACCAACATTGCCATCCAATTTAATGTAATTCAAATTGAATTTTGAAGCCTCTACCTCGAGAGGATCTTCTTCGTTCAAATCTCGCATCTCGGCGTAATCGGGATGTCGGTACATGGCATTGTCGTCAAAATTGATTTTCGCATCCAGAGCCAACACCCGGCCGTCTTTCGTAACCACAAGCGGATTGATTTCAGCCAGTGACGCATCGGATGCGATGTAGGCATTGTAAAGCGCCATTAAAAACTTGACACCGTTTTTTACCTGATCGCCCGTAAGCTTGAGTCCGTAGGCCATTTTCCTGGCCTGAAACGGCAGCAAACCAACACCCGGATCAATGTATTCTTTCACGATTTTTTCCGGGGTTTCGGCAGCAACTTTCTCAATTTCAACGCCTCCCTCGGTACTCACCATAAACACCAACTGTGAGCGGGAACGATCCAGAACAACTCCTGCATACAATTCGCGTTCAATATTCATTGTTTCTTCCACAAGAACTTTTCGGACTTCTTTGCCTTCCGGGCCCGTTTGATGGGTCACCAAAATCTTCCCAATCAATTCTCTGGCAATTTTTTCGGCTTCTTCTGGACTTCCGGCTAATTTAACCCCCCCGGCTTTTCCTCTTCCACCGGCATGAATCTGTGCCTTAACCACGACCTTTCCGCCCAGTTCTTCTGCTATTTTTCGGGCTTCTTCCGGTGTGAAAGCCACCTTCCCTTTCGGAACGGTTACACCAAACTTCTTTAAAATTTCCTTGGCTTGATATTCATGAATCTTCACTGGAATTATTCCTCCTTAACCGTTAGACACTTTATTTCTTAATGAAACTCTCTTCTAATCTAATTCTGTTAATTCTTGATTATTCGGGTTCCTGTTTTACCCCTCATTGCCTGGGCGTGTTTCTCAACAGAAGTAATTACCACAAGCTCACCGTCTCCCTCCAAAAAATTAATGGCAGCCTGAATTTTTGGCCCCATGCTGCCCATAGGGAATTGCCCCTCCGACAGATATTTTTTCGCCTCCGAAATAGTAAGCGTATTCAGATCGACTTGATTGGCCTTACGGTAATTAATGGCTACCTTTTCAACGGCCGTCAAAATGTACAATTCTGTTGCTCCGATTTCCTTGGCAAGAACCGCCGAAGCGAGATCTTTATCAATGACGGCATCTACACCTTCCAGAGTTCCATCTTTTTCAACATAAACCGGAATTCCGCCGCCGCCTGCTGCCACCACAATGACGCCTTCCTCAAAGAGCCGACGAATGATTTTCTTTTCGACAACATCCAGCGGTTTGGGAGAAGGAACAACACGGCGGTAACCGCGCCCAGGATCCTCTTTCACAATCCAGCCGCGAGCCCGCAATGAAGGCAAATCTTCCTTTTTGTAAAAAGGCCCGACAAATTTTGTCGGGTTTTGAATGGACGGATCATCTTTATTTACAATGATTTGTGTTAAAAGCGTCACCACATCTCTTTTAATTGAACGGAGATGCAGTTTATTGAAAAGGGTCTGACTGATCATGTAGCCCATTCCGCCTTCTAAATCAGCTACGACAACCCCCAATGGGAGCGGCGGGACAAGGTGGCGGGATGCCTCGATACGAATCAGATAATTGCCAACCTGAGGGCCATTCCCGTGGGTTAAAACCAAATGATACCCTTGTTCCACCATTTCAACAACGCCCAGCAAACTCTTGCGTGTGTTGGCAAACTGCTGGTAAATGTCGCCTTCCTCAAATTCGCGGGTAATGGCATTCCCACCAAGTGCCACCACCGCTTTCTTCTGAGACGTCATGCGTTAGAGCTTTTAAAAAATTCTTTTATGAGAAATTCGAGATCAGGTGTGCCCAATTCCTGAAGTTCATAGCGGACTCTGGTACTGGGTTTATTGATCTTGATCAGATGCTGCAAATTAATGGGTGTTGCAATCACAACACTATCCGCATCCGAACGATTAATGGTTTCCTCCAGATCATGAATTTGTTTATCTCCGTAGCCCATTGCCGGAAGCAGTGTTCCAATGTAAGGATATTTTTTAAATGTATCTTCAATGGATGCCACCAAAAACGGCCGGGGATCAACCAATTCCGCCGCGCCGAATTTTTTTGCAGCTACTACACCGGCACCATAGGTCATTTCGCCGTGGGTGAGGGTTGGGCCATCTTCAATAACCAGCACACGCTTATTCCGAATAATTTCCGGCTTATCTACAAAAATAGGCGATGCTGCATCCACAACCACCGCCTTCGGATTTACCTGCTCAATGTTCTGCCTGACCATTTCAACATTTTCAGGCTCAGCCGTATCAATTTTGTTAATCACAACGATGTCTGCCAATCTCAGGTTCGTTTCCCCGGGGAAATATTTTATTTCATGGCCTGGTCTGTGAGGATCAACCACGGTGATGGTTAAATCCGATTTGTAAAACGACATATCATTATTTCCACCATCCCAGAGAATGATATCGGCTTCTTGTTCCGCCTGACGCAAAATGGCTTCGTAATCAACACCGGCGTAAATAACATTTCCCATGGCAATGTGGGGCTCATATTCCTCACGTTCCTCAATTGTACAATCATATTTGTCCATATCCTCCATCGTGCCGAATCTCTGGACTCGTTGAGCATTCAAATCGCCATAAGGCATAGGATGGCGAATGGAAACCACCTTTTTGCCCATTGCTTTCAGAATTCGACTTACTCGTCGCGTTGTTTGGCTTTTCCCGGATCCCGTGCGAACAGCCAGAATTGAAATAACTGGCTTTGTGCTCTTAACCATAGTTTTTTCCCCACCCATGACCATGAAATTTGCTCCGGCTGCCATTACTTCCGATGCCTTATGCATAACATATTCATGTTTCACATCGCTATAAGCAAATACAACCAGGTCTATTTTTTCATCTTTAATCAGGTGGGTAAGCTCGGCTTCAGGGTGAATCGGAATGCCATCTGGGTAGAATTTACCGGCCAGCTCTTTTGGGTATTTTCGATTATCAATATTCGGAATTTGAGTAGCGGTAAACGCCACAACATTGTAGGCATCATTATCTCTGAAATACACATTAAAATTGTGAAAATCCCGGCCTGCAGCACCCATGATCAGAACATTCTGCCTTTTCATATCCGCCTCACTTTTCTCTATCTAAAAGCCATCATAACCTAATTAAAATATAAATCATTAATAAATAAACCAAAAAAATGTAAGAAAAAAATAAACAAATTTCAATATTTTTGTTCGGAATTACGGGAATGTGAAAAAAAATTAATTTGTTAAATCCCCTCTCTTCATTTTGACATCGAACTTTTTATTGAAAAACACATTTAAATAATGGTATATTATTGTAAAGAAAAAAATTTTCTTCTATGATTTTTGTTCCCTCGATGATAAAAAATCTTTTGAAAAAAAGAAAATTTGAATGAAAAAAAATATGAGGAGTTTCCAATGGCTGTAAATTTGGAAGAACGTGTAGACAATCTCGAAGCTATTTTTGGAAAATTCATGACTCAAACCGGCGCCGCCATTCTCAGACTCGAGAGAAGTGACGAGGCATTGAAACGAGAAATGTCCGAGTTTAAGAATGAAATG
>CAZMRE010000117.1:0-7054 GCA_964568545.1 uncultured Deferribacteres bacterium | reverse complement strand
ATGAGACGATTTCAAATTCTGGCGATGATTGGCATGTTTTTTCTCGCTGTCACTGCCCTTCAAGCCGGGGAAACCCGACTTCTGCGCCAACCGGATATTTACAAAAATCAGGTGGCTTTTGTGTACGCAGGCGACATTTGGGTGGTGCCGCTTTCGGGTGGTAAAGCGCGAAAACTCACGTCATTCAAGGGAGAAGAGCTTTTTCCGAAATTTTCACCCGATGGTAAGTGGATTGCTTTTTCCGGCGAATATTCGGGAACCCGTGAAATTTACCTCATGCCGTCGGAAGGGGGCATGCCGAAGCAATTGACCTTTTACCCGGATGTGGGGCACATGCCGCCGCGGGGAGGCTGGGATAATATTCCCATCGATTGGACGCCAGACGGGAAAAAGATTCTCTTTCGTTCCAATCGAACGCCGTACGGCCGGCGGGTCAGTCGGTACTTTTTGGTAGATGCCTTTAAAGAAGGATTGGAACAGCCGCTGCAGGTCCCCGAAGGCGGACCAGCCACTCTTTCTCCCGATGGAACGAAGCTGGCCTACGATATTAAATCCCGTGAATTTCGTACCTGGAAGCGTTACAAAGCAGGCCGCGCCCAGGATGTGTGGATTTACGATCTGAAGAAAAATACAATTGAGAGACTGACAACCTATCCAGGCACCGACAATTTCCCCATGTGGGTGGGAAACAAAATCTATTTCACGTCCGATCGGGAAAACGTTCATTCGGATATCCCTCGAACGCTGAACATTTTTGCCTACGATCCGTCCAACAAACAGATTCATCAGGTAACCCATTTCAAAACATACGATTGTTTGTGGCCCAGTCGAGGAAAGGGAGGAATTGTTTTTGAAAATGGGGGCTACATCTATTTTCTCAATCCGGAAACAGAGGCCGTGAAAAAGTTGTCAATAGAGATCAGAGATGACCGCCCCCGTGCTCTGCCAGCCTACAAAAATGTTTCCGGATTCATTCAAAGTTTTGCCCTTTCCCCGTCCGCCAAACGGGCCGTATTTGCTGCGCGGGGCGATATTTTTACCGTTCCTCAAAAATATGGGGATATTCAAAATCTCACCCAAACCAGCGGTATCAGAGAAATGTCTGTGGACTGGTCGCCGGATGGGCAATGGATTTCGTATTTATCCGAAAGACCGGGTGATTACGAATTGTTTGTGAAAAAATACCACAGTTCAAAACCCGCCATCCAAATGACGAAGCACACGGGTGCCTGGATTACCGGCTACATCTGGTCCCCGGACAGTAAAAAGATTGTTTTGTCGGACAAGAAAAATCGCTTGTTGCTTTTGAATGTTCTGACGAAAAAAAGTGCGGAAATTGACCGGGGGGTGTATTCGCCGATTTCCGGCTATCAGTGGTCGGCCGACAGCCGCTGGGTGGTTTACACCAAGGATTTTAAGAACCACATGACGGGAATCTGGGTGTATTCACTGGATCAGAGAAAGGCATTCCAGCTTACTGATGACACAGCGGATAATTACAATCCTTCCTTCGATCCGGAGGGTAATTATTTGTATTTTATTTCTCGAAGGAATTACAATTGGGGCACGCGGCATTTTGACGCCAAGCTCTACGCGGGTACACTCCGCAAAAATCTGGAATCTCCCTTTGCGCCTCGGAATGACGATGAAACACCGGTAGTACAAAAGCCGTCCCCAAAAAAGGCGAAGAAAAAGAAATCAAAGGCACCAAAGAAATTGGTAATGGATGTTTCTGGTTTTGAGCAGCGGGTGGTGGCCTTCCCCATAAAAACGGGTGGATATCGGGGCGTGTTGGGAATTAAAGGCGGTGTTTTATATTTAAGAGGCGGAAGCCTGTACAAATACGATTTGAAAAATCGAAAAGAGGTTGAAATACTAAAAGGGATCTCCAATTACGTGCTTTCGGCAGACGCCAAAAAATTCTTATACGCCGGAGGGAAAACCTATGGGATCGCAAACCTGAAGCCCAAACAAAAGTTCGGCACAGGAAAACTGAATCTGGCGAGAATGGAAATGAAAATTGTCCCCTCACAGGAATGGCAGCAGATTTATCGGGATGCCTGGCGGATTATGAAGGATTGGTTCTACGATCCGAACATGCACCACGTGGATTGGAAAAAGATATACGACAAATACGAAGAATTGATTCCCTATGTGGCCAGCCGTGCCGATCTGGATTACGTGATCGGTGAATTGGTCGGCGAATTGAATTGCGGCCATACCTATGTGTTTAGCGGCGATATGCCTCGTGTGAAGCGCGTGCCCGTGGGGGTGCTTGGCTGCGAGCTGGCTCCGGCCGGAAAATTCTACAAAATTGCCACGATTTTCCCGGGAGAAAATTGGAATGAATCCACACGCTCCCCGTTAACCGAACCGGGCGTGGATGTAAAAGAGGGTGACTATCTTATTGGAATTGATGACCACATCGTTCACACCGATGAAAATCCCTACAAATATCTGGAAAATAAAGCGGGCGTAGAGGTCACGCTTTTGGTCAATTCGGAACCAGCCGAAAAAGGCGCCCGGAAAGTTGTCGTAAAACCAGCAGCTTCGGATATGGCTTTGCGACACTTGAAGTGGGTTCAACACAATCAGGCGCTTGTGGACAGTCTTTCCGGCGGAAGGATTGGTTACATCTATGTGCCGAACACCTCGTTTGATGGATTTAAAAGCTTCTACAAGGGTTGGTACGCCCAATCGCTGGCAAAAGATGCCCTGATTATCGATGAACGCTACAATGGCGGCGGGTCCATTCCGGCGCCCATGATTTTCGACATGTCCCGTCCAATCCTGAATTACTGGGCACGTCGCAATTTACCGCTTTACACAACGCCCATGTTTGTAAATGAGGGGCCGAAGGTGATGCTGATTAACGGACGCTCGTCGTCAGGTGGAGATGCCTTCCCAGCCTACTTTCGCACAATGAAATTGGGGCCGTTAATGGGACAAACCACCTGGGGCGGTCTGGTCGGCTACAGTTGGAATCCTCGTTTTGTGGATGGCGGTCACATTTCTGTGCCGGCATTTGCTTATGTTAACAAAGAGGGGCATTGGGATGTGGAATATTACGGCGTAAAACCGGATATCCCCGTGTTTGATGATCCCACTTTGATTCGACTCGGACGTGAGCCTATGATTGAAAAGGCGGTGCGGTATCTGCTAGACCAATTGAAAGAGCATCCGACCAAACACATCCAAAAACCGCCAAGCCCTGATCGCCATTAGAGAACATCGATTAAGAAATTGACAATCACACAACCTTCCCGAAAGACGTGAGCTTTCGGGAAGGCTATTTTTCCCCGTCCATTTTTTTTGCAAAACGAATAAAATATTCAAAAAATATTTTATTTTTGCATTTTTCCCTTGACAATTGAAAAATTTTTTTTATATTTAATTAAAGCGCTTCGATAAATATCACACAAATATTTTATAAGATTGAATCATGTCATAAAAAATTTTTATATATCCATATAAAACAATGCAATAAAATAAATATAATGGCAGCGATAAAATAAAGCGCTTTAATTAAATGAATATCACCATTAAAGAAGTTGCCGAAAAAGCCGGTGTTTCTCAATCTACCGTTTCTTTGGTGTTGAACAACAAAAAATCCGTTCGGGAATCTACCCGCAAGAAGGTACTCCAGGTTATCGAAGAAATGGATTTTCATCCCCGGCGCTCAGCCCGAACCTTGGCCTCCAAAAAAACGGGAAATATTGGCTTTGTTATCAGTGATGCTCACTTTACCCGGGCAGAACCCTTTTACACACGCATTTTTCTGGGGTGTGAATTTGAGGCTCGTCAATTCGATTATTACATCGTGCTTACATCAGTAGAAAATGCATTTTCTCGAAGAAATTTGCCCCGATTCCTAAAAGAAGGCAATGTGGATGGGGTTATTGCTGCGGGGAGCATGAATGATAATTGGCTGTATGAGATAAGAAAAATGGGAATTCCCGTTGTTTTAATCGATTATTATCCTCCGAAACAAAAATGGCCCTGCGTATTAATTGACAATGCAGAGGGCGCCCGGGAAGCCGTCCATTATCTTCAAGAATTGGGTCATACCAGAATAGCATTTATTGGAGGTTCCGCTTATCATCCAAGTATTCGAGAACGTTTCAGGGGGTACATGCTGGCCATGGAAGAGGGCGGATTAGAGCATTCGGAGTGGGTCGTTCGTGATGAAGCGGAAACGCGGGTGGAAGATGGGTATCGTGCCATGCGGAAAATTTTGTCAAGGGATGCGCTTCCCAGCGCTGTTTTTGCCGCAAATGATGCCATGGCACTTGGCGCACTGAAGGCTATTCGTGAAAAAGGATTGAAAGTCCCTGAGGATATTTCAATTGTAGGATTTGACAATATTGAAGTCACCAATCATACGGAACCGCCTTTAACCACCATGAGCGTCAGGATGGAAGAAATGGGGGCAATAGCGGTCAACATGATTCATGATATTATTGATCAAAAAAAATCATTGCAGGAAAAAATATTGGTGCCCGTTGATCTTGTAAAACGAAGCTCCTGCAAGGCAATTTAGCAATCCGGTTATTTTTTAGCGATAACATCAAAGAAAGAGACCATATCCATGATTTATAATTTCTGTTGGGAAATAGTGCTTGGTTTCTCCATTTTTTTCATCTCCGGTTTCTTTAATGTTGATTCCGCTCTTGCAGCGAGTCACGGGCAATCCGTTCGCCTAATTGAGGAAAAACCGGATGCATTTCAGTTGAAAACCGGAAATTTCGTCATTGAGTACGGGAATCAAACGGCAAAAAGGATTCTGATTTACAAACCGTCCACAAAAGGCGTTCTCAATTTACGGCTTCTGGGAGATCGTCCCGATAACAATTTGCCCCATTCTGTTACCGCTATTTCATATTCCGATGATGGTAGTAAAGTTGCGGTAACAATGAAGGGCAGTACCTCCTGGGCTAAATATGTAATAAGTTTGTATGCGTTCAGGAAATATCCTGGATTGATAAATTGGAAACTGCAATTTTCGGCGCTGGAAAATCTCCCCGAATTCAATCCGGTTCGTGAATTACGGCTCTTGCAGCGAAAAAACGGTAAATTTGTTCCGGTTGCGGATGGCAATTTTATTGTGGGCCTCGAGCCGCGGCATCCAACCTATCGTTATGCGAAACAGGCCCCGTTTGTGGCGCCTGTAATTTATTTGTGCAGCCCCGGCTGGCTCGGCGGAACACTTCTGTATTTTGAAAACCTGACATCCTTGAACAATTATTTTCGGTTGACGCGTTCGGGCGCAGAAAAAATAATGGTCGATATCAACAACTCAAGGAGCTCCTTCGGGTACAAAATTCCCGATACAATCGTGTCGCTGCCTGTTGGTAAGGAAGTAATTATTACAGATAGTTATCTCTATCTTTCAAGCTATTATCCCCATAACGAAGCGGATGTAGCGGTCACCTTTTTCAATCTTCTCTCGCCCATTTACAATTTGATCAAAAAACCCTCTACCGAGCTGACCGATTGGAAAGATATTGCGCGCCGAGAAATTAAAGATCTAACCAATCCTGAATTATGGGTCACGGTAAACGATCGTCCTTACCTGCGCTCCTATGTCAGCGATAAACGAAAATCAGCCGAGTTGATCAGTCAATTGGATCTTTTGCTGCCGCTCACCAAATATGAGAAGGATTATGGCGGTGTGGCGCCTCTTATGAAAACGCTGACAAGTACGCTCCCCGGTTTTTATTCAGAGCGTTACCAGTCACTGAATAATAACCTCCCCAATGCTGAAACCGGCGATAGCTGGTATATGATTGAGGAAATGACCCAACTGGCAAAGCTGGCCGAGCTGGGCAATAAAACAGCCAAAAAGATACTTCTTAAATCCGTTAAGGGGGTCATGACTCTGGCTCACAATGTGGATTATGAATTCCCAAATCATTTTTCATATCCTGCGATGGAAGCCACATTTGGCAGAGAACCGGATGTTGCGGGCGGCTATGCCTATTTGATGCTTGACTTATACAATCTGACGGGAAAGAGTAAATTTCTGGATGAAGCAAAAGCCTCGATCCGGCATATTTCCGGCCGTTATTTTGGGTTAAATTATGAATTGCAGATGACCGCGATGAGTGCCGTCGCTGCCGCACGGCTCTACAAGTTAACCGGAGAAAAAAACTATCTTAAAATGAGTTATATGCCGCTTGCCAATATTTTGCTGATTTCCTGGCTCTGGGAATGCGATTACGGATATGCCGCATCGTATGCCACTTTTTTTGGTCTCAGTCCGATGATGCACAGCGGTGTTATCACAATGAAAGAGCAGTACGAGGTCTGGGGCTATTTGGGGGAGTATTTAACCCTGGTTCAAAATGAGATCCCGGAGTCTGTTAATCAATTAATTGCAGAATTTTATCGCTACACCCTGTACACACTTAAATATACGCTACCGCCCTTTTTGCCGAAAGAAGCCATGACATCTCACCCAACGGCCTATCAAAGTGTTACACATAATGATCTTTCCTTGTATATTCCTCTGGAAGATTTGCGTGAGGGACGATCAAAGAGCGGACTGATCGGGCAGCAAATTTATGGGGCCGGCGGCCCTATCACATTTGCAGTTGATGCGTATAAAAAAATTCGCCCTGGAGTTATCCTGTATTCCGAATATCCTGTGACTAATTGCAGCGATTCCACATTTTCGCTTGGCGGAACGGCAGGTCACTCGGTTTGGATCGAACTATTTGGAACTGACTTGCCAACAATTTATAATGATCGGCACAAAAAGGTTAGGAAAGCAAGGACGGATAATAGCGGGGAATTATTTAAATTACAGGGTGGCCAAACGTATATTCTGCACTGAAAAGAAAAACCGGGGATTAAAAATTTTTTGAAGGGAGGTGATTTGCACTTTCATTAGTTCGTAAAAAAAGTTGTTAACCTGATGAACCATCAAAAAGGAGGTAACAATGAGTATTCACAGAAATTGGAAGTTTGGATTGAGCGTTGTTTTTACCCTGCTGTTATTTTCAGGATTGACGTTTGCGCAGGGAGGAACCAATCTAATTTACAACGGGGATTT
>CAZMRE010000116.1:0-7079 GCA_964568545.1 uncultured Deferribacteres bacterium | reverse complement strand
CTTTTATTGCCGAGCCTTGTCGAAACACGGATGTAGCAAGGCGACGCGGGTTAAACGCGGTCGTTTCGATACGATTCGCCAGCAGGCGAATCACTCAACGACCGGAGAGAACATCTCTCCGTCCTTCATTTAGTCTTTGAATGAAAACACCCTTACGCCTTTTGCAGCATAGCCGATTCCTTCAGCTTTAATGACAGCAAAAATGTGATGAAGACAAGCCCTATAAAAACAACCAGGGAAGGCGTCATTGCGGCGGTTTCTGGCGATCGAAATCTGTCCATTCCGAATATGAAAAGGATTCCGGAAATCTGCCCCGCCAGTAGGATTAAGCCCTGGGATGTTGCTTCGGGAGCCGGATAGCTGAGCTCCGCTCCGTACTGAAATCCGATGGGACCGGCACTCATCATGAAAAACCCCATGGTGAATGCGGAAATCAAAATCCAGGAATAATCTCTAAAAAAAGTAATCCCTGCCAGCGAAGGAACAATGCAAATGAGCGCTACGACCAAAAATGGCTTGCGCTTTCGATATTTATCGGAAAAAATAGGTAAAATAATTGCCCCAATAATGCCGCCAATAAACATAATTCCTCCAACAATCCCCGCCTGCTCGGCGTTAAATCCCCTTGGACTCAATATTTGTTCGATCCAGGTCGTTACGGAATTAAAGATACCTAATCCGATAAAAAACACAAAAATCAAAATCAGCATATTGGGATTTTTGAAAATGTGGCGAACCCCTTCCAGCACCTTGTACCGTTCGGCCTGGTCGGAAAGGCTGGGCGGCGTGGGTGGTTTCTCTCGAATAAAAATCATGAAGATAAGTGCAATTGCGAGTGAGAGAATCCCGTAAATGAGCAGCACGCCTTTAATCTGATAGGCGCGGTACAAAAAGGGTGTCACGGCAAGGGCAATGATAATTCCAATGTACTGCGAAAGCGTGGCAATTCCCGTGGAGGTGCCCCGCTCCCGGATTGGAAACCACCGGGCACCCAGCTTGGTGTAGGCGTTAAGTATAAACGGTTGGGCAATTGCCAGCCCTATCTGGGAAATAACTACCATCGTAAAATCGGAGGCAAAAACTCCCTTCAAAAATCCAAAGATGCCCGTAAGCAGAGCACCGAATCCAATTCCAATTCGAATGCCATAGGTATCAATTAGATAGGATGCCGGGAAGGTTACTAGAATGTACACGATCATAAAAACCATGGACAACATCCCAATTTGCAAGGCTGTAACTTTGTAAAAGGCCGCGGCCTCATTGGTAATAGGCGCAAATGCCACCCACTGAAGCTGAACCACAATATTCAGAAAAGAAAAAATCAATAAAATAATCCATCGATAGCCGTACAGCTTTACATTTTCAGTTTCCATTTTTTCTCCCGCTATTTCGTCTCTATGTGGACATCACCGTCTGTGGTGTGAAATATGCGAAGGATTACCTTTTTTAAAATAAGGCATTTTTGCCAAGAATAAAAGAAAAAAATTAGTTTCGTGAAGAAATTTTAGCTTGTATTTTAGCCGCCATTTTGGAATGGGTTATTTAGTGAGAATCCTTGAAATTATGAATAATTGATTGGTAGTAATCGCAGATATCCCGAATAGGACATATTTCACATTTTGGCTGGCGAGCATTGCAAATAGTTCGCCCTAATTTCAGTAAATTAATGTGAAGAGAAAAAGCCTTTTCTTTGGGAACCCACTGTCCCAAGATTTTGTGAGCCTGTTCGGCCGATGTTTTTTCCGAGATGAGACCAATCCGCTTTGCAATTCGATGAATGTGTGTATCCACCGGAAAAACATCCTGTTGGCAAGAAAACAAAAGGACGACACTGATCGTCTTCACTCCCACTCCCTTTAGCCTCGACAGAGTTTCAAACACCTTTTCCGAGGACCAGCGGCAAATAAAATCCAAATCCAAAGAGCCGCGGGTTTCCCGAAGCCATTCCAAAACTTGCTTGATTCGCGGTGCTTTCAGCCTCGCCAGTCCCGCGGGCCGAATGGCCTCTTCAATGGCATCTGTTGGAGCGTCTTCGACCGCTTCCCAATCCGGGAAGGTCTGCTTGAGTCTACGAAATGCCAAATCTCGATTTTTATCATTCGTATTCTGTGAGAGAATGGTTTCAATCAGGGTATCCAGAGCACTTACCGCTTCAGGCCGGGCGGGCTCACCAAAATAATCTTCGAGTCTCTCCGTGATGATTCTCAATTTCCATCTCAGATTTTCCAAATGCTTTCCTCACAATCTATTTTGGTGTGTTTTTTTACCATAGGTGAAATCTCGATGCAGGCTACAAAATACCCAAATATTTTATTTTAAAAAAGAAAGCATTCACATGCAAGAACAATCTGTTTCATTTAAAAACATGAGTTAAAATGAATGAACTATTTTGCAACAATTCATTTTTATGAAAAGCCACTTTAGGAAATTTTCTCCTTGAAAATTAAGAAATTAGCAAAAGAGAGCATCTTCTGATTTCTGGCACGATTTTAGCAAATATTTGTTTAAAATTTGTTCTTTATAAACTCACCACACACGACACAGGAAAGCTATGAAAAAAGTCCTTGTTTTAGGCAGCAATCAGGATTTGGATCAAACGCTCACGCGTAATATGAAAACTCACGGGTACAAAGTCAGATGTACACGAAACATGAAAAAGGCTAAGAAATTTAAGGAAGAACAAAATCCAGATTTTATTCTTTTAACAGGTCGCATCGGAGTTAATCAGGACGGTACATTTTTCATTGAATTGTAGGTGACCGTTTTAGACAATTTGCTTTCCCTCCCGAAAACTTCCCTTAATCCGGGATAGGGCTTCGCGCAGGATACTTGGGTATGCTTAACAAAAGGCGCGAAGCCTTTTTTATTCCAGAAAATTGTTGCTTATTTTGCAAAAAAATCTTAATTTATCTTACCGTTTTTTAAGAAAAGCGCCTAACGAATTCTTAACTGAAACATTCGAATGACAGATTTTCTTGCAATTATTTTCCTGATTTATATGGGATGGTATTTTTTCCTTTTAAGGGGACAGTTTGCCTCATTTCAAAAAGCGGAAGCTCCTGTTACATTTATTTCAGTTATTATCGCCGCCCACAATGAGGAAAAGAATTTGGACCAATTGTTGGAACACCTAAGGCAACAAACCTATCCGCCCGATAGATTTGAAATTATCCTTGTGGACGATCGTTCAACGGACAAAACCAGAGACATCCTTCTAAATTGGCAACAGCGGTTAACCAACTTGCGCGTGATCAGAATTGAGCAACCCGCTGTTCAGATGCCAGCCAAAAAATTTGCTCTAACCCAGGGAATTCTGGAAAGTCGGGGAGACATTCTGCTTTTCACCGATGCCGATTGTCTTCCTGTACCCGGCTGGATTTCGACGATCCTTTCCTATTTTTCTAATGATACGGCCGTTGTGGTCGGTTTTTCTCCCCTAAAAGCAACCCAACATAAGCTGCTACCGCAGCTATTGGAAATTGAGAGCGTCTTCAACAACCTCATTGCTAGAGCAGGACTGGCATGGAATATTCCCATGACCGCCACAGGCCGAAATCTTGCGTACAGAAAATCCGTTTTCAATCAAGTAAACGGCTTTAAGGCAATTGCCCATTCTATTTCCGGAGATGATGATCTTTTTATTCATCTGGTTCACAGAGAAACTCCTTTCAAAATGCAATTTGCCAGCCAGCCAGAGAGCACGGTGGTAAGTTTTCCTCCAACCTCATGGAAACACTTCTTTCAGCAAAAACTTCGTCATTTTTCGGCAGGGAAATATTACAATCCCCTTTCACAGGTTCTTTACGCACTTTTTCACATCAGCAATACGCTTCTGCTTCTTTCCCCGATTTTCCTTTTCTGGTGGCGGCAGGAACCCTTTATTATCGCTCTTTTACTACTAAAATTTTCAATGGATTATTTTCTTCTATTTTCATTTCAAAAATCATTTAAATACACCACATCTCTGCGCCTGCTCATTCTCTGGGAATATTTTTATCTGGCAGAGGTTTGGGTTATTGGTATTCTGAGCCATATTTTGCCCGTCACGTGGCATGAACCCCAAGCAACCAGTACTCATGCTGAATAAAAAAACATTTTGGGGATTAAAAATCGCTTTAGCCGCTTTGATTCTGGGAGTGTTGATTTGGAGCATTAAGCCTGCACAAATATGGAATGCTTTTCAATCGGCCAAATTCTCACTTATTCTCTTGGCACTTCTATTGATGCCTCTCAATCTGGGCATTCAAATCTACAAATGGCATTACATTGTCCGATGGATTGTTCCGAAAAGCACCTTCCGTGAAGCTATCCACGCGTTTTTAATCAGCATGGCAATAGGATTTACCACGCCCGGGCGAGTAGGCGAATATTCCCGGGCGTTTTTCGTAAAGGGAACCGATTGGGTTACGGCGATGGGAGTTGTAGCAATCGACAAAATTTACATTTTGCTAATTATTACAGCCATTGGCGGCTGGACTTCGGTAGACCTGCTTTTAAAATTTCACCTCCTGCCATTTTTAACCCCTGCCGCCGGACTGGTTCTGGACGTCCTATTTGCGGGACTCCTTCTGGCTCTCATTTTTCCTCGCTGGTTGCAATCTCTGGCCGCAAAAATCGGAAGGCATTTCCCAGAAGCCCATCCGCTTCACCGCCTAATTTTCGGTTTGGAATTCCTAAATAATCAACGAGCTAGAACAGTTTTCCTTTTGTCATTTACAGCTTACTTGATTTTCTCATTTCAATTTTTTATTTTAATAAATGCTTTTGAAAGAACGCCCTTTCATATTGGAGGATTGGTGATTCCAACTGTTTTTTTCGCAAAAACACTCTTGCCAATTTCGATTGCGGATATCGGAATTCGAGAGGGATTTTCAGTTTTTTTATTCAAGAAGTTTTCAATTTCCGCATCGGCAGCTTTTAATGGCCCGATTCTGCTATTTATAATTAATCTCTTGCTTCCAGGTCTTTTAGGTGTTTATTATTTAATTCAAGAAAAACACCCGGCAAAGGAAAACCGATGACATATTTTTTCACGGCATTTTTGATCATCCTCGGCCTGATTTACGCGTGCAAAATTGTCGGTTATTTTCTTGGATTACTGAAGCTTAGGCCCGGTACGTCTCAGGCTACTCCCTCTTTCCAGGTACTCATCCCGGCAAGAAATGAGGAAAATACCATTGCCTCTTGTTTGAACTCAATCATTAATCAAACCTATTTAAAAGAGCGCTACAAAATTGTTGTAATCGACGATCACTCCACTGACCGTACAGCGGAAATCGTGCGAAAATTTGAACAAGATTATCCCGGCCGTATCAAATTACTGCAATATAAGAAAAATCATCCTCACAAGGCTTACAAAAAAGCGGCAATTCAGTACGGAATCGAACACACAAGTGGGGAAATTATTGCCACCATCGATGCTGATTGTGTGGCGCAGCCGACCTGGCTGGAAGGAATGGCCCGCCACTATGACGACGATGTTGGAATGGTTTCAGGTTACATTTTAATTCACCCTGCATTCGAAAAAACACTCTTTCAGAAAATCCAATCCCTTGAATTTCTGGGATTGGTCACAACGGGCGCCGGTGCTATTGGAAATGGCCGTCCCGTAATCAGCAATGGCGCCAATTTGAGCTACCGAAGATGTGTTTTTGAAGAGGTGAACGGATTCAAGGATATTGACAAGGTGCCTTCAGGAGATGACGACCTTCTGATGCAAAAAATTCATCATTCAACCTCCTGGCGTATCCGATTTGCTATCGAAAAGGGCACGCACAATTACACCCGTCCCGTTGAAACCGTCAAAGCCTTCTTGAACCAGCGCACCCGCTGGGCCAGTAAAAGCGCCCATTATCGTCAAAAATCGCTGGTGGCATTTTTGATTTCTGTCTATTTGTATTATTTTTTTCTTTTTCTCTGGCCGATCTGGCTGCTTTTGGGCATTTCCTGGAGCGGTTTACTTCTGGGATTCCTGCTAAAATTTGTTCCTGATTATCTGGTTACCAGAAAAGGCACTGATTTTACCCAAAGAAAAGATTTGCTTAAATATTTTCTATTTGCCCAGTTTTTCCAAATTCCTTATATTTTATGGGTTGGGGTAAAAGGCCTTACAGGAAATTACGAATGGAAAGGACGGAAAAATTTATCCTGATAGATTTGCTGTGGTTTATTTTTTGGCCACAGAGCCACAAAGATCACAGAGAATGGCATATCTCTAAAATCAATCAAAAAGGAAGGCTATAATGTACACAGTCCTTATTCCGCTAATCGAAAAATTATTCCCATGGGTAAAATTCCGAATTCCGGTAAAGGAAAGGGTCATTTTTCTTACATTTGACGATGGCCCCGACCCCGAATCGACACCCCAGGTTCTTACTATTTTGAAAAAATTTAATGCGACAAGCACGTTTTTTGTTAAAGGACAGAGCATTCCATCGGCACCGGGTGTTTTGGTTCAAATAAAAAAAGAGGGCCATGCCATTGGCAATCATGCCTTTAGCCATGTGCCGCTGTGGACACGGAAAACGGACGCCGTTCTGGAAGAAATCGGAAAAACAAATCAATTTATTGAAAAGAGTTGTGGAATGAGACCGACACTCTTCCGGCCGCCCTACGGAAAATTTCGCCCCGGATTCAAGAAATTGCTCGAATCCCTCCAAATGCAGATGATCCTCTGGTCAATTAATTCCAGAGATTATGTGGAAAACGAACCGCCACAATCCATTGTCCGAAACGTTCTTTTGGGAGCAAAACCGGGCGCGATCGTTCTGCTTCACGACTCAGGGAAAAACGTCCGGAACTCACTTCAGGCGCTTCCCACCATCCTTGCCAACCTTAAAAATCAGGGGTACCGATTTGCCTCGCTTGGGGGAAATCGGGTTTCTTCAAATGATCGGGAGAATTTCAAATGATCTGGCTCTTGGCGATTAAAATTCTCGTTTGCCTCTATTTGCTGATGGGCGTTCTTCTGCTATTTGGTACCTTCCTGCGACAAAAGCGTTTTTCACTGTCCGCAACTGCGGATGTTACCATCATTCTGGCGGCTCGAGATGAAGAAACCAATTTGCCGGTTTTTTTGG
>CAZMRE010000115.1:0-7082 GCA_964568545.1 uncultured Deferribacteres bacterium | reverse complement strand
CAGCTACTTCAACAACGTCATTTTTTTGTAATCCACCCGATGCCCGGCCTGAATCCTGTAAACGTAAACACCATTGGGAGCCGCATTGCCGAAATCATCTTTGCCATTCCACACGATGGAATGACGACCTGCTTTTTTCTTTCCCTTTGCGAGCGTGCACACCCTGTTTCCCAGAATGTTGAAAACTTCCAACCTGACGTGAGATGCTCGCGGCAAATCATAGACGATTTTTGTAGACGGATTAAACGGGTTCGGGTAATTCTGGAACAACTCAAATTTCGTGGGTGCAATAGCCAGCATCTTTTCACCCACTCCCGTAGCGTTCAGGATTTCATCGGATTTCAGAATGACATCCGCAAGCAAATCCATTTGATACTTGTGATTGTGAAACCCGGCGCTTTCATCCGATTGAACCAGGAACAGATTCGTTTGAGCTTCTTCCAATTTTGCAAGAAGCTGTGAATCCGTATTACCCTGCATGGCAGTTTCCGCCGCTGCCACCTTCTGTTCCGCAGAATCCAGTCGCGCTTGAGTTTCTTCCTTGAATATCTTGATAACAGATTTTGAAGAGGCTGCATTCATTCCCGTGTGGCAGGACTCGCAGGAAGACGTCTCGCTGCCGCCTTCTTCAGCTACAAAAATAGACCACGAATGTCCATGATACATCGAAGAATTGCTACCGTCAACTTCGCTGGAATACATGTGGCAATCCGTGCAGGTAATGCCAGGCATCGTTTCTTTGAATTGAACACCAACAGCCACTCCGCCCTTTTCAATATTGTAGGTCAGATGATCGGTGTCAGGGAATTTTAGGTTTCCGTGGCACTGTCCACACAATTCACCTGATGTCTTGAATACTTGGTATTTTTTCGTAGCTGAATCAAAATAGGAATGATCGGCAGGATTGTGCGGATTGTGGCAAGAATTACACGACACATCCGGCCAGTCAGCCTTATTTTTTGAGGCTGTAGAAGCAGAAAAAACTCCATTTTGGGTGGTAAAGAAGTAGTCAAGCGCTTCCGAATCCGTCATTCCACCGTTGGCCAACACAGCTGTTGGAGCATGACAGGCAATACAATTCTCGGGATCCGAACCGTTGATGACCGAATCAGGAATTTCTCCGGCTCGTTCTTCCGCCAATTCATCCGCCACATCATCCTGTGTAAGGGCATGTTTGCTCGTTTCCCAGGCGTTGTAGGTCAGATGATCCGTATCTTTAAAATTCAAATTCCCGTGACACTGCCCGCAAAGGGATGATACCTTGGCTACTGTGTCATATGTTGTATTTGTAGAATTGAAATAGCCAAATACAGGCATAGACGACGGGTGATCCGCCGGAACATTGTGGCAGGTTGTACACCCGTTGTGAGGCCAATTGGCGGTGTCTGTCGCGGTTGTCGAATTCGTAAAAACACCGTTGGTTGTCGTGAAGAAATGGCCAAGCGCCTGGGCTTCAGTCATTCCTCCATTCACCGTAACGGCCAGCGGGGCGTGGCATGCGATACAATTTTCAGGATCGGCGCCATACAAAACCGTATCAGGAGATTCGCCTACCCGCTCTTCCGACAATTCCTCAGCTACATCCATCTGGGTGTGCGAATGACTTCCTTTTATCCACTCCTGATAAACATTCCCGTGGCACAATTTACAGTCCAATTGAGACTGCCCAAGCATGATCTGATTAGTCGTCATGATAAAAAAAATCATGGCGGCTAAAGAAAGTGCCAAATAATTCATTTTAGCCTTCATTCTTAGCCACCTCTCTCTCTAAAACACGGAAAGGCCCGGTTCAATTGAACCGGGACCTTACCCATATTTCTATTTGAATTACCAATTCACGGCATGAGCCACTTTTAGCAAGCCACTCCCGGTTGCAACCGGATAATTTCCACAATCGCGTGCGGGGTCGTAAGGTCGATTTGTTGCCGCCGACGGGTTCTTTGAAAAATCCACCGTCCAGGAGGTCATTCCGTATTTCAGGGCAACGGCATCGTATCCCAATTGATTCAGCAGCATCGTAATCTGGCTAGCGGTGTGTCCGGTGTAGCAAACCACCACAATTTGCTTGTCCGTAGGCAATTTGGCCAGATTCGTATCGCGCGCCACTTCCCGGTAGGGAATGTTAACCGCACCCGGAATGTGTCCGGCAAGGTAATCCGCATGCCCGCGCACGCTCAACACCAGCGGATCGTTGCTCGAATTACCGTCATTCAAATTTGTGTAAAGTGCGGACGAAAGAATGACGGGCGCTTTCCCTGAACCCAAATAGGCATCGGTAGCTGCCCGAACGATTTCCTTGGCATCGCTGGATGTAGTGTGATTAACCGTCGGAAAGGTGTTCCCTTTTGCCAGCACATGCGGGGTCGTTTCCACAGGATAATCCGGGCAATCACTGGGATCGTTTGAATGGTAAATGTGGGTGTGAGCTGCTACTGTGTCCCAGGAGGTCATTCCGAATTTCATGGCTATCGCATCATAACCCATTTCATTCAGGAATAGGGTCGTCTGGCTGGCAGTATGGCCCGTATAGCAGACTACCACAATTTGCTTGTCCGTGGGAAGTTTTGAGAGATTTGTCGTTTTAGCAACCTCTCTCCACGGGATATTGTGAGCGCCCGGAACGTGTCCATTGGCAAAATCCGTAGCCGAACGAATACTCAACACGTAGGGATCGTTGGCAGAATTGCCATCATTTAAATTGGCATAAACGCTGGATGATGTAATGACCGGAGCCTTGCCCGCGGCCAAATAATTATTGGCTGCCGTGGCAATCACTTCAAACTGCGACGCTTTTTTTGCCTCCGTCGTATCCTTCTTTTTACTGCAGCTGCTGCCCACAACGGCAATGGACAGTACAAACACAATCCATATAATTAACTTGCTCTTGTCTCTCATATTTTGAACCTCCTCATTTTTTGATTTTGTGATGATCAATCTACGGCTTTGGCGGCACATCCGCCGGTACAATTACATTTCTATTTGCTTCCAATTCTTCCGGTGCAACGTCGCTTTCCCTCAGAAAGAAACTTCGCGTTGAATGACATCTAAATGCACAATTACCTCCGCTTCCCGTAGTGTCCGTTCGGTCCGTCCAGCGCCGGATATTGTGCGGCGTGCTATACTTCCAGGTCGGGAGAGAATTATAATTAGGTAGATCGGAAACACCCCAGGCTGCGTAGGTGTCCCGCGCAATTGGAATGTGACGAAGTACCACGTATTTTTTCGGATACCGTGACGATTGAATAGGATTTTTTCCAATCTTAAACGATAAGTACGACGGCTCAGCCAAACCGCCTGCGCCGGCATGACAGGAGTTACAACTCTTGTAATCCTGCGAATGGCAGACCTGACACTGCAAATCCTTCCAGTGCATGGAATGATAGAGATTTGCCGCCGCCTTATCCTGATGGCAATCTTCGCAGCGGGGTGCATTTGGCACATCGTACCGCGTATCTGATTCAACGCCGGTACCGTGCAATTCCGCATCCTTGTGGCAAAATTCGCATCGCTTACCACCTGGCACCCAGTGGACATCCGGACGGTAACCCTCGCGCTGGCCCAAATATTCCTCACCTACGCGACTTCCGTGACATGCTGTACAATTGTTGATCATATCCGGCGTTTTGCGAAAACTGTGTCCCATAATAAATCCGCCCTTTGTACTTGTTGGGCGGCTCACATGGCACTGCCCACAGGTTGTGTGGCACTTTCCGCAATCGTTTTTAAAATGTTTCATTAAATTCGGATCATCTTTAATGGATTTTCCCGCCCGCTTCTCGAAAAGCGTAAAATATCCATTTTGATTCAGATGGACGCTCTCCTTAAAATGATCCACAATCGTTGTGTGGCATCCTGCACAATAGGTTTGTGCATCTTCCGTCGGATCGGCCACCAATCCCACATGAGCGGAATCCTTGTTTGTGGCTTCCTGATTGCCTTTGTGGCATCCCACACAGGCAATTTTTCCGTGAACGCCATTAAAAAAATCCGGTTTGACCAATACCTTTTCCCACGGCTCCAACGGAGCCACCGCGCCGCCTCAGCCTTCCCCCGCTTCACCGGACGGTGCTTCCTCTGGCGTTGCAACCTTTTTTAACAATTCCTGGTCTGTGTGACAATCCACGCATCCAATGGACACGTTTAGGGGCTTCGACGGAATGGGTTCCCGCTTGGAACAGCCCACAAACATCAGCACAATTACCAGCACACTCCACAACCATTTCCCTTTAAACATGATTTGGTTTTTCCTCCATTTCCCTGAGGAGTTCTTGTATTTTTGGTGAATAGGCAAACTTGTTTTTCAATGAGTGAAACATTTCATTTGCTCTGTCTCGATGGCCGCAGAGACCATCCAAAATGGCCCTGGCCAAATGTCTTTCCGCTTCCTCCCCAAAAAGGGATTCTTCCATTTGAACCTGCAAACAAACCGGTTTTAAATAGGCATTTTGCAGTGCATTTTTATTTGAAGAATACGCTATTAACCGCAGGTAATGAATAAGAGCCTTTTCCAGAAGCGCCATTCTTAATTCCGCCAGAATGCAATGAACCAATACATCTTGATTATTCGGCTCGCGTTCTAGTACTGCTTCATAAGCCTGAATTGCCTTTTGGTAAAGTCCATTGATAAAATACTGATTCCCGAGCATTTCACTCATCAGCCGAATCCTTTTATTCAAAAAGAATTTCCATTATTTTACCAACAAGAAATGTACCAGAAATGCAAGTCATTGTTTTTGTAGATATTAAGAGTTAGTCAGGCAAGTTTTGGGGAAGAGGTTATTGAAACATATTGTTAAGCAATAATTTTTGTTGAATCCATTTTATTGATTTTTAATGAATTAGGATTGTAACATTCTGATTAACACTGTGTTTCAGGTGAAACGTTTGGTGAAGGGTTTCAAGTGGCCGTCCCAATAAATTAGGGTGATTTTACAAAAAGGTTCCCAGTACGGACAAAACGCAAAAAAATAACCCTAACGGCTGCCAAGGAAAAACCATTTCCTGCTATTCTTTGGGTTCTTTGTACCTTCTTGAGGAACTCTGTGGTGAAAAATTTTTGCAAAAAAAATGGCTCTTTGAAATTACAAAAAGAGCCACTCTTCCTTAAAATCGCTTTGAACAATCACCACAATTTATTCTGATGAAGATAACAGGCACCGCTTTGGCCAAGCCACAAATTCCATCTATCCAATCTGATCCTGATGAGCCTGCACAAACCGAACCAATTCAGGAGCAATGGATTCCCGGCAGCCAATGGTTCCGGCCGGCAGATGGGCTCCCTTTTGATTGTACCGAATGGGTTCACCGGTTGGAAGCAAAAACACGCCGCCCGCTTCGCGAATGAGAATGTCCCCGGCACACACATCCCATTCGTACTGCGGGTGAAAACTAACCACAGCGTCTCCCCTGCCCTGTGCTACAGCCGCCATTTTGTAGGCGATGCTGCCCAGCGGAACGAAATTCTCAAAGTAAGAACGAAGCCAATCCAGCTTGCCCTTCTTGGTGTAGGTGCGGCTGACCAAAAGTCTGATTTTCCGGATGGAAGAAACCTCATTGACGCGAATTTTTTGACTGTTTAAAAAGGCACCTCCTCCTTTGACAGACGTAAAAAGCTCCTCCGTCACAGGATTCAAAATGACGCCCAAAACCGGCTCGCCGTTCTGAACCAACCCGATGGAAACAGCAAATTCAGGAATGTGCTGAACAAATTCACGCGTACCATCCATGGGATCGACAATCCAGACCCACTCTTTCGTAAGGCGGTCGTCAGAGTCCAGAGTTTCCTCCGAAAGCCAGCCATCCTCCGGAAATGCCTTCAGGAGAATTTCCTTAATTTTTCTGTCCGATTCCCGATCGGCAAGCGTCACGGGGTCGTCCGCTTCTTTATCCTTGTAGCTAACCTCAAACTCTCCTTCGTAAATCTTTCGGATAATTCTGCCTGCCTCACGGGCAGCCAGTACGGCTGTTTCCAAACGGTTCTGCAAATTCATTAGGTTTGGTTCCTTTCGGCTAATCAGTTACTCTACCGCTCAGTTATTCCGCTGCTCGGTTTGCCCACCCACTTGTTTTATTCCACTCAAAATTGACCATTGAAAAACAGGTCGCAAATTTCCCTATTCCACCCCCACCGCTCTAAGAACTGCCTTTGCCACCATTTCGGCGGCCACTTCTCCTATCAAGTTAACATCGGATATTTTTTCCCCGTAACTTAAGGCAAACACCATGTCTCCATCGTACATGGTATGCGCCGGGCGAATGGTTCGGCCAATTCCATTTTGAGCCA
Source organism: uncultured Deferribacteres bacterium (assembly GCA_964568545.1). Taxonomy (GTDB): domain Bacteria; phylum Zhuqueibacterota; class JdFR-76; order JdFR-76; family BMS3Abin05; genus BMS3Abin05. Next base: position 799 of record CAZMRE010000115.1, on the reverse strand, counting down.
TCTGGGCCAGCTTGTTGGTCTCTTCCTTATTAAATCGGGCATTTGTCGCCACTACTGCCAGGGTTGTGTTTTCAGTTGGCAGCGGCGATTCAAAGGACTGCTTTTTCATGAATTCTATGGTATTTAAAAATCCTTTGCCCTGCGGATTTTTTGCACCGGCCACAATTTGTCCGTTGGAAGGATCGACTACATCGCCCAGGGCATTGACGACCACCAGTGCGCCAACAACAACGCCATCTGTCAATTCTTCGGAAGCCATTCCGACACCGGACTGCATGGCGTAGTCCATTCCCAGGATTTTCCCCACCGTTGCGCCGGCACCCACACCAATCGGCCCGATTCGATTCTCATCGTCCCGTGCATTCAGGCAGGCCTGGTAACCCATTTCTTTGTCCGGCTTCACTCCCGGATTCCCCATTGCCAGATCAAAAATAACGGCGGCGGGAACAATGGGTACACGGATTCCCCTGGCGTCGTATCCCTTGTCCTGTTCTTCCAGATATTTCTGCACGCCGCCCGCCGCATCCAAACCAAAAGCCGAGCCGCCCGCCAAAACAACGGCGTGAACTTTCTGCACCAAAAAACCGGGCCGCAGCAATTCGGTTTCCCGCGTGCCCGGAGCGGAGCCCCGCAAATCCACCCCGCCAACCGCTCCTTCTTCGCACAAAACCACAGTACAACCGGTTTTGGCCGCTTCATCTTGGGCGTGTCCCACGTGAATTCCAGGCACATCGCAAATAGATTCCATCTTTTACCTCGCTTCTTTGTTCAATCTCTACCGTTGCGAGTTTTATCTAAC
>CAZMRE010000114.1:3246-7128 GCA_964568545.1 uncultured Deferribacteres bacterium | reverse complement strand
TTGTGCAGGCACCCCCGTACCTGATTAAGCGGATCGGGCCGCAAATGGCGGAAATCGTCTGGCAAAAATTCCCCGATATTTCCAGTGTGAAAGTTTTTACCAGCTCGGACGGCCACAGCTTCAGCTTTTTAAAAGAGGAAAGCGATTCTTCGTTTACCATCAATCAATTGATTCCTGATCACCCCACTTATGTTCGATTGGTCTCAACGGACACGACCGGCGAGGAAAGTGCCCCCGGTGAAGTGCTTGCGGTTCAAACCGGAAACGGGGTGCCCAGGGTACTTCTGGTTTACGGCTACGACCGTCAAAAATCGACCAATACAGGAGATTTTATTCGATTTCACGCCGCTCCCATTTCCGACAACGGGCTGTCTTTTGAATCCTGCAGCAACGAAATGGTTGAAAACGGTTCGGTTGATCTTTCCAACTACACATTTGTGGATTGGATTTTGGGAGAGGAATCGACCGCCGACCACACCTTCAGTACCGCGGAGCAGGAAAAGGCCGAAGCTTACTTAGAAAGCGGGGGAGGGCTCTTTGTTTCCGGATCTGAAATCGCCTGGGATCTGGACTACAAGAATCACGGACGCGAATTTTTCAGAAATTACTTGAAATCGAAGTACGTTCAGGATGATTCTAGGCGATTTTCGGTTACCGGAATTTCCGGCGGGCAATTTTCGCCTCTTGGATCGTTTCGCTTTGGTGACGGAACACACGGAACCTATCTGGTAAAGTACGCGGACTGTATTTCTCCGGTGAATGGTGGAATTGCCGATCTTCTCTACACCGGAACCTCCTACAATGCAGGAGTAGAATTTGAGGGCACGTTCGGAAGCGGAACCGAAAGCGGCAGGGTGATTTACTGGGGTTTCCCTTTTGAAACAATTACAATCGATTCGGTTCGCGACAAGGCCATGGCGCGCATTCTCGGATTTATGGGATTTACAATTGCCGGTGTGAGAACAGCCGATCAATCTTCCCAGGCACCCGGCACCTTTTATTTAAGCCATGTTTTTCCGAATCCGGTTCGCGAAAGGGCACTTCAGTCAAGCGGGGTTACACTGCAATTTCGGTTGTCGAATTCACAGCTACCGGCGAGCATTTCTGTGTACAATTTGCTTGGGCAGCTCATTGTTAAACAAGGGATTTCCCGGCCGGGCAGCCATCAATTTGTCTGGAAAGGCAGGGATCAATTTGGAAAACCCGTGAGCTCCGGCCTCTATTTTTATCAGATTATTGCGGGTAACCGGCGCTATTCGAGAAAGATTTCGATCCTGAAATAGTCATGAAGAAAAAGGGTTCTTTGGTTGTAGTCGCTCTTCTTGCTGCCATTTTTTGGGGCGGCTCTTTTCCCATCGTGAAATTCGGATTGCGATATTTAAAGCCCCTGTGGTTTGCCGATTTGAGGATGCTCATCGCTTTTCTGGCGATGTTTCCTTTTATTAAAAATAAGCGGAGCTTCTGGAAATTTCCCCGAGAAATCTGGTGGATGGGGCTATTTAACGCGGCAGGCTACGCCTTGCAGTTTTTGGGGATGGAAACCACTACGGCGGCTAAGGCGTCTTTTTTTGTCAATATTAATGTGATTTTTGTGGTTATTCTGGCTCATTTTTTCCTGCGCGAAAAATTAACCTGGAAAAAGTACGGTGGAATTGCTCTTTCACTTGCAGGCATCTATTTGCTTACAATTGGCAGTCACGGATCTGTGGGGAAAACCGGCAATCTCGCGGGAGATGGATTGGTCCTGTTGGCCGGGGCAAGCTGGGCGGTTTTTATTATTATGAGCAAGAAGGTGCTGGAGCAATCCGCGGCTTCCGTATTTGAGATTGTAACGGCCTTCGTTTTTGCAACGGTCATTTTTCTGACGCCCGTAAGCCTGCTTTTTGAGCCCTTTCCGGCCCATTTCTCGGGACTGGAACTGGAAATTGTGCTCGTCACAGCAATTGTTTTTACGAGTGTTCCGTTTTATTTCTGGTCAACTGGTTTAAGGGGGCTAACCGCCACACTGAGCTCTTTTTTAACGCTGGCAGAAATTTTGTTTGCCGTTCTATTTTCGGCCATTTTTCTCGGAGAGCGGTTTCAGGGTGCTGATGTTTTCGGGGGGATTTTGTTGATTTTGGCGATTGTTGCTGTGTCGCTTAAAAATTGATTTCTGTGTCCAAATTTGTGAAACAGGATGTAAGAGCATTTGCCAATTTCAACGGATGCTGAGCTTTGCAGGCCTGATTTAAGAACTGAAACAATGGAGAAATTATGTTAGAAATTCCAACCGTCTTTTACAGTGAAGGTCACCAGTTAGTGGGAATCCGGCATTATCCGGAAAATCCGACCGAAAGGGCAGTGGTGATGTGCCACGGCTACACCTCTCACAAGGGTGAAAATAAACGCTTGTTCGTGGAAATGGCCAGAGAATTTGCCCGAAATGACGCCATGGCCTTTCGATTTGATTTTTTTGGTTCGGGCGATAGTGAAGGGAAATTTCGGGAAACGCGCGTCAGCCACAATATTCAAAACCTGAAAGATGCACTGTCCCTTGTTCGAAAAATGGGGTTTAAGCAAATTATCGTGCTTGGAATTAGCATGGGTGCCGCAACAGCGATTCTAACGCTGGGCAACGAAACGGCTGATGGTCTAATTCTGTGGTCAACACTGCCGGATTTTCGGAAACTTTTCAACCAATACTCAAACGGATCATTGGAGGGTGCGCTTAAAAAGGTAGATGTGATTGAACACGAAGGTTGGCTTGTTGAGCGGGGATTTGTTTTGGAAGCATTGTCCTTCGACATTCAAAAAGCTTTTTCAGGATTGACGCTTCCCAAATTAATTGTCCAGGGCGATCAGGATGAGCCGCTCTTTCGGGAAGGATTTGAAATCTTCAAAAAGATAGCCGCGGGTCCAACGACGTTTGTGAAAATTCCCGGAGCCCAACATACGTACGATACTGTAAAACACAGAGGGCAGGTCATTTCCGAAACAATTAATTGGCTTCGGCAAACATTTTAGCGCTCTGATTCAACAAAGGAGATGTTCAGGATGAAAAATAATTCCAAAAGTCCGGTGGCTTATGAAAATAAAAATTTTCTTAAAAGTGGTTCTGCCAGACCGATTCGTATTTTGGCTGAATATTTGGAACCGGTCAGCAGGCTTCACAAATATCGAATCAAGGACACAATTGTTTTTTACGGTTCTGCACGTGCACTTCCCATGAACGAAGCGCAGAAAAAATATTCTGAAATCGTGGAAAAAGATGGCTTTGATCCGGATAAAAATGAAATGGATCGGATTGCGCTTTCGGAAGCCAAATCGATGGTTAGGTTGGCCGAATATTACGAATCTGGCCGCGAGCTGGCTAGACGACTCACACAATGGTCAATGTCCCTGCAGAATGGGCAGCGTTTTATCATTTGCTCGGGCGGCGGCCCCGGGATGATGGAAGCGGCTAATCGTGGGGCAATTGAGGCAGGCGGCATGAGCATCGGGATGAATATCAGCATTCCGCACGAGCAATCACCCAATCCGTATATTTCACCCGAGCTGAATTTTCAATTCCACTACTTTTTTATGCGAAAATTCTGGTTTATGTATTTGGCCAAGGCCCTGGTGGTTATGCCCGGTGGATTTGGAACAATGGATGAGCTTTTTGAAGTGCTGACGCTGATCCAAACGAAAAAGCTTGAAAAGATGATTCCAATCGTTTTGTTTGGATCAGAATACTGGAAGGATGTCATTCATTTTAATAAATTTGTGGAGTGGGGTACCATCAACGAATCCGATTTGTCACTTTTTACCTTTGCAGATACAGTGGATGAAGCCTATGATTATCTGGTTCGGGAACTGTCCGCGCGATTTCTGGGAAAACGAAAATTCTGGTACCTGTAAAAA
>CAZMRE010000114.1:0-3146 GCA_964568545.1 uncultured Deferribacteres bacterium | reverse complement strand
TACTCCGATTTAAATCGAATCACCCGCAAAATGGCCCGCTGGCAGACGGGGCAATATTTTTTCGATTGTTTCCTGAACATAATGCAGCTATCTAACGTGGGACGGTAAAGTCCCTTTGCCACATAGCCAGCCCCTTCAAATGCTCCCACGACGTGCCCGTATTTGACGGAATCCGGGGGCGTGGGAATGGGAGTTCCCGGCGTGACCAGATCCTTCCATTTCAAATTTTTGGGATTCAAAAGTGCCGTAATGTTGGGTTCCCACGGCTCAACCCCGGGCGGGTAGAAATCGTTGTACGTTACTTTTGATGAATAGTACTCGTCAGCCAGCCCGCCAAATGCATGGCCGAATTCGTGCACAAAAATGTAATTGCTCCATTTGTTATTTGAAATACAAACCGCGTAAAAATTGTAGATTGCCCCACCGCCGTACCGGGAGGAATTCACCAGAATGTAAATATTGTCATAAGGAGCCGCTGCTGCAATATCGTGCAAAGCCTGATTGTCGGTGGTCATCAAATAGCGGGGAAGATCCAGCGAATTAAAACTGGTGCTAATGGCTGTATTGTGAAAGATCCCTTTTCGCGGCTCATCCGGGCCTGACTCCCGGGAGGGAGCAAAAACCGCCCAAACATTGATTCTGTTTTTGTGGGATTTGTAAGGCTCCGTATTCAATAAAACGTCGATTCGCTTTTGGGCATCAGAGAAAAATCTCTCCTTTTGCTGAGCTGTGTAAGCATCCGAAATGACGGCAATATCTACTTTCTGATGAGGATCACCCGATTTCAAAAGTGCCTTGACCACGACATCTGCCGGAACCCGCTTTTCATGGCTGATAAATCTGGAATCCGGATCCAAAACGGTCGAAAATTTCTCGTGGAAGATATTCTGGCGATCCCTTTCGGAAATTGTGATTTGCACCGAGCGTTTGGGAAAGGGGAAACGAACGGTTTCTGAAAACGAACGCGAGGTTCCCTCCATAGCTTCATCTGTTGTCTGCCATTCTCCAAAAAGGGTGCTGTAACCGTAAGAGTAAATAAGCTGATTCGTTTTTAAATCGAAGACACGCAAGAGATATTTTCCCAGATTAAGCGTATCTACCAGATTGGTTGTACTTCCCGGCCATTCGCCCTCTTCATAAAAATGATTCAGACTGTAAATGCTGGTGGTTTTGGTGCCCGAATGCACGTAATCCATTCGCAGCGTGCGGTCCTTAAAAAATCGTGAAAATTCCGGGCCGGTTTTAGCCTGAACCGGCAAAATCCATAAAAAAACAAGCAAAAGAATGGGTAACTTTTTCATCGCAAGACCTTTCTAAAATAATTTCATATACGTCCAGGAAATATGTCTGTAGAACTTGGGAATTTCAAACTCCTTGTTGCTCACATGTGTCCGAATAATTTTTGTAACCCGTGCGTCCGAAGAAATTTTTACCGTGCCGTAGGAAATATTCAGTTGGCTTTTTAGCGGAAATCCTTCAATTTTTCGGATTGCTTCCGGCAATTTGTAAGGAAAATACCCGAATTGATAGAAGATTTCAAACATTTTTCTGGGCAAGCGAATTTTGTTTGTCCAATAGGCATCCATTAGTACGGAGCCATTGGCCAGTAATTGCAAATGCCTGCATGGATACCCCAAAAGCGATTTTAATCCGGGAAGCCATTTAAGGGCAATTTTTGGCGATTGGTATTCCGTTTTCCCCGGATCCCCGCCCAGCATTTGCACCATGAACCGGCGCTGTTGAGGCGTCAGAGATTTCATTTTTTCTTGAACACGCTGGTTCATGCGATCGATTCGCCGCCAATTGCGCTGCATTAACGCCTCAAAATCAGAAAAGGAAATTTCCGCTACCGTTTTATTGGCGGGATCAAGACGGTAAATCATTTGTCGATCGTACCTGAAAATATTCGTCCGGCCATCGTTCATATCAACCGTTTTAATTTTGTCGGGAGAAATAAAAATGCGATGGTCTTCTTTTTCCGCGGATTTCCCCATCATTGGAAGCAGCGAGGTTACCTGCCCGACCTGTTCCCAGTATCCTTCAAAAACCTGTCCCCAAAGAACGGAAAGATTGGCTGCCAAAAAAGAAAGGGAAAGAAAAGATAAGATAAAAAAATTCTTGATGAAAATTCTCATTGCAAGTTTCGCACCGCCTATTCGGGTTGTAAGATATTACTTTTGCTGCGAATTCTACCTTTTAAAAATACGAAACTCTTAGACGCCTTGCAAGATTAATTTCAACGAAAAAACGCTTGATTCTTTTCACTGATCGCACTAACTTTGAAAAGAAGGTTTTTATTGCGCTTTGCAAGGCAAAAACAAAATTTGCGGCAAATGTGGAGATAACATGGATCCACAACTTTCTCGAGCAATCTTTGCCAGAGGACTGGAGATTCAGCACGCCGATATTGGCGACCAATTAATCACGAAGAATTTGCGCTCAGATCAACGTGTTGGCCGATTCTATCGCCTGCTGCATCGCTATTCTTTTCGATTGTTTTTAAGAGATTTACTGGAATTCCAGCCCAGTTCGACTCTGCAGAATTTGATCCACTATTGCTCCGAGGGGGCCGCTCGCCGTTACTTGAAAACGCTGGAAGACCTTCAAATTGTGCGGCAGAGTCAGGATGGAAAATTTGAAGTTTTGGTGAATTTTGTTCCCAATTTCGGGGAAACTCTTGAGTGGTACCTTGCCGAAATTTTACACAGGGAATTTGACGCGCCGGCTTCATTTCGGGTGGTTTTGCGAAATGGCCACGTGGGCGGCGACTACGATGTGCTGGCTCTGATTGATCGCTTTTTGCTTTACGTGGAAGTGAAATCCTCCCCGCCAAAAGCTGTGGACAACCAGCAGGTGAGAAATTTTTTGTCCCGAATTCAGGATCTGCTGCCCGATATCGCCATTTTCTTTGAAGATACACATCTGCGAATGAAGGACAAAATTGTGCGCTTGTTTGAAGAAGAATTAATCCGCCGCTACGGCTGGCTTGCAAAAGATAAATTTCCGGTTGTCCGGTTGAAAGACGAGCTTTTTCACACGAACCACCGGGTGTACATTGTGAACAGCAAGGGTGGAATAGCCAGAAATTTCCGACTGTGTTTCAGGGATGCACTTTCTTTTGATTTAAGGCAAAACGGAATGCCTTA
>CAZMRE010000113.1:0-7188 GCA_964568545.1 uncultured Deferribacteres bacterium | reverse complement strand
TTTCCATGGTTAATTTACCCATTTTGGAATCCATTAAGTCGTAGGCGGCGCCCATACGAAATGTAATGGGCAAGGGATAGGGTGAGGCTTCCATTTCGTAGGTCGTACGGATTTTATCATTTCCAAAGCGAGGAATTTTTTCGTACAAATGTCCTCCGCGAAAAACCATGCTAGGGCCGAAATTCTGGATTACCATGGCAAACCGGAGACTTCTAAAACCGGTGTGGTAAAGAGTTCCCACATCAACGGCAAATCCACTGGCCGACATATCCCAGATGGCTTCCCGTACATATTTTAGCGTCACGCCCAGTTGCAGCCGATCCGTCATATTCCGTGCGTAACTGAAAGCAGCAGCCATGCTGTAGGCGCTAAAATGGAAATCGTCAGTGCCTTCCGGATCGTTCACAGTTGTTACCAGCATTTTCCCCATTCCCAAATAGGTGGCACTGATTCCGATGGAACCCGCCGCTCCCAGAGGGGCAACAAATCCGACAAAATTATTGGACACATCAGCAAACCAATCCGTGTAAGAGACAATCAAAGAATTGGCATCGAATTTGGAAATGGCTGCCGGATTCCAATAGAGTGCCGAAGCATCGCTGGCATTTGCCACAAATGCACCTGCCATGCTTGTGGCACGGGAACCCACGCCAATTTTTAGAAATTGTGCTCCTGAAGTTCCAACTTTTGAAAATTGGGCCTGAACTCCCGAAACAGTCCAGCCCAAAATCAAAATAATGGCCAGGAGTTGAATGCTCTTTTTCATAGAATAGACCTCCTATTTCTATCACAAATCCTTACACATTTGAGCAATAAACGATTACTTCACAACGGCAAATTTAACTATTTTCTGGCCGACTCCTGGCGCGTCGATATGGGCAAAATACACGCCGCTGGCAATATCCTGGTGGTTGTAGCTGGTCATATTCCATTTGACCTCGCCTTCATTTTTCAGGTAAGCCATTTCGTCGTAGCCCTTCTTCAATTCCTGAACGAAATCACCGGACAGTGTGAATATTCGAATCGTACACACCGGAGGCAAATGCGTGAAATAGATCACTCCGTAATCGCTGGAGGGCATCCAGACATTTGAAATAATGAAAGGATTAGGAACAACCTTTATTTTATCCAGCTCAGAGGCTTTTTTTAGCGGAGCCACCGCTTTTGTTTTGATCAGAAGGGTATCTGCTTCATCAAAACCCTTAAGCGCTGTGATGATCCAGGTTTCGCCCTTTGTCCAATGTGTGGAATCGTTGTCAAAACTGAATTTGTAATCCAGATCATACTGTGGCGACGTTTCTCTTGGACCTTTCGGCGGACGGAAATATTTGGGATCCATGTGCCGTGGATTGGAAGTCCAGTCTTCGCTGTATTTATTTCCTGGTTCGCCATAATAAGGAATATAGGTTGTCAATTCATTCGGATCCCACTTCCCATTTCTGCGAATGTAATCTACCCACACGGGCCAAAGGCGCACATCATCTGTTGTGTCTTCCAGAGTGGTTCCCATCGACCACAATTCAAAGGGACAAGCTGCTTTCCCATGGGGATGTTCCCATCCGTAAAGCGAATCGCCGTTAGCATCCACCCAGCCGACAAACTTAATTTTGTAGAAGCCAAAATCCTTATTCCAGGTTGCCATACGGAAATTGGCATTGGCCTCGAAGGATTTCGGTGTCATGTGGAAGCTATCCACGCCAGCCGTCATTTTATACGTCACTTGACTTGGAATATTTTTCACCTTGAAGGTCAGACCATCGACTATTTTTGACCAGGACTGGCCTTTCAGGTCGCTTTGATCTTGCAATAACACTTCACCCGTTGCTTTATCCTTTAAGTTCCAATAAAGATTATTTTGTGCATCTCGGGTAAAATAAATAATGTAATCATCGCCAGTTACCGCCAAGCGATCCAGAATTCTCGCTATGATGCTAGGACCTCCCGTAACACCGACACTGGCCAAGCCCGCGGAGTGTTTGACTTCCAGCGACGGATCCGTAACAGCCGATGGATTTGTACGCGGACGCGCAACAGTTTTATTGGCCTTGGAACTCTCTAATGTTACAGGCGAAGAATTAGGCTGAAAATCATACGCTGTTACGGCGTAATAATAATCAAGACCATTCGTTAATGAAGAATCGACGTAAAAATATCGTAGTCCCGTATTATTGCCGATGTGATAATCAATGGAGGTAAAGGTTGAAGAATCCACTACAGTAACCGAAGTAGCATCGCCGGGTTTGTCATATTCAGCAATTAGTTCCCAGCTTCCCGAAATACCGGTTAGACTTCTGTATACGCGGTATCCCTCAAAATCATCCGGAATGTATTTTGTGTTTGGATCCTTTTTCTTAATAATCGGATAAAATGGATCTGGAATCGTTTCAGAATAATTGTCCCAGATAAGCGTAACTTTCTTATCGCCTTCCACCACCCGAAGGTGAGGCGGAGGCGGAGCTGAAGGAGCAACAAATCCGGCATCATAAACCGTTTGGGCAAAATCATCGATTTTGTTCAATGCCTCCAAATTTGCATCCAGGGCTTCGCTTTTATCCCAGCCAACCATAATGGCGATAACCGTGGTGGCGGTATCGTGATACGCCAGATCAATTGGCCCTGTTGTCAGGATGAAACGCTTGTCCTCCGGTGCCTCATCGGAATCAAAGGGGTACCAAGTGGTATCGCGGTAATCGTAGCCACGCATCATCAGATAACGCTCAAAATCCTCACCAGGATCAATCTGAATGGTAAATTTCTTGAATGCAGCCAGACCAATTTCCTGGCCTGGAAATTTATCTTTTAGCCAGACCGTCTTGTTTCCGGCTTTGAATTGCACTGAATCGTGATTAATAACGCCATCGTGGTTAAAATCAATTGGCCGATCTGCTTTTGGGCTTTCCAGAAAATCCACACCCAAAACCCCGGGATGTCGTGTCCAGCCGGACTCGAATGGCACAGCGTTGTACTGATAGGCCATATTTCGATCAACATTAAATCCAACCATGTCATCGGTTGCGCTACCAATATCGCTGTCGAGACAGGGAGCAATATACGTATCACGGATAGTTTTTTTGTCTTCTCGGATATTAACAACCTTAAATTTTAGAAATACAATGTCCCGCAAACCCTCACCTGACCAGGCGTAGCCGTGTTGAATAACCTCGATTCCCAGGGGCTTGGTATCGGCGTGTTGTTCGGGAGAAAGATCATTGTAATAGCACCAGGAATCCTGTTCCGATTGGATTTTAACTCCGCTTGGCCAGTTCGAGAGATCCGCTGGGTCTGTGCTCATGTAGATATGTTCTTTTTCATCCTGAGGTGTACCTGTAAAATTGGGATAATTATTTGGGGGCAACCCCGGGACGAATTCAAATCCAGCACTATTTGGATCATACCCGACGGTTACGTAGGGAATGGGTTTGCCATCTGCGGTGGAGTCGATAATTCCGCCCACCCAGAGACCTGCGCCAAAAATATAATACTCATGCGATCCGGCAGGCCATTCAGCACCGGAACCGATCCGTTCGGGATGCTGCCCAAAAACGCCATAATTGGAAATAGGAAGCACCAACCGACCAACGTCGTGCGATCGCTTTTGCCAAATGGTTGCCTTGTTTGGCTTTCGCAAAGTAATTTTTTGATTCTTTGCTGTTTTTGCCCGGGATGTACCTGTAACAGCAATAAGAAACATACCAAGCAAAAGAGCAAACAGAGCTCCCTTGAGAAATATTTCTATTGTTCGTTTCATTAGCAACTCCTTCTTTCGTCTAAAAATCCAATTTGTTTCATTTTAATAATTGATCTGAAATCCAAAATGGAGAATTCTTGGCGGACCAAAATTCGATGCCGTCCGTCTCAGAAAATGAAACGATTTCAGATAGCCGAGGTATTCCTCGTGCCGGCTAATGTGACCATCATGGTTGATGTCTTTTACCTTCTCCCATTTCCAGTTGGGATCTCCTGCGCTAATTCCATCTTTAAAGCTTTGTTCATTCACAATTTCCCCGGTCTCAATAGGGTCTTGTGTGTAACTATAAAGATTTAGGATGTTCGTACGATTAGTCACATTGAATATTTCCAAAAATATCTGGGCATCCATCCCGAAAATATTAAAATCACGGGTAATGCGTGTATCAATATTAAAATACCAGGGTCTGCGTGAAGAATTGCGCTCTTCAACCGTTTCGCCTTTATAATTGGTTCGCGTATAAGGAGTGCCGCTTCTGCCTCTGCTAATCACATTAATGCCAAATTTTTCAAGTGGATAAAAGCCGGTGATTTTTGGTCCCGATTTTTCCGGAAGACGAAAATCAAAATTTATATTAAAGATGTGCGTTCGATCATAGCCAGTGGGATAAAGCCGTTCAGGGAAATAGTACCGAACTCCGGTTTCCGGATTTGTCTCGCCGGATACAAACTCATTAGCCGTCGAAAACGCCATGCTCCGGGCTCTCGATAAGCTGTAGGTTACCTGCGCGCCCCAGTAATTGCTCAAGCGTTTCGTGAAAGTAAAATCAACACCTTTTGCATCGCCATATTGACGGTTATCGTATTTACTAATTGGGTTTGGTACCACCGGAATGTAACGAATTGTTTGTAGATCGTACATGTCCTTAAAATATCCGGTTATCTCAATCTTGCTGTTTAAACCCAATTGATGCGTAATTCCCAATTCATAAGCATCTGTTTTCAATGGTTTCATATTCGGATTGCCAATGTAGTCATACGACCTTGCCACATTAGGATCCAAATTTGCATACAATTGGAGGAAATCCGGAGATTGGAAGAACTTGCCGTACTGGAAGTGAAGCACGGTTTTGTCAGTAATTGGATGTGAAACTCCCAAACGCGGGCTGAGTTTCCATTTGGGCTTGGTTGGTACCAATGCACTGAAACGATCCATCATATCTTTCCGATGTTCTTTTTCAGGATTGATATAATCAAAACGGATGCCAGCATTCACAATCAGACCAGGCCATTCTGCTGTATCCTGAATATAGGCGTTAAAAATTTTGGGATGTACTTCGTAGTCGTTTCGAAACGGATCAGGACGCCAGGGCAGCGAATTGTAGTGGCGAATAGCTGTGTGCAAGCGTCCCTCAAATCCTGTTTTCAATTGATGGTGCTGTGAAATCTGGCTGGTTAATGTAAATTTAGCTCCGTAGTAGCTCAAAAAGCGTTGTTCGTATCGCCGCGTACTTGCACCGCTTGTTTGCCAGTTGTTGTAAACACCAAATGGGTTTCGAGGATTAGTCCAGTCCTGTTTTCGGTATTCTTTGGGATCAAGTGGGCTCCAGGTGGGCTCGAAAAACTTGAAATCCTGCCACCAGTGAAATTTATGATCCAAGATCAGGTTGCCATTGCTATCTCGTAAATAATTGCCATTGGCATCTTTTTTCCAGATACCGTCTACCAAACCGGTTTTAAAATCGGTTTTAAAATGATTTATGGTAAATTCGTAAAAGGTCCTTGAATTAATTTGATGGGAAATTCCCAAATAGAATTGGCTGTTCTTGCGCAAATAATCCGTATAGTTTTCCGCAACCCAGAGGTAGCTCCGCTCCGGTGTTTGTCCTGTTCCACCAAATGGAAATCGTTCCCATTGATTGCGCTCATAAAAACCGCCAAAACGGAACTGAATGCTTGGAGTCATATTGTACGTTAATTTCCAGGTTGTTTCATACCGCTGCTGGTGATTGTGGTTAAGCCAATATTTGTTTTTAGCAATTTTTGGATTAATGCTCATGAAGTCGTTCACTCGATTTCCATTTGCATCCAATCCATAGGGCATTTGATAACCTTCATTAATCAATTGCTGAAACTGATTGTCCAGTTTCCGTGGATCGGAAACACCCCGAAGATTTAAAACAGCAGAAGTAAAAAAGCGAAGTTTCTTGTTTGTAAAAGGGATTGGACCACCCAGTGAAAATTCATGGTTATCATAATCAAAATCCAAATCATTTGAAATCAGCCCTGCACCGTTATCCGTGGTGTAGCGGTAGAATGCCGACAGCCGGGGGCCTCCTGATTTGGTAACAACGTTAACCACGCCCGACATCGCCTCGCCATACTCGGCATTAAATCCGCCTGTAATCACCTGAACTTCTTCGATGGCGATATTGCTAAGAGTAACGGCTTGTCCACCACTCAGTGGATCATCCACCTGTAAACCGTCTACCATCCAGGCTACATCATTTCCCATACCTCCACGGAAGTGTGAGCCGTTCACACCGGCCGTGTTTGCGATAACTCCATTAAATGTACGGATTGGCTGCCGCATAAATTCTTCAGGAGTTGCAATCCGCATCGTGGAGGTTATGTCCTTTTCAACAAGAGGACGTTCGGCGGTTACAATAACGGGCTTTCCAACCCGAAGTACTGTTGGCTCCAACCGAAAATTAATGGTAGTGGTTAAATCTGCAGACACCATAACATTCTCAACAATCTGAGGTGTGTAGCCAATCATAGAAGCTTTTATGGAGTATTTTCCAACGGGGACATTATTCACAAAATAATTTCCCTTTAAATCCGTGCTTGCCCCCATTTGTGTTCCCATAATAATTACATTGACTCCTGGTAGTGGGTTACCGGTTTTTTTGTCGGTTACTCGACCAACAATTTTACCTGTTGTTCCGGCAAATAAGTTTACCGAAAACAACAGACCCAAAACCAGTGTCAGGACGACTTTTGAAACTGTCTTTCCAGCCATAGGCTTTTCTCCTCCTTACATTTTTTGGAATACCTGCAAAAAACACAAACAGAATAGGAATCGCTGTTGGTTGCCCCACCTCCTCTCAAAGAGAATTCATATTAATAGACCCCGACAACTACTTTCAGCAACTTTAGTTTTTGGTTATTCTGGGAAGGATAACGACTTGGACTGCAATATTTTATTCTTAAAATTACATAATTTTTTAACACATGTCAAGTGAAAAATGACAATTTTTTAACAGATAATATAGCAACTGCTATTTTTTTTAATGCTGCTTAAATTAATTGTCAATTTGAAATCCATTTTAAAAACAAGCCCCTAACTCACTGCCGCATCGCAACGCAGAACCAGATCAAGGGTTTTAACCCCTTCCTCGAATGAGCAAATATTGAAATCGGGGTCTTTTGCCTGCACCATTTTGAGAAAGCGTTCATTTTCATGGTAGTACATTTTTTCCATATCCTGGCGAACCGACC
>CAZMRE010000112.1:5581-7216 GCA_964568545.1 uncultured Deferribacteres bacterium | reverse complement strand
CGCCTAATAAAAAAGAAACGAAAATTAAATAATACTCTTATTAAAAGCTTTTATTTTATTTCTCAAAATATTTTTATAATATATGTTAACAAAATGTAATTTTTTACTTGACTTTTTGAGAAATTGTTTTTAAAATTGTATGCTTTCGTTTTGTAAATTTGTTCTTATAATTAAATACAGAAAATGTCTATGTTCTTTGACAATTTCGAGTAAAAAATCAAGTCTTATAAAAAGACACAATATTGGGTTAACAAGCCCAAATGAAAAAATTGGGTCGGAAGAAATATTTTGTTATTGTAAAAAAGACATTTTCGTAACTGAACAAAAAAAGAGGAGTAGGCAATGAGGAAATTAGGTCGTTTTGGTATTATGTTATTGTTGGTCATTGCGTTACCAGCCGCTCTTTTTGCCCAAAAAGGGGCTATTAAGGGTAAGGTTGTTGATGCAAAGACCGGACAGGCATTGCCTGGGGCAAATGTTCTGGTTGTGGGAACCACGATGGGAACCACATCCAATCAAAGTGGTGCCTTCGAGATTAGCAGTTTGTTGCCGGGCCGATATACGTTGAAGGTTACTTATATTGGGTACATTGCGGCCTCGAGAGACATTCGGGTACGTCCTGGTAAGACGACAAGAGTAAAATTCGCATTGAGTCAGACCGTGATGCTGGCCAATGCTATTGAAGTGGTTGCCGATCGTGCAAAAGAAAGGGAAACACCTGTTGCATTTACAGATGTCCCAAAACAGCAATTGGAAGCGCGGTTAGGGTCTCGGGATATTCCGCTGGTATTGAACACAACGCCCAGTGTGTACGCAACCCAGCAGGGTGGCGGTGCTGGCGATGCGCGAATTAATATTCGTGGTTTTGACCAGCGAAATATCGCCATTATGATCAACGGTGTTCCGGTAAATGATATGGAAAATGGATGGGTGTACTGGTCAAATTGGGATGGTGTGTCTGATGCAACGGCATCCATTCAGGTGCAGCGTGGTCTAAGTGCCGTGAACTTGGCGACGGCTTCTGTTGGTGGTACGATGAACATTATTACCGATCCCACCAAACAGGAATTTGGCCTCCGCTACAAGCAGGAATTCGGCAGTGGCAATTTCCTGAAGGAAACCGTATCCTTCAATAGCGGCATTATTAATGGCAAATATGCCTTTAATGCCTTGTTAGTGCGAAAAACAGGAAACGGTATTATCGACAAAACCTGGACAGATGCCTGGGCTTATTATTTTGGTGCAAGCTGGAACATTAACGAAAACAACCGGCTGGAACTGTATGCTCTGGGTGCTCCGCAGCGCCACGGCAATAATTTCTACAAGCAAAATATCGCTGTTTACAGCAAAAGTTTTGCCCAGGGATTAGCTGATTATGATACGGCGGCTTTTAGCAAATATCACGAAGCAGGCCGTACATTTAACCAGAACTGGGGGCCGGTTAGTCCTTCCTACAAGGGGAAACAGATGTGGGATGAGCATATGACCGATCGCTATAACCCCAATTTCATTAATGAACGAGAGAACTTCTTTCATAAGCCTCAGGTCAATTTGAACTGGTACACAAAGCTGAATGAAAAATTAAATGTCTATTCTGTTTTTTATTATTCCGGTGGACATGGTGGTGGAACAGGA
>CAZMRE010000112.1:1532-5481 GCA_964568545.1 uncultured Deferribacteres bacterium | reverse complement strand
ATTGGCATACTTCGCAACAGCCGGAATAACCAATGGACACTGGGTGCCATTTCGAAAGCCAATTATCAAATTTCTGACAATTTGAAAGCCATTGTCGGCATTGATTGGCGAACGGCTGAAATCGAGCATTATCGCGAGGTGCGGGATCTGCTGGGCGGAAAATTCTATATTGACAAATCCAATGAGTACGATAATACACCCGAAAAGCAGAAAAAGACCTATGGCGATAAGATTGCTTATTTCAACACAAATACGGTCAATTGGTTTGGCACATATGCGCAGACCGAATACAGAACCAACCTGATGAGTGTTTATGGAATGGCCGGATACTCCATGATTAAATATGGTTTTACGGATCATTTCAGAACATCAAAAACTCTGGCCGATGGTTCTCCCGATGTGAACAGCCCTGAATTTAAATTGAAATCCAAATGGATTACGGGAATCCAGGCCAAGGGCGGAGCAAGCTATCGATTAACGGAGAACATTGATTTTTATGGTAACGCAGGTTTTGTATCAAAGGTTCCGATCTTCGATAATGTGATTGATGATCGTACTGGCACGTTGGCAAACAATCCAAAAAATGAGAAATTCACGGATTTTGAAGCCGGTGTTAATGCCTATTTCATGAATCGAAAATTGTACACAAAGGCTGATGCCTACTACACCATCTGGAAAGACCGGGCAAAATCAATCGGTATTGTTAATCAGGATGGAAGTGAAGGCATTGTTTTCATTACTGGAATGAATGCTCTCCACAGTGGTGTGGAAATGGAAGGCGGTTTTCGTCCCATGTCGTTGTTTAGTCTGGGTGGTGCCTTCTCGCTCGGCGATTGGAAGTTTACGGATGATGTAAAAGGTGTTTACAGATCTTACGATAAGCAACAGCACACGATGACTTCGGACACGCTTAATTATTATGTAAAAAACCTTAAGGTGGGTGATGCTCCTCAAACTCAGTTTGCTCTTGTGGGCACAATATATCCAATTTCCGGCATGCGGGCCATGATTACTTATCGCTATTACATGCGCAATTATTCCTATTGGGATCCATTTGGCCGCACTAATCCAAATGATCGCGCTCAGAGCTGGAAAGCCCCAGATTACGGCGTTCTGGATCTGCACTTCAGTTACAAATTACCCATTGCGATTAGTGGTGTGAACATTCGGGCTTTTGCTCACGTGTACAACGCCTTGAATTCACTGTATATTCAGGATGCAACAGATAACAGCCGTTACAATGCCTGGGATCACGATCACGATGCGGATGATGCGGAGGTTTTCTTTGGACCGCCTCGTTTCATCAATGCCGGTTTCAGCGTATCTTATTGATTGCATCTGAAATCATATTAGACAATCAGAGCCCCCTATTCAGGGGGCTTTTATTTTTTGGAATATATTGCCGGTAGAATCCGGAAACATTCCTCTTGATTTTTTTGTCAAGAAGCTGTATTATTTAAAACAAGAACTTGGCTGAAACAGTTCTTGTGCCCCAAAGACTCAAAGACACCAAGCGATTATCTTAATGTTTTTTGGTGCCTTCGGGTTTTTGTGGTTGAGTTGCTACGGTCATGGCTCATCCGAAAGAATAAGATCGTGAATGCACACTTTCTAAAATGATGGATTTCAAAAAGAAAACCATCCGGGATGTTTTGGAATTTTTAAAAAGCCATCCAAAATTTATTCAAAACGTAACGGAATGGAAAATTTTGCCACCGCAGAAAGGGAACTACCGGGATTTTCCGGAAGATCTAAAGCCGGAGCTTCGGGAAATTCTGGAAAAACGCGGGATTCGCCGACTCTATTCACACCAGTTCGAAGCCTATTCGCGTGTGAGGCGGGGGAAGAACGTTGTGGTCGTTACGCCTACGGCTTCAGGCAAGACGCTCTGCTACAATTTGCCCATCATTCAAACCCTTCTTGAAAAACCGGACACCCGGGCGCTTTATTTGTTTCCTACAAAAGCTCTTTCGCAGGATCAGGTGGTGGAGCTGAAAGAAATTGTGGACATTCTTGAGCAGGACATCAAAACCTACACATTCGATGGTGACACACCTGCCGACGCTCGCCGAACCATCCGATCATCCGGGCATATTGTGGTCACCAATCCAGACATGCTGCACCAGGGTATTTTGCCCCACCACACGCGCTGGATCAAGCTATTTGAGAATTTGCAATTCGTTGTACTGGATGAAATCCACAATTACCGCGGCGTGTTTGGGAGTCACATGGCCAATGTGATTCGCCGTTTAAAGCGCATCTGTGATTTTTACGGAACCCACCCCCAATTCATCTGCAGCTCGGCAACTATTGCGAATCCCGGGGATTTGGCCAAGGCGATTCTGGAGGAGCCTCTGGATGTGATCGATCAAAACGGGGCGCCCAGCGGAACCAAGCATTTCATTTTTTACAATCCGCCGGTAGTTGATCAAAAATTGGGCATTCGGCGGTCGGTGATTAACGAAACGAGTCGATGGGCACAGACGTTTTTGCAGAACGGCATTCAAACCATTATTTTTGCCCGAAGCCGTCTGCGTGTGGAGGTGTTGGTTACCTATCTGAAAGAAGTCATGCGGCGGGCACACAAGTCACCGAAACTGATTCGCGGCTATCGCGGAGGCTATTTGCCCACGCAGCGGCGGCAAATTGAAAAAGACTTACGAAAAGGGGAAATCTGGGGAGTTGTGAGCACAAATGCTCTGGAATTGGGAATCGACATTGGACAACTGGATGTGTGCGTTATGGCAGGCTATCCGGGAACCATTGCCAGTACCTGGCAGCAGGCAGGGCGAGCCGGACGCCGGCAGGGGCTTTCGGCGGCCTTGTTTATTGCCTCCAGTTCGCCGATGGATCAGTACGTCATTAATCATCCGGAATATTTTTTCGGACGCCCTCCGGAAAGCGGAGTAATTGATCCCAACAATCTGGTGATTTTAATGAGCCATCTTAAATGTGCGGCATTTGAATTGCCCTTTAAGACGGACGAAAAATTTGGATCAAATTCCGTGATTGAGATTCTGGAATATCTGGAAGAAAACGGGGTGCTGCATCGGGAAGAAAACCAATTTTACTGGACAAGCGAAATCTACCCGGCGGAAGAAGTGAGTCTGCGCAGTGCCTCGCCCGAGAATTTTGTCATCATTGACACAACAAAAGAGAACCGAGTGATCGGCGAAATGGATTTATTCAGTGCGCCGCTGTTGCTTCACGATGATGCCATTTACATTCACGAAAGCCGCCAGTACCACGTGGACAAACTGGATTGGGATCGGCGAAAAGCGTACGTGCATCAGGTGGACACGGATTACTACACGGATGCCCAGCTTAAAACGGACATTAAGGTCCTGGAAGTAACGGAACAAAAGACAACGGCTGCCGGAGAAAAAGCGTGGGGGGAAGTGGCGGTCACCACGGTTCCCACAATGTTTAAAAAGATCAAATTTCACACGCACGAAAACCTGGGGTGGGGGAAAATTGAACTGCCGGAATTGGAGATGCACACCACCTCTTACTGGTGGGTATTTCCCCAGCGCTACGAAGATATTCTTCGGGAAGAAGGACTTGATTTTGGCGAGGGGCTGCATGGACTTTCCAACGTGCTGGGAAACGTAGCGCCCATTTACATTATGTCGGATCCCAAAGATATTCGCACGGTGCCCATGGTACGCGATCCGTTCAATAAGCGTCCCACGGTGTACATTTACGACAATTACCCGGGTGGTGTGGGCTTCAGTGAGAAACTGTTTGACATTCACGCGCAACTGGTTCAGGCATCTTACAGTTTGATCAAGAATTGCCCCTGTGAATCAGGCTGCCCCTCGTGCGTGGGGCCGGTAATGGAAATTGGCGAAAAGGGGAAAGCCAGCGCTCTGAGAATTTTGGAGTTTGAATTGGGAAAGTAAGATTGCCCACGAATTGACACGAATTTTCACGAATGTATTTTGTAGGG
>CAZMRE010000112.1:0-1432 GCA_964568545.1 uncultured Deferribacteres bacterium | reverse complement strand
AAAATGAAGAGAATGAATTTATTGGTGGGGATGTTCTTATTGTCCCTTTTGGTTATTTTTGCTACCTGTGCCAAATCGCCAAAGGTTCAGTGGCCGGGAAAACTGAGCGATGGCTCCACGTTGCTGCCCAATCGCTACAAATTGACTCCTGCCGGAGAACAAATTCCAGTGGGCGATTTGCCCCTGAACATGGTTTTGAGTCCCGATGGAAGGTATCTTGCCGTCACCAACAACGGATTCAGCAAGCAATTTGTGTCCATTATTGACGTTTCTGCGAAGAAGCAGATTCAAACATTACCCGTAAGGGCTTCATTTTTTGGAATTAATTTTAGTGCCGATGGAAGCAAATTGTTTGTTTCCGGAGGAGGATTTAATCGAATTTACATTTTTGCCCGCAAGGACAGCCAGTTTGTTCGCGCCGATTCCATCAACCTGACTCCCGATCGAAAAACGGAGTGGTTTGTCATGGGACTTGCGTCTTCCCATAACGGAAAGGTTTTGTACGCTGCCACAAAAACTCTGAAGAAACTATTAAAGATTTCAGTTCCGGATAAAAAGATTTTAAAAACACTGGATTTTGATCACTTCCTGTACGATGTCATTTTTAGTCCTGACAGCAGCAAATTGTACGTCAGTGTGTGGGGGGGAAAAGCGGTTGCCGTTGTCGATC
The DNA here is from genome assembly GCA_964568545.1 of uncultured Deferribacteres bacterium. Taxonomy (GTDB): domain Bacteria; phylum Zhuqueibacterota; class JdFR-76; order JdFR-76; family BMS3Abin05; genus BMS3Abin05. The sequence goes on along the minus strand of CAZMRE010000112.1, from coordinate 762 downwards.
CCCAGAGCCTAAAATTGCTGAAGATGATTTCGGTGGGCGACCATCCCAACAAAATGGTACTTTCAAACGACGGACGGCTTTTCGTGGCCAATGCAAACACGGACAATGTTTCGGTGATCGAAACGAAGACGGATTCGGTCATCGAGACCATTTCCGTAAAGCCCTACAAAAATGCTCCCAACGGAACCACCCCCAACGGATTGGCTATCACGTCTAACGCCAAAACTCTTTTCGTGGCCAATGCCGACAACAATGACGTGACCGTTGTTGATGTCTCAACTCCCGGACAGTCGAAAATTTTGGGTCTCATTCCGGCTGGTTGGTACCCCACAGCCGTTTCGCTTTCCAGAGATGATCGTACTCTGTTTATTGCCAACGGAAAGGGAATTACCTCAAAGGCGAATCCAAAAGGTCCTCAACCGACAATGAAAAAATATCACAGGAATGTTCAATATGTTGGGGGGCTGCTCTGGGGGACGGTATCCGTGGTCGGGATTCCGGATTCCACACAATTGGCGGTCTTTACTCAACAGGTCAAAAAAAATAACGGGTGGGACCAAGTTAAGAAATCGGCGGCCAAAAAACAAAAAGTTGAAGCTCACGCCATTCCCCGCCGGGTGGGAGAGCCCTCGCCAATCAAGCATGTGGTTTACATCATCAAGGAAAACCGAACCTACGACCAGGTTTTTGGGGATCTGACGCAGGGGAACGGCGATTCTTCCCTGGTTTTGTTTGGCCGGAAGATTTCCCCTAACCATCATA
>CAZMRE010000111.1:5666-7249 GCA_964568545.1 uncultured Deferribacteres bacterium | reverse complement strand
ATGATAATATAATTGAGATTTTTTTCTTTTGCAAGTTTTTGCGCTTCCTTACGAACCAGACTCACAAGCTGTCCCGAATTCTCTTCTGCCACACCCAACTGGGCAAAAACCATCGGTCCAAATTCCGTTTCCGCAATATACCACTTTCCGTTTTCCTGTTTCTCCATGTGAATGACTTCGATGGGGCACATGCGTTCACACAATCGACAGCCCTCACAATCCATGGGATTCACCACGTAATCTTCGCTGATGGCATCGAAACGGCAGACATTCCGACAAATATCGCACGCCAGACAACTCTCCTGATCAATGACGGCCACCTGACTGCTGATAAATTTTTCTGTTCTCAAAATATTTGGCTTTAGCAAGAGATGTAAATCTGCTGCATCCACGTCGCAGTCGGCCATGATTTTATCTTCACTCAGCGCCGCAAAACTGGCGGTCAGGGTTGTTTTTCCCGTTCCTCCTTTTCCGCTCACAATCACCAATTCTTTCATGGCGCCACCCTTTCTTCAATTGTAGCAAATAGATTTTCAAAAACTTCCCGATACTTTTTGTCCAATTCCACCAAAGAAATCCCCTTGGAATAGGCCTCGGCTATTTTACGCTCCATGGGAATTTGTAGAAGAATGGGCAGGCCTTCCTTTGCGGCATAGTCCGCAATGAGTTGATCATCTCCATCGGAACGATTTATGACGATACCGGAAGGAACACCGATTTCGCGCGTCATTTCCACGGCAAGTTTCAGATCATTTAGTCCAAATGGGGTTGGTTCCGTTACAAGAAGGCAAAAATCGGTGTTCTTGACGGCTTCCACAACCGGGCATGAGGTTCCGGGAGGCGCATCAATAATGATTGTTTTGGAAGCATCGCTGTATTTTTTCACTTCTTCTACCAGAGGATGGGCACGTGTGGATCCTAACTTGAGAATCCCGTGCGCAAATGAAACACCTTTCCCCTCACCAATCTCAATCACTCCTATTTCCTGTGGCACCTCGTAAATTGCTTTTTGAGGACAAAGCATTACGCAGGAACCGCAACTATGACACAAATCGTCAAAAATCAGCACTTGATTTTTCACAACAGCAATGGCACCGTACTCGCAGATTTCAGCACAGTCTCCGCAAAAATCACACTTATCGTAATTTACCCGCGGATACGGAAGCGTAACAGAAATACGTTTCCTAATATCCGGCTTTAAAAAAATATGACCGTTGGGTTCTTCCACATCACAATCCAAATATTGTGTATTCGGAAGAGCCAGAGCCAAATTGACGGCAATCGTTGTCTTTCCCGTTCCACCTTTTCCACTAGCAACCGAAATGACCATTTTAGTCTCCAAAAGCTCCCATTTCCAATTTCAACTCTTCAGTTTCAGTTTCTTTGCACAATCTTCACAATAGCCTTCAAAACGAATATGATGATTTGTAATCACGAAGTTATATTTTTTCTCCAATTCACCCTGAAGTTTTTGAATAACGGGCATTAGATCCGTTTCAAAATCAATGACCTTACCACAGCCAATGCAAATTAAATGATGATGATGTCCTTTGGCGCTGCCTTCTTCACCCACAAATTCGTAC
>CAZMRE010000111.1:4282-5566 GCA_964568545.1 uncultured Deferribacteres bacterium | reverse complement strand
AAACCTCCGCCCATACCGTATCCAAATCCAGCTCCGCCGTAACCGGTACCCATCGGAGGAACAGCACCCGCTGCAGCTGCCGCTACGGGACTAAGCTGATTCGATTTGAATTTCTCAACCGCTTCTTGAACCGTTCCGGAAAACCCCTCGTACATTTGAACCCCCGAAGCGGCTAGCGTACGCACGGCATTAGGCCCGAAACTTCCCGAAATCACTGCCTGCACACCCTCCATTACAACCATCTGCGCCGATTGGATGCCGGCCCCGCCTGCGGCCATTACATTCGGATTCTGAAGACCCTTAAACTGCATCGTATCCGTATCTACAATAACAAAATAAGCGGCTCGACCAAATCGAGGATCAATCGGCGACTCTAAATTCGGACCCGCTGCCGTAACTGCGATTTTCATGAACTACACCTCCCTTATTCAAAATTTCCCGGCCACAAAACATTCCCGTGGCCGGGATTTTCTTATTTATTTTCCTTTTCAAGCGATTCGATTTGTTGATTAATAGCTTCTAGTTGATTTTTAATGAGTTCCGCCTGATTTTTCAGAAATTGCAATTGTTGTTCCTTTGTTGCGGTTGGTGCAAATGTACCAAACGGATTTGCCGCAAATCCACTCATCCCAAATGGAACAACACCAGGATTAACACCCTGCCAGTAGGCGTTTGCCTGCGGTGTTGGCCAGGATCCCGTCATTAAATACGTGGCCCCTGGCGGCATACCCGTAGGTGTTGCGCCCCACCATCCCGGGCTAAATCCCAGGCGCATCCAACCCGGCAAGCCGGTCATTTGGTACATCCAACGATATCCACCCATTGAAAGCACCTCCTTTTGTTAATAGTTGTACGGATTTCTATTCTGCCAGGAAATCGGCGCATTCCAGTTGCTTGTTTGCCATCCATAAGGTGAAACCGGAGCATTGGGCTGCCATTGATTATATTGAGGATACGCCCACCACCCTCTCGGCAACCACGGATAGAATCTACAATAGGGCGTTGGGTTTCCCCAACCGCGACCAGGGCCAAAACCATAACCCATTCCGCGACCAGCCATGCCATAGCCCATTCCACCGTATCCAAAACCTCTTCCTCGTGGCATAAAATCACCTCCTATTTCGTTGTTTACAATGAATAGCATTTGCAATTTCAGTGCCAATAAGCGAGAAAAAATACAAAATCTATTTCCTTGTTTTTTAAGCAGTTATAATTTGGAATACGCACTATCAATTCACTCTACCTTTTGATTAGAATCATTATTGAAACCATTTTATATTTTGC
>CAZMRE010000111.1:0-4182 GCA_964568545.1 uncultured Deferribacteres bacterium | reverse complement strand
GTGCTTGTTCCAGCGGCACGACCACATCGTTTTGGCCGTGAATGAGAAAAATAGACGCATTGGCCTGCGGAATGTTTTTCACGGGAGCAATGGCATCCAATTTGGCACCAATCCGAAGCTCAACATATTTGAACAAAAGCCATACAAATGGGAAATAGGGAATATGGTATTGTCGGAATTCGTAGCGCATCACATCGCCGGGATGCGCAAAGGCTCCCACGGTGACAACACTCCTGATGCGGGAATCGTGAGCAGCGGCGTAAATGGATGCCGCTCCGCCAATAGAAAGTCCGAGCAAACCGATCCTTTCGGGATCTGCTTCGGATTGTTTCTGAACAAAATCAACCGCTGAGACAATATCTTCGGCAAATTTCAGCATCGAGGAATAGTGATCAGGGTCGCTGCTTCCGTGATTACGGGAATCGAATGCCAAAAGGTTGTACCCGAATGCGTGTAACTGGCGAATATACGGCAGCATCCGCTCCACGTTGCGCCCCCAGCCGTGAATTAGAACAAGCGTTGGCGCCGGATGGTTCTCTTTCGCCGGAATCCACCAGCCATAAAGACTTCGATTATTTTTGGTGGGGAATCGTACTTCTTGAAAGGGAATATTAAATTTTTCCGGGGTGCGTTGATGGGCCTTTCGAGGGTTTCGATACATAATTGCCACAGCCACAACAATCAGAAGCAGTACCAGTCCAACCAATCCAGCTAAAATCCAAATCCAGATCATTTGTCAATTTCCCTTTCGAATTATTTCACATTAAAATACCGGGCTTCCGGGTGGTGAACAATGATCGCCGATGTGGACTGTTCCGGTTCCAGCATAAACTGCTCGGTTAATTTCACGCCAATTTGTTCCGGATGCAAGAGCCGGAAGATTTTCACCTGATCTTCCAGATTCGGGCAAGCTGGGTATCCAAATGAATAACGAGCGCCTTGATAGTGCATTTTCACAATCCCTTGGGGATCGGAAGCATCCCTGCCGGCAATACCGAGTTCCTCACGCACCTGCTTATGCCAGTACTCGGCCAGCGCCTCCGTCGATTCCACGCTAAATCCATGAAGATACAGATATTCGGCATACTCATTTTCATCGTAGAGCTTGTGGATAATTTTGCTGATTTCCCCGCCCATTGTCACCACCTGAATGGCGATCACATCCATTCGGCCGGATTGGACGGAAGCAAAATAGTCAGCCAAACATCGGTAAGGTGCCTTTTTCTCCCGGGGAAATGTAAAGCGCTCGATCTCAGTGATTTCGTTCTCATCGTAAAGAATCACATCATTACCATTCGATTGACACTTGAAATATCCGTAAACCACCCGCGGCCGCAGCCAGCCGTTCTCCACAACCTGTTTTTTCAGGCGCTCAAAAATCGGCTCAACGGTTTCCTGAATAAAGCGCTCGTACTCCTCTCCCTTTAGTCGCTTATTCTTCTTGAAACCCCATTGTCCGCGAAAAAGAGCTGCCTTGTTAATGTATTCAAAAATTTCATTTAACGAAATCTCTTTTACGATCCGTCTGCCCCGGAAAGGCGGCTGCGGGATGGGCACATCTTCGGCAATGGTCGAGCGCCGGGGGGCGTCGCCTTTTAAAACGGATTTTTGCCGTTCAGGAAGGGGCGTTCCGCTTCCGGCGGCTTTAATCTGCCGGGATGTGTCCACATGTTTAAGCTGATTCATGACGGCCAGTCCGTCAAAGGCATCCTGTGCGTAGTAAACGGACCCTCCGTACGTCTTCGCCAGCGTCTCTTCCACATATCGGCGGGTGAGGGCTGCGCCGCCCACAATAACCGGCACATTGCGGATCCCCCGATGCATCATTTCTTCCAGATTTTCCTTCATCACCACGGTGGATTTTACCAGCAGCCCGCTCATTCCGATGGCATCCACTTGTTTGGCTTGCGCCACGTTCAAAATTTCATCAATGGGAACCTTAATGCCGAGATTGTACACCTTGTAGCCATTGTTGGTTAAAATAATATCCACGAGATTTTTGCCAATGTCGTGCACATCACCTTTCACAGTGGCCAGCACAATTTTCCCCTTCTCGCTGCCTTCCGTGCGGTCCATGTAGGGTTCCAGAAAGGCGACCGCTTTTTTCATGACCTCCGCAGATTGAAGCACAAAGGGGAGCTGCATCTGCCCGCTTCCAAAAAGGTCTCCAACGACCTTCATCCCTTCCAGTAAAATCTGATTAATGATTTCCACCGGCTTGTATTTTTTGAGGGCGTCTGTCAGATAGCGTTCCAGGGCCTCCCGATCACCATCAATGATTTTATTTTTCAGGATTTCTTCCAGCGGCAGATTCGCGGCAACCTTTCGCTTGGTGCCGCCGGTTTTTTCATTCACAAGGGATAGAAATTCCGACAGCGGATCAAAATCACCTGTTTTTTCATTGAATACAATTTTCCGTGCCAGCTCTTTCTCTTCCGGATCAATTCGGTTCAGAGGCAAAATCTGGGCATAATTGACAATCGCCATATCCAGTCCAGCCTCGATTGCGTAATATAGAAACACTGAATTAATGATTTTACGGGCGTAGGGCTTTAATCCGAACGAAATGTTACTTACCCCCAAAATGGTTCGACTACCCGGGATTTCCTGTTTGATCCTTCGGATGGCATTCATGGTTTGCACAGCCGCGTCGGCATAGTCCGGATTCGCAAGCGTAAATGTGAGGGCATCGAAAATTAAGTCCTGGGGACGCAATCCGAATTTTTGCGTGGCCAGATCGAAAATGCGGTGGGCAATGGCCACTTTTTTGTCGGTTGTTAGAGCCATGCCCGATTCGTCAATGGTCAGGGCAATTACGGCTGCCCCGTAGGTTTTTGCCAGATTCAGAATACCACCGAACCGGGAGCCTTCCCCATCTTCCAGATTCACTGAATTGATAATGACCCGGCCACCAATCAACTGAAGCGCGCGCTCGATCACATTTATTTCGGTAGAATCGATCATCAGGGGAATGGTAATTTGTTGATTAAACCGCCGAACAACTTGTTCAATATCCCGAACCTCATCGCGTCCGGCGTAGGCCACGCACACATCCAGCATGTGGGCACCATCCTTTTCCTGCTGGCGGCCAATCTGAACCATGGCGTCGAAATTGTCCGCCAGGAGCAGCTCCCGAAACTTTTTGCTTCCATTGGAATTTGCCCGCTCCCCCACGATGAGCGGCGGCGGATTCTGATCCATTAAAACAGTCTGGTAAAGACTGGAAACGGACGGCTTGAATTGGGGGCTGCGTCTGGCGGGTTTCAGGTGCGAAACCGCCTCAACCACCGCTTTCAAATGTTCCGGTCCGGTGCCGCAGCATCCCCCGACAATTTCCACACCATTTTGAGTAATAAAATCGTAGTGCGCCCGCGCCAGTTCTTCGGGTGTGAGCGGGTAAACCGTTTGCCCGTTGATATTGTCCGGCATCCCGGCGTTAGGCTGAATGGAAATCGGAAACGGAGAATAATGGCCAAGGTAGCGTACGTGCTCCCGCATGTCCTCCGGCCCAGTGGCGCAATTCATCCCGAACGCAAACAGCGGAAAGGGCTCCATTGTGGTAACCGCCGCTCCGATTTCGGTGCCTACTAACATCGTGCCCAGATCCTTCTCAATGGTTACCTGAACGATAACGGGAATATCCCGGCCGCGTTCCTTTTCCAGCCGCAAAATTGCCAGAAGCGCCGCTTTTGCCTGAAGGATGTCCTGCGAGGTTTCAATAAGAAACAGATCCACACCGCCATCCATCAGCGCCTTTGCCTGATCGTAGTACATCTGGCTGAATGTGCGGAAGTCAATCTGTCCCAGAGAGGGTAGTTTGGTTCCCGGCCCCATGCTTCCGGCAACAAAACGAGGTTTGGAAGGGGTGCTGAATTCCCTGGCAGCGGATTTTGCAATTTCAGCCGCCTTCCGATTAATCTCGTAAACCTGATCGGCCAATCCGTATTCTTTGAGCACCAATGCCGTTCCCCCAAAGGAATTGGTCTCCACGATATCACTTCCAACATCCAAAAAGGAAGCGTGAATCTCTCGAACCACGTCGGGACGCGTCAGGTTTAAATGCTCATTACATCCCTCAAACTCGGCACCGCCAAAATCCTCCGCCGTAAGATTTTTCTTCTGGAGATTGGTGCCCATGGCCCCGTCGAAAATGAGAATTTTTTTATGAAGAAGTTCACGAAT
>CAZMRE010000110.1:0-7374 GCA_964568545.1 uncultured Deferribacteres bacterium | reverse complement strand
AAATTTGATAAGAGGGGCCTTATCCCCGCAATTATTCGGGATGCCAGGTCTCAGGAAGTGATTAATCTTGTGTACATGGATCGGAAAGCGCTTAAGAAAACGCAGGAATCGGGCAAGCTCTGGTTGTACAATCGGAGCATGAAAAAGGTGTGGATGAAAGGGCAGCGTTCCGGAGATACCGTTGATGTGGAAGAAATCCGCACGCATGTGGACAAGTACTCCCTGCTCATTGAAGGCGTGCCCAATGGTTCCGCCTGTCACACTGGAGAATCCTCCTGCTTCCCATTCGTTTACTGGAGAAAAGAAGGGAATACAGAGGGAGACGAGAACGTACTTGAATCCTTTAAGGCTATTTTCGGCGGCGATACTGAGAACTCCCCTTTAAAAGAAGAGAAAGCAGCCGCGGCTTCCTTGACGGATGAAAAGGAAAACGATGGCTTGATTGAATTTCGAGAGCGCGGTTCTTCGGAACAAAAACCCCGGGAAGAAATGATTTCAGAAATTGAAGAAGAAATTGAAGTGGTGAAAAAAACAACCCAATCAAGCGTACCGGTTGCAGAAAAGGATTTGTTGGGCGAACTTTACTGGTCTATCGCCGACCGCGCTGAGAACCCGGTACCCAATTCACCGATCTCGCGCCTGAGTCAGTTAGGAATCCGGGGAATCTCGAAACATTTGGGACAGGATGTCATGGACGTAACAATGGCCTCTCTTCAAAAAGATCGGAAAGCAACTCTCAAGGAATCGATTGACTTGCTTCGCCACTGGATCCTTTTACTGCTTCAGCAAGGAATCACGCTTTCTGAGATTTACGAGGAACTGGAAAAACAGGTCTAATCAAAAAGAAAAGTCCCCGGCATTTTTAAAGTGTCGGGGACTTTAATTGATTGGAAATTAACTCTTACCGCTTTTTGTAGTAATCCATTTTCTGCATGAGCTTCAATGCCTGCGGAAAATAATTCATTGACTGCTGCAAAACCGTATCTCGCATCAAATTCACCTGAAATTGGCCCTTTTCTCCCCAAACGTGATAGGCAATCTCCCGTTTCAACAAATATCTAAGATCCTTCACATTGTTGGCTTCACCAAATTTGTCCGCTTTTACTTTTTTATTTGCTTTTAGAACATATGCTTCAAAATCGGACAGCATCTTCGGAGAGATCTTAAAATCCTGAACAAAATCCAACAATTTCATTTGTTTGATTTCCGGATGCTCGTGAAGATAGTCATCGATAAATGTGTAAAAATAGCGGTTTGGATTGTAAACCAAATCAATGATAAAACGTGAGGGAGGCTTTTCCTTGCTTTCCAGACGAATATCAGGCCGAATGCCTCCGCCTCCGTAAACCGTGCGCCCGCCAAATGTCTTAAATACTGGGAGATTCTTTGAGTTCTTCTTGATCAGGCTATCCACGTAGGCTTCCTTGTAATATTCATCCTTCGATATGTGAGAATAGTCTCTTTGAATACACCGACCTGAAGGTGTATAATATTTAGCCGTTGTCACAAGCAGCACCGAGCCATCTTTAAAGGGATATTGACTTTGAACCAGACCCTTGCCAAAGCTTGTTTTCCCAATGATTAGTCCCCTGTCCCAATCCTGAATGGCCCCGGAAACAATTTCCGAAGCTGATGCACTTCCGTGGTCGATTAAAACAATCAGCGGATACAAGGGATGAGTCGCCTCATCGGTGGCATAATAATCGCGATAGGAACTGGGAATTCGGCCCTTCGTGTATACAATCATTTTTCCACCGGGGATAAAGTTGTCGGCAACTTCCGTGGCAATTTGCAAATAGCCGCCGCTGTTGCCCCGTAAATCCAGAATAAGCTTATCCATGCCTTCAGACTCCAGCTTATTCAGGGCTTTCTCCAATTCCTGGCCGGTTGTTGCCGAAAAGCGCGCAATGCGCACATAACCGATTCCGGGACGCAGCATAGCGGCATCCGGGACGCTTTTCACTTTGATTTTTTCCCGGGTCAGGGTAAATTCTTTTGGCTTTTCCCAGCTCTCGCGTTCGATCGTTACTTTTACCTGGGTCCCCGGGGGGCCCATCAGCTTTTTGGGAACATCGTCGCGCTTAATGCCAATCGCCGATTCCCCGTTAATTTCAATAATGTGATCACCCGCCCGTAAACCGGATTTAAATGCCGGGCCTCCCTCAAAAACAGACATAATCGTAATTTTTTTGCGGATGATATCGAAACTGATTCCAATGCCGGAATAGCCGGCAAATGTTTTGCTCCAATTTTTAAATTGATCAGCCGTCATGTAATTGGTGTGCGGATCCAGATCGGAAAGCATGCCCCGAATGGCGTTGTTGATCAGATCATTCGGATCCGTTTTTTCAACATAACTCTGTTGAATAATATTCAACACCGTCGTAAAAATATTTAGCTTCTGATAAATATTTCGGCGGGAATCTTGTGATTGCAAATGAGAGTAGCCTAAATTCAACGCCCCAACAATCAGAAGAGCTGTTAAACTTCCGATAAAAAAATGCTTGATCTTCATCTAATGAAATTTCCTTTTTTAAGAGTGCAAACAATTAAAAGAGATTGCTAGCAAATAATATCCACAGGGTCACTAAATTACAAAGAAACCAGGTTAAACGCTGACTCTTCTAATGAACATTTTTGCAACGGAAAATGCCCTTGATCAAAAAGAAGTCTTTTCTCCACAGGAGAATTCCAAGCGCAAGAAAATCTTAAATCTTAACAATTTTTAACCGCTGTTTTCTTTCCTTTGTTCCGAATCAATCCCCCTCCGAATACAAGCTGACGCAATTACGTCCTTTTTTCTTGGCCCGGTAGAGAGCCACGTCCGCCCGAACCAGTAATTCCTTAATAATAGTCGCATCCACCGGATAGGTTGCAACCCCGATACTAATGGTTACTTTGCCTCCTGGCTGGGTTTCCTCCATAAAAAAGGGAAATTCTTCAACACTCATCCGAAGCCTTTCGGCAAAAGAGCGAGAGCCTGCCGCATCGACTTCCGGCAAAATTACACAGAATTCTTCACCCCCATACCGCGCTACAACATCGGTATCACGGACAGCCTTCTTCATAATTTTGGCAATTTGCTTTAAAACCTGGTCACCGGCAGGATGCCCTAGTGTGTCGTTGTAATGCTTGAAATTATCCACATCCAAAATGGCCAGCGACATCGGTCTGCCCGTTCGACGAGCCCGAAACACCTCGTCCCGAAGCCGGATGCGAAAGTAGCGATAATTGTAAAGGGTGGTCAGTTCATCCGTAATGGATGTTTCACGAACTTTCTGGTACAATTGCGCATTGGCAATGGCCACGGAAACAATGTTCGTAATCAGCGTCAACATTTCCAGATCGGTTTGATTGTACGCCTCGCCATTAATCTTGGAGCCAATGAGCACCATTCCAACCAGACGGTGCGAGTGAATCAACGGCGCGATTACCTCCGAACCATAATCCCGAAACCGCCGAATATCCTTCAGTGATGTAAATTCCTCTGCGATTAAAATAGGCTGGCGTTTTTTAAAAATGACCTTGATTACCGGATCCGTGACTTCAATCGTGGTTTCGGAAACGTCTTCCGGATCAAACCCCTTTGTTTTTGCAAGATTAAGATCTTTGCGATTTTTCGTGTCCACAAGGTAAAGCAGAGCATTTTTGATTCGGATTTGTCCGATGAGTGTGTTCAGGTAGGAATTTACCAATTGATCCAATTCCAGAATGGCGGTTAGATCCAGGCTGATCTGAAAAAGATTGTGCAACTCGTAGATGCGCCGCTTGAGTTCCCGATTCAACAGTGACAGCTCTTTTGAGGCGCTGTCAATTTGCTGTTTGTATGTTTTCGTTCGAACATGAACGCCCGATTCCGTCAACTCATCGGTAAGAAACAAAATTCGCGAGCTCAATTTCCGACTGGCAATGCTGCCGACAATCACAATTAATAGCAAGCCAATGGCCAACCTCCAGGCAAAAGTGAGTGGAATAATCGGTGTGAAAACCAAAAATCCGATCAAAAAAGTAAACCCGATAACGACCAGAATCAAGCCAACGGATCGATAGTCAATAAATTTTGCTCGTTCCAAATTAAATCCCGTTTCTAAATAGTTCCCGATAATTTGATAAGGCTATTCTAAAAAGGATATTTCCCACTAATTTTACGAATTATTATGAATTGATTTTATTTAAATTATTGAATAAAAGCCTGCAATCTACTTCAAGATTGAATCATTTTCATTCGGAATATTTTGAAAAAAGAACAACATCTTAGTCTGCGAAAAAGCTCCTATTATACCTATCGACAGGTTCGCTCGGGTCATTCAGACAAATTCAAACACCTTCTATTTTTTTAAAATATAGAAAAATATAAGGAATATCCACAGTATTGTCAAGACTTTTAGTGCCCTACGCCCAAATATGACAAAAGCTTAAAATTTGCTGTCGGAAAAAATAATCTCCTTGATTGTAGAAATATTTTTTTTAAATTAAATAATAGTTACAAATTGAAGTGAATTTCGCAAAAAGAAAATTGGCTGCTTATGCGTAGAATGGTTCAAAAAATCGCATTTTTTGTCTTTCTTTGGATCACCGGAACCTCTCCGTTGTTTTCCCAGTACTACTTTGGCCGAAACAAGGTGCAATACAATCATTTCGATTGGTACGTGATGACAACCCAACACTTCCATATTTACTACTATCCGGAAATGAAGAGTCTGGCACAAATTGGTGCCAAGCTTGCAGAAGAAAGCTACAGGATCTTAGAAAACAAATTTAATCAATCCATCAACAGAAAAATACCGCTTATTTTTTACAGCTCCCACATCCATTTTGAACAGACGAACGTGCTGCCAAATTTTATTCCAGAAGGCGTGGGAGGATTTTTTGAATACATGAAGGGCCGCGTGGTGATTCCGGCCAATGGTTCTATCTCGGAATTTCACCACGTTATTCAGCACGAACTGGTGCACGTGTTTACGCACAGTCTTATTTCCCAGATTCTTCGCGATCACAAGCGAACAGACCTCAACAATCTTCCGCTTTGGTTTATTGAAGGCATTGCCGAATATTGGTCGCAGGGCTGGGATCCGCAGGCGGAAATGGTGCTCCGGGACGCCGTCGTGAACGGTTACATTTTTCCGCTTGATCAAATCTACCAGATCAACGGAACCTTTCTGATGTACAAAGAGGGCGAAGCCGCCCTGAAATACATTTCGGAAACCTACGGCGACGACAAGCTTCTGCAACTGATGGAAAATTCCTGGAAAGTCGACAATTTCAGCGATGTGATGAAATTAACCATCGGGAAAAATTACAAGGAATTTGACAAGGAATGGATTTATCATTTACGGAAAAAATACTTCCCTCTTCTCAAGAAGGAAGACGATCCGGCCATGGTGACAAAAGCATTGACAAAAGAGGGCATCAGCACACAGCCTGCTTTTTTCGAGAAAAAGGGACAGCCCTGGATGGCTTTCATGTCCAACCGCGTGGGCTACACCAACATTTATGCGCGGCCTCTGCAAATGAAAGAAAAACCAGCAAAGCCGCGAATCATTGTTAAAGGCGAACGAACAGCATCATTCGAGGCTTTCCATCTTCTTCAAAGCAAAATCGACGTGAGCAAAAGCGGGCAGCTGGCTTTTGTGTCGAAAAGCGGCGGTAGTGACGCCCTGTACATCTGGAACATTCCAAAAAATTCCCTCGAATATCGCTTTAAATTTGATTCGCTGGTGGGCATTTCCTCCCCCGCCTGGTCAACGGATGAAACCTCCCTCTGCTTTTCCGGTGTTGATTTTGGAGGTTTCAGCGACCTGTACGTTTACCATCTTCAAACGGGAAAATTGGAACGCCTGACCAATGACGTTTACCAGGATACCGATCCGGTGTGGACTCCCGATGATTCCGGAATCGTTTTCAGCTCCGACAGAGGAGAATTTGGCCGGACGGGAGCACAGAATCTTTTTCGATTGGATTTAAAATCCGGCGATATTTCCTACATCACCCGCGGAAATTTTCAGGACAAATCACCGGTTTTTTCGCCGGACGGCACCTACCTGGCCTTTGTTTCGGACCGATCGGGGAGCTTTAACATCTGGGCCATTCGAAGAGGAAAAAGGAAAGAGGCGTCAGGAAAAATGGTTAACGCCTTCTCTCTGGCCGGAGATTCCACTCAATCTCTCATTCAAAAGCCTCTGCTCAAACAATTAACTCATTTTGTCACGGCTGCACAAACTCCCGAGTGGACAAAAAGCGGGAACCTTCTTTTTACAGCCTTTGAGAATTTCAACTTCCAGATTCATCTCTTGAAAAATCCCGCCGAACTTTTCCCGAAAGAAAAACCGGCCCCGTCCCGCTGCGTTGCATTCAAGCCGGATTTGTGGAAAATCAAGCCTCTTTCTCAGGCAGGGAAAAACACGTCAATTAAGTACAAGCGAAAATATTCTCTCGATGTTGCCCAGAGCTACGTGATGCAGGATCCGCTTTTTGGCAGAAGCGGTGGCGCCCAGCTTGCTATCAGCGACATGCTTGGAAACAGCCAATATTACATTCTGGTTTACAATGATGCCACCACTCGGGAAGAATTTCTTAAAAGCTTCAATGTGGCCGTTACGCAGTTAAACCTTTCGCATCGTACAACTTACGCCTGGGGACTTTACCATTTTGCCGGACGCTATTTCAATTATTACGACGGATTTTATTACGAGCGGTTTTACGGGGGATTCACATCCGTCAGCTACCCGCTTTCCACGTTTCGACGGTTGGAAGGAAATTTAAATATCCGCTACTCACACAAGGAATGGTACGGCTCGGAATACGCCCGAAAGGCCGTTTTGATCTCAAATTACCTGGCCTATGTGAAAGATAATTCTCTCTGGGGGCCCACGGGTCCGGTGGATGGCGAGCGATTCAATTTCACCCTCGGAAATACGGTGGATGTACGCTATTCCAACGTGAATTTCTACACATTTATGCTGGATTACCGGCGGTACTTCCGGCTTTCCCGGCGAATCACGTACGCCACGCGTTTTGTCGGGCGCGTGAATCACGGCAAGGAAACCATCAAATTTATTATGGGCGGAAGCTGGGATTTGCGGGGCTACCCCCAGTGGAGCATTTGGGGAGATCAGTACGTTCTGATGAACCACGAACTGCGATTCCCGTTTATCGATCGATTTATTTTGCGATTCCCGTTTGGAGGGGTGCGATTTTCGTCCATTCGGGGCGCTCTTTTCTGGGATACCGGAAACGCCTGGGATGGCCCCTTGACCCAACTGAAGGGAAGCGTGGGCGCCGGCATTCGATTTAATTTGGGAGGGGTACTCGTACTGCGCTTTGATTACGGAAAAACATTTTACACGACTTTTGCGAATTCCCTTTTTAAACCGC
>CAZMRE010000109.1:0-7387 GCA_964568545.1 uncultured Deferribacteres bacterium | reverse complement strand
CCAAACGGGCGAAGCATGCTGATGATGGCATTGACCTTGTCCTCTGTTCCGGTTGCTTCAACGGTTAACGTTCGCGGACTAATGTCGACAATTTTGCCCCGGAATACATCCACAATTTGCATAATTTCCAATCGAGTGGAAGAATTACTGGATACTTTTATCAATGCCAACTCCCGTTCGATAAAATTATCATGAGTAAGATCGGTCACCTTTACCACATCGACCAGTTTATTGAGCTGTTTGGTAATTTGCTCAATAATTGCGTCGTCCCCCCGGGTGACGATGGTCATTCGATAGAGATCTTTTTCTTCCGATTCACCGACCGAGATACTCTCCAGATTAAATCCCCGGGAGCTGAAAAGCCCAATAATTCGGGCAGCTGCCCCCAGCTTGTTTTCAACCACTAACGAGATGGTGTGTCTCATTCATCATCCTCCTCTTCCTCCGGAGCTTCAAGAATTTCGTGGATGGCGGCTCCCGCGGGAACCATCGGGAACACATTTTCCTTGGGGTACGTCCACACGTCGACAACCACAGGCCGATCTGTGATCGACATTGCCTCATCAATTATCTTGCGAACTTCCTGGGGTTTCGTAATTCGCAAGCCGATTGCCCCATGTGCCTCCGCCAGCTTCACAAAATCCGGCTTAATATCTTTCAGATTTGAATATGAGAAACGCTTGTCATAAAATAAATCCTGCCACTGACGAATCATTCCCAATCGGCTGTTGTTCAAAATAAAGATTTTCAGAGGAAGCCGATTGGCTACAGCCGTTGACAGTTCCATGCTCGTCATCTGAAAACCACCATCTCCCACAATGGCCACTACTGTTCGATCGGGACGACCGACGGCGGCGCCTACGGCCGCAGGCAGACCAAAACCCATCGTTCCCAATCCACCGGAAGAAATGATGGAACGGGGATATTTGAATTTGTAGAAAAGCGCTACCCACATTTGATGCTGTCCCACATCGGTGGCAACGATGGCTTCACCCTTCGTCACCTCACTGATCTGTTCGATCACAAACTGTGGCTTCACTACCTTTTCAGATTGCCGGTAGCGAAGGGGATGCTCTTTCTTCCATTTGTTGATTTGTTCCAGCCATTCGTCGTGATGCTGTTCGTCCACAAATTGAATCATTTTTTCCAGTGCTACGCGAACATCTCCCACAATCGGAACATCAACCGGAACATTTTTGCTAATGGCCGCAGGGTCAATATCGACGTGAATCACTTTTGCGTGGGGAGCAAATTCCTCGATTTTTCCGGTCACTCGATCATCAAAACGGGCACCCAGCGAAATAACTAAATCCGAGTACGTAATCGCCATGTTTGCGTACCACGTGCCGTGCATTCCGGGCATTCCCAGAAACAACGGATCATCAGTGGGAAATGCTCCCAATCCCATCAATGTTGAGATTACCGGAATTTGTGTTTTTCTGGCAAATGCCGTGAGGACGTCTGCCGCTTTCGCGTGCATAATTCCGCCACCGGCCAAAATAACGGGCCGTTTGGCGCCCTGAATAACCGCCGCCGCCTTTTTTATCTGCTGAGCATTCGCCTCGTACCGGGGCTTGTATCCCCGAATGGAAACGGTTTTCGGATACTCAAAATAGGCTTCATCTGTTAAAATGTCCTTGGGTAAATCTACCACAACCGGCCCTGGGCGACCGGTTCTGGCAATGTAAAAAGCTTCTTTAATGGTTTTTGCCAGATTGCGTACATCGCGTACAATAAAATTGTGTTTCGTAATGGGACGCGTAATTCCCAGGGTATCCACTTCCTGAAAGGCATCATTGCCAATCAGTTCAGAAGCGACCTGTCCCGTAAAAACCACCAATGGAATGGAATCCATGTAGGCATTGGCAATTCCGGTAACTGTGTTCGTTGCACCCGGCCCGGACGTAATCAGAATTACGCCGACCTTGCCGGTTGCCCTGGCGTAACCATCCGCTTCGTGAGTTCCACCCTGCTCGTGGCGAATGAGTACATGTCGGAAGCTTTTGTTCTTGTAGAGTTTGTCGTACACACTCAAAATGACTCCGCCGGGAAATCCAAACAGCACCTCTACCTTTTCCTCAATGAGCGAGCGAATAAAAATTTCAGCTCCTGACAACTTCGGAAGATGCTGATGTTGTTCGTACATGTTAAAGTTTTTTTGATGCCCCTTTTGCCCCCTTTTCGGTGTCTGAACAGATGTTTGAGTAGTCATTTTAGTTACCTCTTACTTCGTTTAAGTGAACACTTAAGTGAACACTTTCGTACGTTTTGGGCAATTGTTTAGGAATTATCCCGAAAGAAGACGGAATCAAATTGAAAAAATTAGAAACGAGCGATCATTTTGCCCCGTGGTGAACCACAGGGCTAAAACTTGGAAGAGTGCTAAAGCACCCTGTTTTTCGAGCACCGTTCACGGTACTTCCCGTTTTTAGTCCCGTCGTTCACGGCGGGACAGAAATCCTGGGCAACAAATGTCCATTTTAAATGATTTTTCCGAATCCGGGTTTAATTGTTACGTTTACTCCAGCACCGCTCCAGTATTGGCGGAGGTCACCATTCGCGAGTACCGCCGCAGCCATTTGGAATCCGTTTTTAATTCGGGCGGCTGCCAGTTTTTTCGTCGGTTTTGCAATTCCTCATCTGAAATCAATAAATTTAATTTTTTGCCGGGAATGTCAATCTCGATGAGGTCTCCATTTTCTACAAATGCAATCGGCCCGCCAGCCATTGCCTCCGGGGAAACGTGCCCCACACAGGCTCCTCGTGTTCCGCCCGAAAAACGGCCGTCGGTAATTAGTGCAACCTTATCGCCAAGCCCCATTCCCATAATATTTGATGTTGGAGCCAGCATCTCCTGCATTCCGGGCCCGCCTTTCGGTCCCTCGTAGCGAATGACCACCACATGCCCGGCTTTGACAGTACCATTTAGGATTCCGGCGTTTGCTTCTTCCTGAGAATCGAAAACAATCGCCTTTCCCGTAAATGTTTTCATGTGCTCTTCAACAGCTCCTGTCTTGACAACAGATCCATCGGGTGCCAAATTTCCGAACAAAATCGCCAGCCCGCCCTTTTCGCTGTAAGGCTTTTCAATTGTTTTAATCACATTTTTGTCTTTGATTTCCGCGTTCTGAATGTTCTCGCCAAGTGTTTTTAAGGTAACCGTCTTTTTATCGAGATTGAGAATGCCCGGTTTTTTACTTACCTCCTTCAGGATCGCAGAAATGCCCCCGGCACGATCCACATCTTCCATGTGCCAGAAGGATGCGGGCGACACCTTGCAAATGTGAGGCACTTTTTCTGCCAGTTCATTCAATCGGCCAAGCGGGTATTTAATTCCAGCTTCGTTGGCAATTGCAAGTGTGTGCAGAACCGTGTTTGTGGATCCGCCCATCGCCATGTCCAGAACAAAGGCGTTGTCGATGGTTTCCTCATCCACAATGTCGCGGGGTTTCAGGTCTTTTTCAATGAGGGTAATGATCTGTCTGGAGGCGCGCTTGACCAGTTCTCGACGTTCTTTTGTGACGGCCGGAATTGTGCCGTTTCCGGGAAATGCGAGTCCCAGCGCTTCCATCAGGCAATTCATCGAATTGGCCGTAAACAAGCCCGAACACGACCCGTAAGTCGGACAACCGTATTTTTCCAGCTCGGTTAAATCTTCTTTGGTGATTTTTCCCGATTGAAATTCTCCAACTCCCTCAAATACGGAAATTAAATCAACCGGATTGTGATGGGGCGCATGCCCAGCCAGCATGGGACCCCCGCTGACAAAAACGGTAGGAATATTCAACCGCACAGCGGCCATAATCATTCCAGGTACAATTTTATCACAATTGGGAATACAAACCAATCCGTCCAGTTTGTGCGCCTGAACAACGGTTTCAATGGAATCTGCAATAATTTCCCGGCTGGGCAGGGAGTATTTCATTCCGGAGTGTCCCATAGCAATACCGTCGCCAACGCCAATGGTGTTAAACTCAAAAGGAACCCCTCCCGCTTTCCGAACCTCCTCCTTTGCAATTTTCCCCAACTCCTGCAAATGCATGTGTCCGGGAATAATCTCAATAAATGAGTTTGCGATTCCAATAAATGGCTTATTAAAGTCGGGATCTTTTAAACCGCAGGCCCGTAGCAAGCTCCGATGTGGGGCTCTCTCAAACCCCTTTTTTACAGTGTCACTTCTCATAGCTCTTCCTCACAGTCAGTTTTATTTTAATGTGCTGGGCACATGAACTATTCTAAAAAATAGTCTTCTCCTGTGAGCCAGAGGTAAGATTTTGTTTTTTTGTGGTAATGTTTAGATTTGTGTGATTCTTGTGCTTACCTCTGGCTCGATTTTACCTTAAAATAAGGGTCAAAATCAAACCGGCGATAATGCCAAGAATCAAAATATGCAACAATAATAAGAGGGATATGTTTTGAAGCAAACCGAAAATCGAAAGAATAACGAACAAAGTGATCCACATAAGCGAAAAACGCCTTAAACCCATTAGGTTAAAATATGTGGATCCGTCAACCATCATTCAATACCATTTCCGATTTGAATTGACTACGTTTTACTTAAATTGGCATTAAATATAAAAACAAATTTGTCAAATGTCAATACTTTTTTATTTTTTTACAAAATTTTTACATTTGGATCAAATGCCGGCCTCAAATCAAATAAAAGTAAACATCAAAATAATCTATTGAATTTTCGGTTAAAAATCTGTATTTTAGTTTTTCAAGAACAATTTCAGAGCAAACCAGGGTGCTTTTGACGATACTTGCTACCAAAACTCAAAGGCACAAAGGGTTTAACATTCGGATTCAAAATGTTTTCTCTTCGAGGCTCTCTGTGTTCCCTTTTTTTGGGTTACACAAAGCACCAGCGAAAGGCACAGAGTGCCACAGAGATGATTCAACCAATGTTGCGAAAATTAAATGCCAATTTTTTCGAGTGCAGATTCAAAACATCTTACAATCATTCTTTTGACTGGATATTAATATAAATGGAATTTTCTGGAAACACATCTTTTCGTCGGTCAATTTTTTATGCGATCATGGGGGCTGCCTTACTTCTTCTGGTTTCCTGTGCGCGTCAGGGGATGCCTTCCGGCGGCCCGGAAGATCGAACGCCTCCCCGTATTATTGCAACTGTCCCTCCTAACCGGGCAACGCACGTTTCAACATCGACACCTATTCAATTGACCTTTAGTGAGAAAATCGAACAAAAATCGATTGAAGATGCCCTCTTTCTGGCGCCCGCGCCAAGGAATCCCTTCCGGCTAAAATGGCATGGGAAAACGCTTTCCCTCATTCTTCCGGATTCTCTGCTGCCCAATCAAACCTATCTGATCACTATTGGTGCAGGCGTTAGAGACCGGCACGGGAATTCCATGCGCGAATCCTTTACGCTGGCCTTTTCCACCGGTGTGCATCTGGATAACGGAAAGATTACCGGACGCGTTTTTGACAAAGGCTCTGCACGGGGCATCCACATCTGGGGATATTTGCTGCGCCTGGCAGCGACGCCTGATCCCACAACAGATTCTCCACAATATGTGACGCAGTGCGACGCCCGGGGACGCTTTCTGCTGCAAAACCTTTCGCCGGGCAGCTACCGTCTTTTTGCCTTAAATGACAAAGACAGAAATCGCCGCTATGACCCGGGTTACGATGCGATTGGGTTCCCCACCCGGGATGCCTCCCTGACTCCCAAAGACTCCACGGATGGGCCTCTTTTTTTCCGGGTGGCCGTTCAGGATACAACCCCGCCCGAGATCGTTTCCGCCTTTGCGACGGATACCCGTCATGTACAAATTCGAATGAGCGAACCTGTGGATTCCCTCGATGCAGAAAATGCCAGTAATTTTTCCATTTCAAAAAAAAATACCCGTCAAGCGCTGGCTCTGCAAATGAGCTACCGAAGTTTTCTAAACTCAAACCAAATTATTTTAGTAACGGCACGGCAAGATTCAGGCCAAAATTATATCGTTAAATTGCATGCCATTCATGATCGGGCTGGGAACCTCATCGGCGCACGCGATTCCATCACCCTCCGCGGGAGCGCCCGCCCGGATACCCTTCCACCGCAGGTCGTGCGCGCCTTTCCTACCGACAGTGCCAAAGCTGTCCTTCCAGATAAAATACTCTCGTGTGTATTCAGCGAAGCCATCGACACCCTTCGGGCCGATTCGGTTCTGCTTCTGCAAAATGCCGATGGCGACACCATTCAAGGAAAAATCTTCTGGCCACAGCCGGATGTTTTTCAATTCAAGCCCCTAAAATTTTTAAAGGGGAATCAAGTTTACCGGTGGCATCTACTTTCTCGGCATATTTTTGATCTTGCCGGAAATTCTTTACAAGCCGATTCTACAAAGATTTTCCGCGTGGTTCCCGAAGACACACTTTCTGAAATTTCAGGAATCGTGAAAGATGCGGATTCTTCAGCAGCCGGGCCAATTTTCCTGCATCTAAGCCAGACGAATCCGCCACATTTAAAAAAGTCACTCAAATTGAATTGGCTTGGTGCCTATCAATTTAAAAATATTCTTCCTGGAAGCTACCGGATCTCGGCATTTCGGGATAACGATAAAAATGGAAAATTTTCCCGAGGCCAATTAAAGCCCTTTCGTTTTTCAGAACGTTTTTTCGTTTACCCGGACACCATTCTGGTGCGATCCCGATGGCCAAATGATGGAAATGATTTTCAATTACCCCACTAAATTCAAGAGGTTATGATGCATCTGCAATTGATTGACTGGATCTTACTGGTGGCCTATTTTGTACTGGCCATTGTTGTTGGGTCGTTGTTTACCAAAAAGGCTAGCCAAAGCATGGCCGAATATTTCGTTTCTGGGCGCAGTCTTCCCTGGTGGCTGGCGGGAACATCCATGGTTGCCACAACCTTTGCCGCCGACACCCCGCTGGCCGTGGCGGGTCTGGTGGCAAGCCACGGTGTTGCAGGGAATTGGCTCTGGTGGAACATGGTCATGAGCGGTATCCTGACCGTTTTTGTCTTTGCTAAACTCTGGCGGCGCTCAGGGGTCATTACCGACATTGAATTCACAGAGCTCCGGTATTCCGGTGGTGCCGCCGCCTTTTTGAGGGGATTTCGGGCGCTTTACCTTGGGTTCCCGATCAATTTGATCGTGATGGGCTGGGTAACATTGGCCATGGCAAAAATACTGGGCATTACATTGGGAATGGGGAAATGGGAGGCCATTGGCGTCTGCCTAATCATTACTCTTGTTTACTCCACGCTTGGCGGACTTTGGGGAGTGGTGGTCACTGATTTTATTCAATTTTTTATCGCCATTACGGGCGCTATTATTCTGGCGATCTTTGCTTCCCATGCCGTTGGCGGAATTTCAGGACTTAAACTTCAATTGGCTCAGCATTACGGAAA
>CAZMRE010000108.1:0-7400 GCA_964568545.1 uncultured Deferribacteres bacterium | reverse complement strand
TTAGGTGTGAAAAAATAAATATTCAGAATATCCAAAAAAATTAATTTTAGGGGAATTGTTGTAGTTCATTATAAAACAAGTTGTTAGATAAAACTCTAAACGACAGAGGATAAAATATTCGAAAAGAGAAAAAATCTCATACTTTTCGAATTTAAGAAAGTGCACTTTCCCCAGTTCACCTAAATGAGCAGAATTTTGCTGCCTTCTTTTTTGGTGGATCGAGGCGCATCCAGAATAAAACCGGTACACTCTGTATTGGGACAGCTTCTGCATATAAATTGCCAGCCATCCGCTTGGCGTGTAAATTGAATATCTAAATTTTCCAGATTGGCGAACGTCTTCTTGCGAAACGGACACATTATTATGAGTTCTTTCATCAGTTCCTGAACTTCTTTTGGCGCATCTTGAAAGGATACGACTTGTCCTGTGTGATAGATTTTCTTGTTTTTTTTGCCCAAAGTTAATTGTCCATAAATATGGCTAATGCTTTAATGAAACGCGGCTATTTAATGTCTGAACGAAAACATGGCACAAGCCTCTGGCTCGGGAATTTTGATTTTGCTAATTCTTTGTTTCTCATAACAAACTAATGCAAGCAAGATGCTCACACTACATTTTTCAGGCGTTTTTCTTCAGACACTATTTAAAAGGCTTCCTCAGAAACGGGATTCTTTTTGAAGCATGATGTAGCTGATAGTGCTTAAATCACAAATATCATACCAAGAATCGCTATTTATTAAACTTGTATCTTATTGTTAAATAAGGTAGTGGAAAATTCCTGTTTTTTGATATTCCGGGAATTTTGTTATCTAATAATACGGTGTTCCGAAATGGAAATATTAGGGGAAATGTACCGTGAAAGAACCAGCCGTCGTTGTTTTCCTGAATTTCGCTCTTGGAATTATTTTGGGGCATTTTTTGCGTATCTCTATCCCGCTTATTCCGGCGGGATTAGCCACTTTTCTGATTCTTATTACTCTCATTATTTCGCTTGGATTGAATCGGGCACGTACGTGTACCGGATTGATTGCCAGTTTTTTGCTGGGATTTTTGTGGGTGGGGTCTGCTCAGAATCAGTTTCAAAAAGAGTCCAGATCGCTTCCCTCGAATATTATAAATCCCGTCGGTTTGATCGGCGTCATCTCATCTTTTCCTGAAATTCAACACAATCGGACCAAATGGATTCTCCACTCCGAGTATATCCTCAGCAGAGATTCCACTTTTGCCATCCAAGCGATACTTCTTGTTTCGTCAAAAGATACAACGCTCCAAGTAAAAATTGGCCAGCGTGTTTTCCTCTCTGGCTACCTTAGCCAGCCGCCCGGCAGACGAAATCCAGGGGAATTCGATTATAGAGCCTACCTGGGCCGTCGAAATGTTTCTGCACTTTTCTACCTCAAGCGAGGAGAGCCGGTAAGGATCCTTTCATCAAATCACAGAATATTTTTTCAAACCAGTTTGATTGCTTCTCTCCGAAATGCGTTTTCACGGCAGATTGAACGTCACCTTGGCCAAACAGAAGAAGCTTTCCTGCTAAAGGGATTACTTCTTGGCCAGCGCGGCCAAATTGATCCGGAAATTCAGCAGCGCTTTGCCAGAACCGGCGTCGTTCACGTGCTGGCTGTTTCAGGACTTCACGTTGGGTTCATTCTTCTCCTGTTAATGGGACTTTTTTCGCTTCTGCGCTTGCCCGAAATTCCCCGCACTGTTTTGGTTATCCTGGCGCTCATTGTGTACGCCATTCTTACCGGGGGCAAACCGCCCGTTGTACGAGCCAGTCTTATGGCAGCCATTATTTTACTTGGTTACCTGCTTCAGCGCCGCTCAAATGTGGTGAACAGTCTGGCCGTGGCCGCTCTTATCCTCCTCATGATCAATCCATTCATGCTTTTCGATGCCGGATTTCAATTGTCCTTTTTGGCTGTTCTGGGAATCGTTTTGTTTTACAATCGGATTCTGAATTTTTTTCAATTCATTCCGCGGAACCGGCTCCAACAGTTTATTAGTACCAAGCTTTTGCCGCTTTTGGTCGTTTCTTTCACTGCTCAACTGGGAACACTCCCGTTGACCCTTTATTATTTTCATCGATTGCCCATGTATGCCCTTCTGGCCAATCTTGTAGTTGTGCCGCTGGTTTTTATTATTGTTGCTCTCGGATTTGCTCTAATCATTCTGGGGCCCATCTGGCCGCTTCTGGGTAACTTGCTGGCTTGGCCGGTAAAATTGCTTCTCACGTTTCTCATCCAATTTGTTACTTTTTTCAATAGCTTACCGGGCAGTGCCATCGAATCATTTGGACATTTTTCTCTCTGGTATTTAATGGCCTATTTTATTTTGCTGGGAATCATCTGGTTTGGAAACAATCCCCGCCGGGTACGGCAGTTATCACTCGGCATGATTCTTCTCCTTGTTGTCTGGTTCGGTGCGGACACCCTGTCGCATCTGAAACCCACACTCAAGGTTACATTTCTTGATGTAGGCCAGGGCGATGGAAGTGTTGTCCAATTTCCGGATGGTCATTTCCTGGTGATCGACACTGGACCCTGGACGGAATCTTTTGACGCAGGAGAACGCATTGTTTTCCCCTTTTTACGGTATGAACAGTGCCATTTTCTCGATGCCATGATGATCAGCCACCATCACGAAGATCACGTAGGAGGCGCTCCCTTTTTGCTAGCTCATTTGGCGGTTAAGGAGGTCTGGGACAATGGGGATAGCCTGGCGGGACCGATTTACCAGCTTTACCGAAACAACATTCGTCGCAAGAAAATTCCGCTTCGGGCAGTTTCTGCCGGTTTCCACAGGCTTAATTGGCACGGGACGTCTATCTGGATTTTTTACCCGCTGAGCCCCTGGCACAAACCCGGAATCGCAGATCCTTCGGACAAAGAAAACAATCATTCCGTGGTGGCAAAAATTTGTTTCGGCGACCGATCGTTTTTATTCACAGGTGATATTGAAAATCCGGTGGAAATGCAATTGCTCAAATTTGGTGGGCTTCTCAAATCGGATGTATTGAAGGTCCCACACCATGGCAGTAGAACATCCAGTAGCTGGCAATTTTTAAAAGCCGTTGACCCTCATTACGCGGTTATTTCGGTGGGCGCACACAATCATTTTCATCAGCCATCACCGGAAATCCTTCAGCGATTGAGACAACTGAATATCCGAACATTTCGCACAGATAAAGAAGGGGCTGTTGTTTTCCGTACCAACGGGGAAGACTTGAAAAAATTGTGAGCGGTCAGACCAATCTTCTTGTTAAACACAATTTTCTGGCAAAAGGAACGAATTCCCAAAAAAAGAAAATCGCCGCTGCATTCATTTTCACTTGATTGAAGAGGAAAAAATGATTATTATTATTAGAATTTGAATAAAACGGTTCAGAGTCATACATGAAAATCTTGTGTAGCAAAAATTTCAGAAAGGAGTTTAATCCGTGAGTACGCAGCAGAGAAAATTAGGAATTATTGTCGGAGGTGGTCCGGCTCCTGGAATTAATGGCGTCATCAGTGCCGCCACAATCGAAGCCAGAAACCAGGGAATGGAAGTGATTGGAATTATTGGCGGTTATTATTGGTTTGCAAGAGGAGATTACACGCACATTCAAAAACTTGAAATCGAAGACGTCTCCAGAATCCACTTTACGGGTGGATCCATTCTACGCACCTCCCGTGAAAATCCCACCAAAAACAAGCAGAGTATGGACAATGTTATTCGGGGGTTTACACAATTGGGCATTACGGACCTGATCACAATTGGGGGTGACGACACGGCTTTTTCTGCCAGCAGAGTGGCTGAAGCGGTAAGGGGGAAAATCCGCGTGGCGCATGTTCCAAAAACCATCGATAATGACCTGCCCCTGCCCGGAAACATTCCTACATTTGGGTTTCAAACGGCCCGCCACGTGGGCGTTTCCATTGTTCATAATCTAATGGAAGATTCTCGAACCACAAATCGCTGGTACATTGTTGTTGCCATGGGCCGGAAGGCCGGGCACCTGGCGCTTGGGATCGGAAAAGCAGCCGGCGTTACAAATGTGATTATCGGCGAGGAATTTCCCGAAGAAACCATTGCAATCAAAAAGGTCTGTGATATTATTGAAGGCTCTATTTTGAAGCGCCGTGTTATGGGCCGCCAGGACGGTGTAGTGGTGCTGGCTGAAGGCATTGCCGAAAAATTGGATGTAGAAGAATTGCAGGCTATCGAGGGTATGCGGATAGACTATGATGATTATGGACACATTCGCCTGGCTGAAATTGATCTGGGTAGAATTATTAAGTACGAACTGGAACGACGTTTTCAGAAACGCGGCGAAAAATTTCAAATGGTTGCCAGTAATATTGGCTACGAACTGCGTTCAGCTCCGCCTATTCCTTTTGACTGCGAATACGTTCGAGACCTTGGTTACAGCGCTATTAAATTCTTAATCAGCGATGAATTAGCAGCCAAGGCTCCTAATGGAGCTCTCATTTATGTGGATGCGGGAAAACTCATTCCTATTCCGTTTGAAGACATTCTGGACGAAAAGACCGGCAAAATGTCCGTACGATTGGTAGACGTCAAAACCGATTCCTACGCCGTTGCGCGCGAATATATGATTCGGCTTACCAAAAGGGATTTTGACAATGCCGAAATGCTGCAAAAATTGGCCGATGCAGGGAAAATGACTGTCTCTGAATTTAAGGAACAATTTGCCTATCTTGTTGAGGATTGAATGCTTTCAAATATTCAGAGCCAGTCATTTCGCCATTGGCGTGAGCTTAAAAAAATTTGACAGGATTACAGGATATTTTATTTGCTAAGTAATTCAATTAAACCATCGCTGTTTTTCGAACTTATCCCCTCAGTCCGTCTCGCCCGCAAGCTGGCGGGTGAGGGGAAGGTTCGGGCTGCCAATGTTGGTTTTGATGCCAATTAGGCGTGAGTTTTGGATTTTCTAAATTTATTGCGTCACATTTTTTCGGTATTTTCGTTCATAGACCATTTAGCACCATTTAAAATAAAAAATTTCACCGACAACTTATGGTGTCTGAATTCCTTCTTCAAGAAAAGGACATACAATGAAACGCGCAAAGATTATTGCCACCCTTGGGCCTGCCAGTGACTCTCCGGAAATTATTGAAAAGCTGATTCAAACCGGAGTCGATGTGGTTCGACTCAATTTTTCACACGGAACTCACGAAGAACACGCCCGAACCATTCAAATTGTTCGAGATCTTTCGAAAAAGCTCAATCGCCCGATTGGAATCCTTCAGGATCTTCAGGGGCCCAAAATTCGTGTAGGTGAAATCAAAGACGACCAAGTGATGCTGCAAGACGGCCAGGAAATTACAATCACTACCGAACCCCTGATTGGCACCAAGGAAATCATTTCAACGACCTACAAGCATTTGCCAAAGGATGTTTCTGCAGGGGACCGTATTCTTCTGGACGATGGCTTATTGGAGCTTCGCGTCAAGAAAACCGCTGATGAAAAGGTTTTTTGTGATGTAATTCACGGAGGCCCTCTCGGTTCGCACAAAGGGATTAATTTGCCGGGCGTTAAACTCAGCACGCCATCGCTAACCGAAAAAGATAAGATCGACCTGAAATTTGGGATTGAACAAAAAGTGGATTTTGTGGCGTTGTCGTTTGTTCGAAGCCCATTGGATGTTGCCGGGCTTAAAAAGCTCATCGAAGAAGAAGGCGCGGATATTCCGGTCGTGGCCAAATTGGAAAAACCAGAAGCTATTGAAAATCTTGATGATATCCTTTCCGTTACGGATGCCGCGATGGTGGCCCGGGGCGATCTGGGAGTGGAAATGAATCCGGAAAAGGTTCCGATCATTCAAAAGGAAATCATCCGAAAATGTATTGATAAGAGCATTCCGGTAATAACAGCCACACAGATGCTAGAATCGATGCGTTTTCAGCCCCGGCCCACGCGCGCCGAGGCTTCTGATGTAGCCAATGCCATTTTCGACGGCACCGATGCGGTCATGCTCTCTGCGGAAACGGCAGCTGGCGAGTACCCCATTGAATCTGTTCAAATGATGAGAAAGATTATCGAGGAAGCGGAGCAGCATTCACTGGAAGATGGACGCAATGTCCGTCCGACCAGCAGTCATGCCCAAAAAACCTTCCCTGATTCCATTAGCGAGGCTGCCTGTGATGCTGCTCGGGAGCTCAAAGCCCGTGCCATTGTGGCGTTCACCCAATCCGGCTTTACCGCTCGCTTGATCTCCAAATACAGGCCTCTCACACAAATTGTTGCGTTTACGCTTTCGGAAAAAGTCCGTCGTCGATTGCTTCTCAATTGGGGCGTGACTACCCGGAAAATCCAGATGATCAATTCCCTTGATGAAATGATTCAACGTGTGGAAAAAGCCCTCCTCTCCGATGGCCTCGTGAAGCGCGGGGATTCCATCGTCATTGTTTCCGGTGCACCCCTGGGCGTAAAGGGCACCACCAATATGATGACCTTGCACCGGGTAGGGAGAAAAATGTGAAGATTGAGAGATGTGAGGATGTGGAGATTTAGCGATGTGAAGATGTGGAGATGTAAGGATTGAGGGATGTGAAGATGTGGGGATTTGGAGATGTGGAGAAATTAGGATGTTTGGATGCAAGGATTTTGGAATATTAAAAAAGGGGGATTTGGGAGAACCTAAATATACAAAGCGATCCAAAAATCAGAAAATATATTGACGAATTGGAAAACAGACGGAATAAACCATGCGATCATTAAATCAAAAAATCTTAAAATCAATAAATGAGTGCACTCTAAAAACCACCAATTGTACAAATTATACAGGATATAATTCTATTAATATTAATGAAATCAATTCGTTATAATTCGTGAAATTCTTGGCAGATATCTTTTTTAGACTGGATTCACTAAATCTCAAAATCACTAAATCAAAAAATCATTAAATCTCAAAATCACTAAATCCCCATCTCCCATGAATCAAGCAATCCTAAAAGAAAGAACAAAGCGATTTGCTCTAAATATTATAAAACTTGTGGCCGCGTTACCAAAAACAATTGAAGGAAAGGCTATTGGCAGTCAACTTATTCGTTCGGGGACATCTGTGGGCGCGAATTATCGCGCTGCTTGTCGTGGGAGAAGCAAGGCAGAATTTAATGCCAAATTGCACATCGTGGTTGAAGAGGCAGACGAAACACTCTTCTGGTTGGAGATTATTCAAGAATCGGGGTTATTGCCGCAAAATCGAATTTTGCCTATTCTAAAAGAAGCCGATGAGTTAACCGCCATTTTTGTTAAATCCTATTCCACGGCCAAGAGGAATGCTAAAATATAACCGGATTCTATTGAAAAAATAAATTAAGAAATTAAAAAACACAAATGGAATAAATCATGGACTCACAAAATCTCTAAATCAAACAATCGCTAAATC